>CAZGGB010000025.1:0-35131 GCA_964525115.1 uncultured Sangeribacter sp. | reverse complement strand
AGATAACCCCTAAAAAATTAACCTGAATCTGAGATCAATTAAATAAATGTAGAACTAAAAAAAATCCTGCATGAAAAACGTTTGTTTTACACTCAGCCGGAAAGCGCTAATGGCCTTAGCCCTGCTATTGACATTCACGCTTCCCGCACTTGCCCAGAAGATCACAGTCCACGGAGTAGTGGATGATGCAACGGGCGAACCCTTAATCGGTGCCACCGTCATGGAAAAAGGCACTTCAAACGGCACCGCGACAGACTTTGATGGCAACTTCACCATCAATGTGGCTCCGGATGCTACACTCGTGATCAGCTACATCGGTTATGACACACAGGAAGTTGCGCTAAATGGTCGCACAGAGCTCAAGGTGACCCTTCAGGACAACGCGACAATGTTGGCAGAAACCGTCGTGATCGGTTACGGCTCCGTAAAGAAATCGGATGCAACGGGATCGGTAGCTGTGATTAATCCTAATGAAGTGGAAGCTGGTATTGCTACTTCTGTTCAGGATATGCTTGTTGGTCAGACCCCAGGCGTTGTTGTCACAACTGCCGGTGGCCCTGAGGGTGGAGGTACAATCCGAATTCGTGGTGGCTCTTCACTTAATGCCAGCAATGATCCTCTTATAGTGGTAGATGGTGTGCCTCTAGACAATGGAGGTGTACAGGGTATGGGTAACCCTCTTGCAATGATATCTCCTGAAAATATCGAGGCTATGACCATATTAAAAGATGCTTCTGCAACTGCTATCTATGGATCACGTGCATCAAATGGCGTTATCATCATTCAGACTAAGAAGGGAAAGAGTGGTAAACCTCAAGTGAATTTCTCTGCTAATATGTATGTAAATACAGCTGCGAAGACATGGAAAGTTCTCAGTGGAGATGAATTCCGTGATCTTATCATCAATCGTTTTGGTGAAGATTCCAATGAAGCGCACATGTTAGGCAATGCTAATACTAATTGGCAGGATGAAGTGCTCCGCACTACGGTTAGCTCAGATTACAATCTGTCGGTTGGAGGCACAGCAGGTTTCCTTCCTTATCACGTAAGTGCAAGTTATACAAATTCAAATGGTATCATTAAGACATCAAAGATGGACCGCGTGACAGTAGGATTTAACTTGTCACCTAAATTCTTTGACAACCATTTGAGTATCAATGCAAATGCAAAAGGATACTACATCCGTAACCGCTTTGGTAGCTCCGGAGCAGTAGGAGGCGCTACCAGCTTTGATCCTACTAAACCGGTTTATGAGAACCGTCCTATCACAGGTGGTGATACTGGTCAGAAATATCTTTTCAATGGATTCACAGAACACTACAATGTAAGTGGTGACGGAAAGATACAGATCGATGACAATGGCTCCCGAAATCCGCTCGGAATGCTTCTTAATACAGACAATTATGCAAATGTCTACAGAAGCAATGGCAACATTCAGTTTGACTACGCAATGCATTTCCTTCCTGAACTTCACGCTAACTTGAATTTAGGTTATGACGTTAGCAAGACTGATGAAGTGAATGCCACTGCTCCTAACTCTGCTGACGCATGGAGAAATCACGAGCATTATGGCGGTGGCTACCAGACAGACACTTATCAATTTAAGAGCAATACTCTTCTTGACTTCTATCTTAACTATAAGAATGATTTCGAAGCAGCTCACTCTATGCTCGATGTGACCGCAGGCTACTCTTGGCAGCGTTTCCATGCTGATGGACACTATTCAGGAGCTAATGGCAACGGTGGTTATCGTTCTACTCCGGGATATGATTATCCTATGCTTAGCGGCGATAATATCATAATGAATATTAATCCATCCACCGTAGATCTCGTGGGTCAGAATTTCACCAATGACCCTCTTGACAAGGACGGCAACTATCATTGGGCTAACCACCTCCAACTCCTCTCATTCTTTGGCCGAATCAACTATGGCTTATATGATCGTTATCTCGTGACATTCACTATCCGTGGTGATGCCACATCAAGATTCTCCAAAGATAATCGTTGGGGCGTCTTCCCATCTGTCGCTCTTGGTTGGAAAATCAATGAGGAAAAATTCATGGAGCGTGCTTCGGGCTGGCTTAACGAGTTGAAACTTCGCCTCGGCTGGGGTCAGACAGGTCAGCAAGAAGTTGGAAGCACTATCAACTATATGCCGCTTTACAGCATCGCTTCTCCTACAGTGTCTTATCCAAGTGGTATGACAAATGGCGTTGTAAGTTGGGTGCTTCCTACATATGCGCAGGGCTACAATCCTGACCTTACTTGGGAAACGACCACTAACTGGAATGCCGGCATCGACTTTGGTATTATTAACAACCGCATCAACGGTAGCATCGAATACTATTACCGCAAGACTACAGACCTACTTGCATTCGTGGCAGTGCCGGCAGGCTCTTCAACCACTAACATGCTCAACAACAATATCGGTACTCTTGAAAACTATGGCGTTGAATTCAATTTATCTGCCAAGCCAATCGTAACTGATAATTTTACTTGGACTCTCAATTATAATATTGGCTGGAACCATAATGAGATTACCTCACTTACCAACAACTCTGTCTTCAAGACTGGTGGAATCTCTGGTGGTAATGGTAACACTGTGCAGATTCACTCAGTAGGACATCCTGCAAGTTCATTCTATCTGTTCCAGCAAGTGTATGATTCTAATGGTGCTCCTCTTGAAGGTGTATATGTTGACCAGAATGGTGACGGACAGATTGATGAGGCTGATAAGATCATCAACAAGTCTCCGGATCCAAAGGTAACAATGACTTTCGGTTCAAATTTCCGTTGGAAAAACTGGGATCTTGGATTTAATCTTCGTGCGTCAATCGGCAACTATGTCTACAATAATGCACTCTCTACTAAGAGCCAGTATAACTCGCTCAACTCATATGGCCTTAACAATTTGCTCAAGACTGATTATTATTTTGAGCAGCCTCGCTATATGAGCGACTACTACCTCAGAAATGCTTCCTATCTAAGATGCGACAACATCACATTGGGCTATATGTGGAACGAACTTATCAACGGTCACCTCAAACTTCGCCTTTACGGTGCAGTCCAGAATCCTTTCGTGATCACCAAGTATAATGGTATTGATCCTGAAGTTTATGGAGGTATCGACAACAGCGTATATCCTCGCTCCACCACTTACTCAATTGGCTTGGTTGCCACTTTCTAATCTAAATCTGTCAAATTAAAGTTAGAAATATTCTTATGAAAATCAATAAATATCTAATGTTTGGAGTCGCCTCATTAAGCTTGGGTTTGACCTCTTGTGTAGGAGATCTCGACCTTGAGCCTATCGACCCCAATCTGGAATCTCCTACAAGTCCGAACCTTCTTTATAATCAGGCTATGGAGTGCTACCAGAGTATGGCTACTTCTGGTAACGATGGTGCCGGATCTTCAATTATCTCAGGACTTGACAATGGTCGTGGACAGTATACCCGTGCAATCTTTATGATGAACGAGTTTCCGACTGACGAAGTGATCTGGATCTGGAAAGATGATGGTATATACGACCTTGTGACAAATACATTCGATGCCACAAATGGTAATATTTACGGAACTTATTCCCGCCTTTTTGCCCACATTGCCGTCTGCAACCAATTCCTTGCAGAAGCAGAAGGCAACGACGATGCAGAAATTAAGGCTCTTTATGATGAAGTGCGTACTCTACGCGCAATGAGCTACTACTGGATGCTCGATATTTTTGGAAAATCTTCATTTACTATTGACAAGCCAGATGGTCAGACTACTCCAAAACAGGTAAGCCGTCAGGAGTTGTATAATTGGCTTGAAGGTGAGCTTGTGGACCTTGTGGACAACAGCAACCTTAAGACAACTCTGACTGAAAGGGAGTATGGCCGTGTGGGTAAGGATGCTGCTGAAGCTCTCTTGGCTCGACTCTATTTGAATGCGGGAGTTTATACCGGGACTCCTGCGTGGAATGAGTGCGCTACACGTTGCGAAAACATCATCAATCGTCATAAAGGTGGTGGCTTCCAAGGTTCTGGCCTTGCAAACGAATATCTTCACCTTTTCTGCCGCGATGCAAAAGACTATATGCCTGGCGGTAAAGAAACTGACCAGAATGAAATTCTTTGGGGTATTCCGTTTGATGGCGATCGTCTGCAGAGCTATGGTGGCACTACATTCCTAATCGCAAGTGCGGTAGCAAACGAAGGTGGACTTAGTGGTCTTGAATATGGCACATCAAGCGTATGGAAATGTACTAAGGCTGTAAAGGAATTTTCTGAAAGATTTACAGATAGTGACAAACGATGGGCTCTTTGGGTAAGAGGCAACGTTGAGTACACTAATGATAAGAATGAGACTGTCATTAAAGAGTATAAGATTTCAAATGATGAGTTTGGCCAGTGGGGAGATGGATATCTCTGTATCAAATGGACAGGGCTGAGCCGTGGCAACGACTTCTTCCCTCCTCATCATCCTGTAAATCCGTGTGGAAATATCTTCAGCAGCAATATTACAAGCACTTCGTTTGCAGGTACCGATCTTTCTCTTATCCGTCTTGCGGATGTCTATTTGATGTATGCCGAAGCCGCTCTCAATGGTGGTGGCGACAAGCAGAAGGGTCTTGACTATGTCAACCTTATCCGTCAGCGTGCTGGTGTAATGCAGTGGGATATGGCTTCATTTACTTCTGACAATCTTCTTGATGAACGTTGTCGTGAGCTCTATTGGGAGATGACTCGCCGTTCCGACCTCGTGAGATTTGGCAAATTCACTGGTCCAAATCAGCTTATTTGGTCATGGAAGGGTAATGATGTGAATGGCAATGCTATCTCCGCTCATTATGATGTAATGCCTATTCCGGCAAATGTATTGGCATCTCAACCTGACTTCGAACAGAATCCAGATTATTGAGAATCGTATGCCTAACACTAATCAAAGAAATTAATCAAAATGAAAAAAATATCGTTAATGTTTGCCGCATTTGCGGCGGCTTTAGGTTTCACAGCCTGCAACGAGACATGGGATGACAACCCCGTATTGAATTTCCATGAGGGGGATCAGGTGCTCAATTTTTTGAATGAGCCTGAGATGCAGAACATGTCGGTAGACATAACTGAGGAGAACGCTGGCGAATCCTTTATTCTTACTTGCTCACAACCAAAAGAATACGGTTATGCAGCATCAGTAGCGTATACAGTCGAGGTGTCTATTTATAATGATTTCAAAGCTCCAGAAGGAGTTAGCACTCCAGGGTCAGTGGCTTTGAGTACTGCCTATAGGAACTGTGCTAATATCAATCCCACTCGGAGAGAAATTGCAGAGGCTCTTTGCAAGATGCTCGATATCAAGGAGGCCGCTCAGATTCCAACAGAATACAAAACTGTTTATGCTCGTCTTCATGCCAATGTTGTGAACGAGAATGGTAATCCAGTAACGACAACAGTCGACCAGAATGGTGAGGAAGTCACGCTGGGAACCGCCTATACATCTAATACAGTAGTATTAGGCAAAGCCGTATCTTGCGGATATTTGGCTATAATAGTGCCCGGTCTTCCTACTGGTTACTATATACGTGGTGGATTAAACGACTGGCTCAACCCGGCATTTAATGATGGGGATCCAGAGGCAATTAAACAGCTTCCAAATTATGAATTTGTAACCACAACAGAGGCTAATACTTATGAACTTGACAATGTTGAAATTCCTGAGGGAACCAAATTCAAGTTTGCTGACAAGAACTGGGGCGATCTAAATCTCGGTATGGGTAGTGGCGATCCCGTTTATGGTCAGAAGTATGAATTGGGCTGGAATACTGGAGACATCGCTCTTCCATCAGGCTTCAAGGGTTCTATCACACTCATGGGTTCTGACAAGTCTTGGTCTGCAATATTCTATCCATTTGAGTCTGATACTCCCGGACAGCCAGGTGAAATATATCTCCGTGGTGGAATGAATGGTTGGGATACTTCACTCGAGTTCCTTACAACTGATGTCAAGGGAATTTGGGAATGTCCGAATGTTACTATTCCGGCAGGTACTGAATTCAAGGTCGCTGATGCAAATTGGAGTGATATAAATCTTGGGGCTCCCGCCGGCGATGGTAAAGATGTAATATCAATTGGTGTGAGGTATCAACTTGACTTGGGTGGAGGCAACATCAAGCTTAATGACGCGTTCACTGGCAATGTTAAACTCAGCAGGAAAGGGAATAAATATACCTTGACTCTAGAGCCAATTCAGTAATTAATAGTCCTTGCCTGTCCGAAACAAGCATTTCGGACAGGTAGGATAGTTATTTATGATTAAAGCATAAACACATGAAAAAACTAAATATTCTATTGATGGTGGCATTTGCAGGAGGGATATTGACATCCTGTGAAGATGCTCCTGCAGTAGCTCCGATTCAAGAAAATCCACAGGGTCCCATTTTAACTACATCTGAGGTGTCGGTGGCAAAAGATGCACCATCTGCAGTCAATCTTGATGAATTGGGAATTGATGGCACTCTTAATCTTTTCACAATAACAAGTGATTTGCTTCCTGAAAATCTCGTCTTGATACCCAAGGTGCAAATTTCAGATAGCCAAGATTTCGATGGTGAGATTACTGACCTTGTTGTGTCATATCAGGGTAATGTAGTGTCAGCATCTGCAATGGATCTTCATATGGCAGATATGGATCTCTTTGGAGATGATGTGAATGCTAACGATGTCTATTATCGTCTTACTGCAGATATTAAGAATAAAGAAACAGGTGCAGTATATGGGTTCGGTCTTCCCGGTGAAAGCTTGGCTTCCGGCAATATGTCAGTCACACCAATGGTGTCACAGATGGTAGTTGAGACAAATGTTGTCAAGACTCCTGGATCCTTTAACGGGTGGTCGCCCGATGCAAGTCAGTATCTCTATTGCATAAAGAAAGATGGTGTTGATACTAATAGCTATGTTGGTTCTGTACTTCTTTCCGGTGAAGGTTTCAAATTCTATACGGTTAATGGTGACTGGATTGGTTGTGACCCTGATAACCTGGGGATAACCGGCGGTTCAAACATTGCTCCAACCGAAGGAGATGGTCTCTATTGGGCAACCGTGGATTTAGATACAAATACCTACACACTTACTAAAATCCATTCTATGGGTATGATAGGAACCATGACAAATTGGGGATCAGATGTTGAGCTTGTTCCAAATGCAGATCAGACAGTATGGACTGGCGAGGCTGATTTCACGGGTGAATGGAAAATCAGAATGAACGGAGATTGGGCTATTAACTATGGAGGAGCTCTTCTGAATCCAACGTTTGATGGTGGTAATTTCAATACAAACGGTGGTGCATATGTAACTGTTAATTTTGCAGGGCATCATCCAGTAATCAAAGTAAAGAAGAAATAAACCTTTAATAATATTTTTGAAGCCCGCCCCAATTACGGAGCGGGCTTTTTTCTGCTTTCCTGATGGGGCTTGTGTGGAAATTTGTAGGAATCAGATTTATTTATTATTTTTGCATTGGATTAATCGGATTAGGCTAATTGGGCTGATTGGGCTAATTGGTCTAATTGGACTGATTGGTCTAATTGGACTGATTGGGCTGATTAGGCTGATTGGGCTGATTGGACTAATTGGACTTATTAGGCTAATTGGGCGAATTGGTAGGATTGGGATTGCTTTTTTAACTTTAATATTTATGCCATGTCGGATACTTTTCTGCCACAAAAGGGTAACTATAGAAATCTTATTGCTTTTCAGAAAGCGGAGTGTATTTATGATATCACTTATTACTTTGCTAATAAATTCTTTCAGAAGGGGGATCGGACTATAGATCAAATGATACAGGCTGCCCGTAGTGGCAGGCAAAATATTGCAGAGGGGTCGGCTGCTGCTTCTACTTCGTCAGAGACAGAAATAAAGCTAATGAATGTTGCAAGAGCAAGCCTTCAAGAATTGCTCCTTGATTATGAGGATTATCTCCGTGTGCGCAACGAAGTATTATGGGATTTGAATGATGAAAAAAGTAGTGTCTGCCGGCGAGTTTGCTCTGCTCACAATGACTCTTCATATTATCGGGAGGCTATCAAGACACGTAGTGACGAAACAATAGCAAATATTGCAATTACTCTTATACATCAGACAGATGTGTTCCTGAGAAAATTGATAGATCGTCTTCAGGCTGATTTTCTGAAAAATGGGGGAATAAAGGAGCAAATGTTTAGGGCTCGGACGCAGTATCGAAAATTTCCTCCGAAGGAATGAGCGTTTTTGATTAGGCTAATTGGTTGGATTGGTCTAATTGGGATGATTAGGCTAATTGGATGATTATGTTGATTGGTCGGATTAGTCTTTGCAAATACAAAACGCCAAAAGGGAGACTCGCATTTCGGGCTACTTTTTTATTTGGATTCTATCTGATATTTCATTATCTTTGTGGAAAACTTTGCGACCGTGAATGAATTGAGATATCCCGTAGGAATGCAGACCTTCTCTAAAATCATCGAGGAGGGATACACCTATGTTGACAAGACTGCCTATATTAAGCTTTTACTTAGCCAAGGACAATTCATTTTCCTGAGCCGACCTCGCCGCTTCGGGAAAAGCCTCCTCCTCTCTACCCTCGAAGCTTTCTTCGAAGGCCGACGCGACCTATTCAAAGGTCTTGAAGCCGATTCCCTCGATCTTGACTGGACTCCATCCCCAGTCCTCCACTTCGACTTCAACGCCGAAGACTTCCGACGCGAGGATGCCCTGGAAATGCTGATTGATGGCTTCCTTTGGAGATATGAGGAAATCTATGGGAAACGTGAGGGAAAACTGTCAGTATCTCAACGTTTCAAAAACATTATTGAAGCTGCCTACGAAAAGACCGGACGTCGAGTAGTAATACTTGTTGATGAATATGACAAGCCCTTACTTAATATCGAAGACAATAAGATCCTATTTGAAAAGAACCAAAGTACTCTCAAAAGCTTCTTCGGAAACCTCAAGTCAATGGACAAATATATCCGATTCGCTTTCATAACTGGTGTCGCACGTTTCAGCAAGGTCAGTATCTTCAGCGATCTGAATAACCTTGATGACATATCTTTGGAAGATGCATATGCCGACATCTGCGGTTGGTCGGAGTGTGAACTCATCGAAAATTTCAGACCGGGCATTCAGACTCTTGCCGAAAAACGAAAAGAATCTTTCGATGACACATTGCTTGCTCTTCGCCAATACTATGATGGATATCTATTCACAGAAGAAGGTTCAAGGCTTTACAACCCTTTCAGCATCCTAAAGGCCTTGAAAAAAATGAAGATAGATCCCTATTGGTTTGATAGCGGCACTCCTACTTTTCTGGCTAAGCGTATAAAAGCTCTTGGCACGTTTCCTCCTGATATCAACGGAAAGATGTGCGCAAGAGAAGAACTTATAGCTGTCGGCCTCAACGACAGGAATCCAATTCCCCTAATGTTCCAAACCGGCTATCTCACCATAGACTCTTACAACGAAGAACTAAATATCTATCATCTCCGGTTCCCAAATAAAGAGGTGGAAATCGGCTTCTACCGTCAACTCCTCCCCATTTATGCCCCTGAAGTCAACGATCCTGACAGCCCATTCAATTTTACCGAATTCAAGGTTGATCTCTATGAAGGGCGTCCTCATGACTTCATGCAGCGCCTCGCAACCCTCTTGAAAGATCTCCCAGGAGAAGACCATAATGAGCCAACTTATCGCGCCATAACATACTTGCTTGCTGTTCTTTGCGGAACAAAGACCATTGCTGAGCACCACGGCTATAAAGGCCGCAGCGACATCGAAGTCGCCACCAGCAGCTACATCTATCTCTTCGAATTCAAATACAATAAGAGCGTTAAGGATGCTATTGATCAAATCCAATCTCGAGACTATGCCGGCCGCTATGCAATGGATTCTCGAACTATATATTTGATTGGTGCCAACTTCGTTGAAAAGAAGGAAGAGCGAGGACTTTCCTATGAAATAATTGAAATAAAAAACTAATACTATCAATATGGTGAAAATTTACTTGATGTCGCTACTGATGATTGTGGTGACGGCTTTGGGCCTCGGTGCCCAGGTCACTTCCGATCCTTCTCCGCTACAGGAGGATTCGAAAGATGTGAAGATTCTTTTTCATGCCGATCAAGGCAATAAAGGGCTTATGGGGCTCCCTGCAACAGCAAAGGTGTATGCCCATACAGGCGCATGCCTGAGCAATGGCAGCAATTGGGTGAATGCTCCTACATGGGGTGACAATGCTGACAAATATCAATTGACATATGTCAGCGAAAACCTATGGCAACTTTATATCGGCGATATCCGCGAATACTATGGCATTACAGACCCTTCTGTGAATGTGACTCGCTTAGCTTTTGTGTTCCGCACCGCCGACAAATCTAAGGAAGGTAAGGGAGAAGGGAATTCGGATATATTCATTGATGTGCTTGATTCGGGGCTGCAGGTGGCAATACAATCCGGCCTGAGTGGCTCTATAGTGACTCCATCTACAGCGCAGGTGACTTTCAAAGTCGGCACTACAAAACCGGCTGATATCACTCTGACGGTAAATGACAAGGAAGTAGGAAACGTGAAGTCATCTACTCTTTTGACTGTAGACTATACTTTCCCCGGAGCTGGCAATTATGAAGTGAAAGCAACTGCTACTGCTAACGGAGAAACTGTGACCGACGTGAAAAACTTTTCTTTCATTGAGGAGTCGAAAGCTGAAAATTATCCCGGAGGAACTCCGAAAATGGGTCCTGTCAAGAATGCAGACGGAAGTGTGACATTCTGTTTAGGCGCGCCAGGGAAAAGCAGTGTGATGCTTGTAGGAGCATGGAACGACTATACGCCAGACAATAACTACTTGATGAAATATCAGGATGTAGATGGTCTTCGTTATTTTTGGGTCACAGTCGATGGCCTTGACAACACGAAGCAATATGGCTATTATTTCCTTATAGACGGATCTCAGAAGGTCAGCGATCCATATGCTCGTCTTGTGCTCGACCCATGGAATGATAAATATATCACCACCGATGTATATCCGGATCTTCCGGCATATCCTTTCGATAAGATTGACGGCGTGTCATTGGCAATATATCAAGGCAATATAAACGACTATGACTGGAAGGTGAAGAATTTCAAAGGGACTGCTCCTTCCGATCTTATCATATATGAGCTTCTTTTCCGCGACTTTACAGGCACGGAGGGTAAAGCTGATGGTAATGGCACCGTGCAGATGGCAATCGAGAAGATTCCTTATCTGAAAACCCTTGGCGTGAATGCAATCGAGGTGCTTCCAATCATGGAATTTAACGGGAATATCTCATGGGGATATAATCCCAACTTCTATTTTGCGCCAGATAAGGCATATGGGACTCCGGCAGATTATAAAGAATTTATTGACATCTGCCACCAGAACGGGATGGCAGTAATCCTTGATATGGTATTCAACCAAAGCGATGGATTGCATCCGTGGTATCAGATGTACGTTCCGGGAGAGAATCCATTCTACAATATTAATGCCCCTCATGCCTACAGCGTTCTCAACGACTGGAACCAAGGTTTCCCGATGGTTCAGGAGCAATGGAAGGATGTCCTTGAGTACTGGATGACTGAATATAAATTTGATGGATTCCGTTTCGACCTTGTGAAGGGCCTGGGCAATAATGATTCATATGCCAATTCAGGAGATGCCGCCACCAATGCCTTCAATCAGTCGCGTATCGATCGTATGCGCGAGCTTCAGAAAGTGGTGGAGGCTGTCAATCCCAACGGGTATTTCATCAACGAGAACCTTGCGACAGCTCAAGAAGAGAATGCAATGGCAGAGACCGGACAACTTAACTGGGCAAATGTAAATGAAGCTGGATGCCAGTTTGCTATGGGATATCAAGAAAATAGCAATCTGAACCGTATGTATGCACCTAAAGATGGAAGCCGTTTGTGGGGATCAACTGTATCATATCTTGAGAGCCATGATGAGCAGCGCCTTGCCTACAAGCAGAATCAATGGGGAGCGACCGGCGTGAAAGGAAATGTTGCTAATTCGATGCACCGTTTAGGGTCGGCAGCAGCCCAGATGATCCTCGCCCCGGGTGCCCACATGATATGGCAATTCTCTGAGCTTGGAAATTATGATAATACCAAGAATAGTGATGGAGGAAATAACACAGATCCTAAGACTGTACGTTGGAACTTACTGCAAAGTGCAGATAGAAAAGGACTCTACGATAATTATTCTGAGCTGATAGCCTTGCGCAATAAGAATACCGACTTGTTTGCAGAGACAGCCTCATTTGAGAATAACTGTGCTCAGGCAAATTGGGCTAATGGCCGCACTATGGTATCAAAGGTGGGAGATAAAGAGCTCATCACTGTGATCAACCCCAATATAGACAAGGAAATTACGGTAAGAGTCAGCTTTGGCAAGAACGACGACGCTGCTTATCAGATATTATCAAAGTCGTATGATAGCAATCCATCATTTAGTGTTGCCGGTGGTACAGTGACTGTGCCTGCCAATTGCTATGTCTCTATCGGCACTATGGATGTGACTGAAGTGGAAGGAGTATGGAGCGATACCGCCGCATCTTCTCTGAGAGTACATAAAGAGGGGAGCTGCATCGTGATTGATTATGCCGCTTCACCTGTGGAAATCTATACGATAGATGGCAGCAGAGTGGCTTCTCTTCAGAGTGCCGGAAGCATTGAGGTGGTAGCCGGAGTCTATGTCGTGACCAGCGGGAAAGAGACAGTTAAGATCATCATCTGATTTCCCCGTTAGTGAAAACAATGAAAGCCTGCCAGTCGGCGGGCTTTCATTTTGTCGATTTGTCAAAATGACATGATGTCGGACTATTCGATGACTTCGCCTTTGAGAGTTGCGGAGGATGCGTCGGAGACTCGGACGCGGAGGAAATCTCCAGGTTTGTAGGATCCTCGGGGGAAAACTACAACCTTGTTTTGTGAAGTACGTCCGAAAAGCTCGTCGGAGCTGCGCTTCGAGACGCCTTCTACCAGCACTTCAAACTCCTTCCCGATGTCGCGGCGATTGGATTCAAGGCTCAGCTCGTTTTGAAGGGCTATCATGCGGTTGAGGCGCTCCACTTTCACATCTTCAGGCACATTGTCGGGGAGGTGCTTAGATGCGAATGTGCCGGGGCGCTCAGAGTATTTGAACATGAATGCACTGTCAAAACCAGCCTCTCTCATGAGCGACAAGGTCTGCTGGAAGTCTTCTTCCGACTCGTTGTGGAATCCTGTGAACATATCAGTCGAGATGCCGGCTTCCGGAAGGATGCGACGGATAGCGGCGATTCGGTCGAGATACCATTCGCGAGTGTATTTGCGATTCATGTCTTTGAGTACACTGTTGCTTCCGCTCTGCACCGGAAGATGGATGTGGCGGGCTATGTTGGGATGAGCAGCCATCACTTTGAGAGTCTCATCACTCATGTCTTTGGGGTGAGACGTAGTGAAGCGTACCCGCATATCAGGTGCAGCTTCCGCCACCATGGCGAGGAGGGTAGGGAAATTGACCTTTTCTCCATTCTCATCTTCAAAAGAATAGGAATTGACGTTCTGCCCAAGGAGTGTGACTTCTTTGAATCCGCGCTGGCGCAGGTCGGCAAGTTCGCGCAAGATGCTTTCCGGCTCTCGAGAGCGTTCTCTGCCGCGAGTGTAGGGCACGATACAGTAAGAGCAAAAATTGTTGCATCCTCGCATTATGGAAATGAATCCGCTGACTCCGGCGCTTCCTATGCGTCGGGGCAATATGTCGCGATATGTCTCAGTCAGACTAAGGTCAATGTCGATTGCTTTTTCTCCGGCTTCGGCAGAGGCAAACAGTTCGGGAAGCTGGAGGTAGCTGTCGGGACCTGCCACTACATCGACCCCATAGTCTTCGATAAGGGTCTTTTTCAGACGTTCAGCCATGCAGCCAATAACCGCTATTATGATCTTTTTTCCGGTCTTGCGACGGTAGGCTTTCCAGTGGCTGATGCGCTGATAGATCTTTTGCTCTGCATTTTCGCGGATGGAGCATGTGTTGAAGATGATGGCAGACGCCTCATCGTCGATGTCGGTAAGCTCGTAGCCAGCCATGCCCAAAACAGAGGCCACGACCTCGGAATCTGCCACGTTCATCTGGCATCCATAGGTCTCTATGCGCACTTTTGGTGAAAAAGTGCAATTTTTATCGTCAACAAGTCGAAAAACAGTGTCCATACTATTTGATATTTGAAAGATATTTCCTAAATTTGTACCAAATTATTAAATCGTCTACAAAATTACACAATAAATCTATTTGTTACAAATGAGCATCCCTTTTATTTCGGCCGAAGAGGCTGCTTCCTACATCAAAAACGGTGATAATGTAGGCTTATCGGGCTTTACAGCATCCGGCACGCCTAAAGTTGTAACAGTTGCCTTGGCAAAGCGAGCCAAGGAGCTCCATGAAAAAGGACTTCCCTTCAAGATCAACCTGTTCACCGGTGCATCTACCAACGACCACGTTGATGGCGAACTCTCACGCGCAGATGCAATCGCAATCCGCACACCCTATCAGGGCCATAGCGACTCGCGCAAGGCTATCAATGCTCAATCGATCAACTACTTCGACGGCCATCTCAGCATGATGGCGCAGGATCTCCGATATGGATTTTTCGGCGACATAGATGTAGCTATTATTGAAGTGACGGAGATGAGCCCTAACGGCGATGTTATTCTTGGCGCCGGTCTCGGCATGACACCGACACTTGCCAAGATGGCGAAGAAGATTATTCTTGAATATTCAAGCTACTACAAGACCTCTTTCCGCGGATTCCATGACAACTATGTGCCATTGGATCCTCCTCATCGTCGTGAGATACCTATCTACAAGCCATCTGACCGTATCGGCTCAACAGTGCTCCACCTTGATCCGAAGAAGATCATCGGTGTAGTTCCTTCCAATGCTTCAGAGGGCGTGAAGCCTTTCACTCCTTCCGATGAGGTGACTCACCAGATTGGCGAGAATGTATGCAACTTCCTCGTGCAGCAGCTGCGCAGCGGTATGCTTCCGAAGGAATTCCTCCCCATCCAGTCAGGTGTAGGCAACGTGGCAAATTCCGTTCTCTACGGCCTTGGTGAAAATCCTGAGATTCCTCCATTTGAGATGTATACCGAAGTGATCCAAGATGCTGTTATGGCACTTATGGAACAGGGTCACTGTAAGTTTGCGTCTACTTGCGCCATGACATTCTCTGACGATGCCATGCTCCACTTTATGGAGAATATCGACTTCTTCCGTGATAAGATCCTTCTACGTTCAGGTGAGATCTCCAATAGCCCGGAAGTAGTGCGCCGACTCGGTGTAATCACTATGAACACCGCACTTGAGGCAGACATCTACGGCAATGTGAACTCTACTCACGTGCTCGGCACCAAGATGATGAATGGTATCGGCGGTTCGGGCGACTTTACACGCAACGGCTATCTTTCTATCTTCTCTTGCCCCTCAGTACAGAAGGGAGGAAAGATCTCAGCTATCGTGCCAATGTGTTCACACATCGACCACACAGAGCACTCAGTGAATGTTCTTATCACAGAGCAGGGTGTGGCTGACCTACGCGGCAAAGATCCCCGCCAGAGAGCTACTACCATCATTGAGAACTGCGTGCATCCTATGTATAAGGAAATCATGTGGGATTATCTTAAGCTTGCCAATAAGGGAGCCAAGGCACACACACCGCATCATCTCCACGCTGCTTTTGCGCTTCATGAATCATTTATTGACTGCGGCGACATGTCGCAGGTGGATTTTGCGAAATACTATTGATCAATGCATAATTCTCAATGCATAATGCATAATATGATAAAAGCGACTGCCGCCATTGCGGCGGTCGCTTTTATTTCAGCTCCTTTGCCTGCTTTGGGCGAGGAGAGGGGTTATGTAGGCGGTCGGTTTTATCCGGAGCGTAATGATGACCTTTCTTATGAGAACGATGTGGTGGCTTTCCGAATATATGGGCCTAAAACTCAAAGAAACGGAGAGAAATCGTTTGGCTATGACTTATTTGCAAAATATCCTGAGTCCGGCTTGGTGCTACCTTATCTATACGGGGAGCAGTGCAGCGGTTCAAATTGGGCAAAAGTAGATTCGTTGAGAAAGATAGACAAGGAAGAGGCAAAGAAATTTGAAGAGTCGTTCACTTATCATATCGACCATGGAAAGGGTGCTGACTTTTATGCAGTAGGATCAACCCTTGGATGCGGAGTGGCTGCTTTGCTTGACGAAGAAGGAAGGATTCAGTTCCCGTGGTGCTATGAATCTGCAGAGATAGTTCAGAACGGTCCTGATCGTTTTGAGGCACTACTTTCATTCGCCCCAGTGATGATCGGCCAAGATACAATCACGGAGCGTCGTAGGATTGTGCTTGATAAGGGCAATTATCTCAACTACTGTGAAGTCAGCTATGAGGGACTGTCGCATTCATACGAGATAGTGGCAGGATTTCCAAGACGCGATGATGGGAAAGCGATCATGCAGCTGGAGCAAGGAGTGATGGCTTATGAAGATCCTACCCAACGAAATGACAGCGGAAAGATTTTCGCGGGACTCATAATTCCGGGTGGAGCTGAAGCAATGTTTGAAGACCAAGGTCATATCTTGGCCAAAAGCATTATCCTGCCGGGGGAGACATTCCGTTATTATTGGGGATATGCCTGGAGCAAAGGAAATATGACCACATTTGATGAGTGGGCGGAATATCTCAATGGGTTTCTCTCTTCGCAAAGCGATTGATTAGAATATCACGGGCTTCCTTAAGTTCGGGAACTCTGAGAAGTAAAAGTATGACTACGGCTGCTGATATGCCAGCTATAGCCTGAATGCACATTGAGCCGAGCGATGTAAGATTGAGAGGCTTCAATATTGAGCCTTCGGGAACCGGCACTACCAGGATTACCAACGCTGCTATGGCAGCTGAAAAGACAAATGGCAGGAGATCGGCAACTAACAGACGTAGTCGGTAGCCCGTAGTGCGTGCTGCTATGATGGCAGCGACTATCCAAGTTGCAACAGTGGCTGCCAGTTGTCCCCAGACGAGGATTTCAAGGCTCATGGAGAAGACTGTGGAAAGCAAGGCTATTGCAGTAGTGGCATCTTTTACTATCTCTATAATCACAATCCGGCGTCCGTATCCGAGAGTCATTATGAAATTGCTATAAAGCGAGATGAATACTGTCCCGATTCCACGGATGCAGAGTATTTGAAAGAGAGGGATTGCAGAATCCCATTTTGTGCCAAATAAGAAATGGAAAATAGTGATGCCGCATGCCGCTACAATAGTAAGCCCAGGGAATGCAAGAAGGGCTGAAAAACGGTCGATGCGCTGCATATAGCGATGGAATGTGGCGATATCATCTTGCACTTTTGCAAGAAGCGGCACAAAAGAGGAAGTGAATATCTGAGAGAGGGAAGCACTTCCCATCTTACTCCACTTGTCGGCTTGAGAATAGCTGGCAAGTAGCGATAGAGAATACCATTTTCCTATTATGAATTGGTAGATGTTGAGGAAAAGGGTATTGAAAAATTGCGAGATGAATACGCTCAGACCAATGTTGCGAATATCGCGAAGTGACCGACGTGAGAATACAGCTTTGGGAGTCCAGTGCCCGGACATCCATAGCCATCCGCTTTTCAGGGCAGCCAACGCCACAGATTGCCACACAATAGCCCATGCTCCAAACCCTGCTATGGCAAGTGCTATGCCAAGACATGCAGAGACAGAGAGAGAAAAGAGGTCGGCGATGGCTATTTGCTTTACGTCCATCCTCTTCATAAGCCGATTGGTCTGCACTATTCCAAGCCCGGTGAGGATAAATGTGAGGAACATTACCCGGCTCATTGCTGCCAGTGGGGGAGCATTGAAGAAATTGGCGATTATGGGGGCACAGAAATAGAGGATTGCATAGATTATAGCACTGACGGCGAGATTAAACCAAAAGACAGTGCTATAATCATCATCGTCAGGCTCTTTTTTCTGCAATAGTGCTGACCCGAATCCGGAATCAACAAAGAGGATAGCGAAGGCTTGGAATACGGCGAGGACTCCGACAAGGCCGAAATCTTCCTTGCTCAGCAGATTAGCAAGCACTATGCCGCTGAGTCCGTAAAGCACCTGAGTGGCAACGCGGTCGATCGAGTTCCATTTCAGGGTTTTAGCAGTCTTATTTTTTAATTCGGAATGCATTATGCATTGTGAGATGAGTCATTAATCAGACTCTAACGGGTAGAGCTTACCGCCACCTTTTTTCTCAATTTCGGGAGTGCCCTTATAATAGATCTTGGTATTGCCAATACCCATGACTTTCAGTTTTTCGACTGGCCAGCATCCGATTGATCCTTGTCCTAACATCTTGCAATTGACGGTGACAGCTTCCAGACGATCTGCCTGAATAGTGCCATTGCCTAACATTGAGAAATTGGCTTGCTGGCAATGACCGGAGATGGAGATAGTCCCATTCCCCGACTTGATGGCAGCCCCAATCTTTGTGGCGCGAACATCCTCAGCGATAACCGAACCATTTCCCATCACCGAGAGCTCCAATTTGCTGCCGGGCGCTACAGATTTGAGGGTCAGCGTAGATTCTGCCGAAAGAGATGCGTTTTCAAGGAAATCTGAATAGACGTAGAGGGTGGGGAGTTCCGGATCATCCACATACAATGTCTCGACCTGAATGCGAAGCTTATTGCCTTTGTGGGTGATAATAAATGCTTTGGCATATTTCTGGTCGCCTTCATATGTAACGCGGCTTGGGCTGCCATCGGCTCCTACGTATACGACGTTGACATTGTCGTCAACGCTGATTTTGCTGAATTGCCCTACCGGGAGGGTAAATTGCTTGGCGTTTAATTGGAGGCAGCTCATCAAGACTGCCATGATAAATAAGATTCTAATCTTCATTTCAATAAGTTGATAATTCAAAATTAACAAAGGAATGTCGAAACTATAAAACGCCTCTCCGAGGCTTCTTAGCTTCTATATTTGACTTTCCCGGACTAAAGTCTGGGGTTAAGGATAATCGCCGGGTCGGAGACCTGACATTTATGAAAAAAAGCGTTCTTCTATTTCTAATAACAAATTTTCGAGTTCTTCTTCCTTATCTGCACGCAAAAGTCGGATGCGGGTCTCGCGGAAGTCGGGTATTCCTTTGAGAAGTGGTGTAGAGGCGAGATGACGCCGGATGTGGAGGATGCCACGATATTCATCGATGCGGTCGATTGACTCGCGTATTTGTCGGCGGAGAAGTGCGAATTTCTCATCGTTTGTGATTTCGGGTATTACCCCTGTGGCAAGATATTCTTTCACTTCGCGGAAAATCCATGGAGCTCCGAAACTTGCGCGTCCGATCATTACACCATCTACTCCAAAAGTGTCGAATGCATTCTTAGCTTGCTCTGCCGTCTTGATGTCGCCATTGCCTATGATAGGAATCTCAATGCGAGGGTCGGCTTTGACTTCTCCAATAAGAGTCCAGTCGGCATCGCCGGTATACATCTGCGAGCGTGTGCGGCCATGGATGGTCAGGGCCTTTATGCCGCAGTCTTGAAGGCGTGGCGCAAGGTCGGTGATGATTTTGTTGTTGCAGTCCCATCCGAGGCGAGTCTTGACCGTCACAGGAATATTGACAGCCTCCACTACAGCCTTTGTTATTGCAAGCATCTTTTCCGGATTGCGAAGCATACCGGCGCCGGCCCCTTTGGCTGCCACTTTCTTGACCGGACAGCCGAAATTGATATCAAGAATGTCGGGTTGAGCTTGCTCCACTATCTTGGCGGCTTCTACCATGGCTTCCGGTTCGCGGCCATAGATCTGGATAGCTACGGGACGCTCGCGGTCGTCAATAGTCAGTTTGCGGGTAGTAGAGTTGATATTGCGAACGAGTGCTTCCGCCGACACGAATTCCGTGTAGACCATTGCGGCACCTTGTTCGCGGCATATCAATCTGAACGAAGGATCAGTGACATCTTCCATCGGCGCAAGCATCACAGGGCGCACGCCTAAATTTATTTTATCAATGCATAATTCAGAACTCATAATGCATAATCAAAATTAGAGGAGTGTGAGTCGGGAGCAGCGAGAAGGAGAGAGGAACTCAGCGGCTTCGCGCAGCTGATCGGCTGTGACAGCACGAATGCGCTCAGCTGTATGTGTAGTGTCGTAGATAGCATTGCGGAAGAGAAGGCTCTTTCCCATATTAATTGCCATGTTTTCGCGGTTGTCGGTGCTGACGAGGAGTTGACCGCAATATTGCGTCTTAATCTTGTCGAGCATTCGGTCGGTCATAGTGTTTTGCGACAGACGGTCGAGCTCTCGGCGCACGATGGAAAGGCATTTCTTCACATTGCTTTTGTCGCAACCAATATACACGCTCCATAGTCCGGAGTCGCTAAACATGGAGTTGAAACTGTCTACGGCATAGACAAGTCCACGTTTCTCGCGGAGCTCGCTATTGAGCAGACTACTCATGCAGGGACCACCGATATAGTTGTTGAGAAGGTAGAGTGCAAAGCGACGCGGATCGTCGCGGCTCACGATGCGAGTGCCGAAGATGGTATGAGCTTGGAATCCGTCATTATCGATCACTTCGTCGAAAGGAGGCAACTCTTCGGGAATCACTCGTGGAGGACGGCGGAATGGGAAATTGAGAAGTCCGAAATGTTTCTCAACCCGTTTCATAAGCTTGTCCGGTTCGTCGGGAGCAGAGATGTAGACCACCATATTGCCCGGGGTATAGTTAAGGTCGAGAAATTGTCGGCACTCGCGTCCGGTCAGCGCGCGTACGCTCTCCGGAGTGCCGAGAATATTATGGGCAAGGGCATTGCCCTTGAATATGCGTTCTTCATATTCGTCGTAGACGTTTTCTGAAGGAGTATCGAGATAAGACTTAATTTCCTCCACCACAACCTCATGCTCCGTCTCCACCTCATGTTGAGGGAACAAAGAATTGGCGATGATGTCGGCAAGAAGTTCAATGGCACGGTCGGCATAGCCGGCAGGCGCAGTAGTGTATATGATAGTATTTTCTTTCGAAGTGCTTGCGTTGAGTTCGCCGCCGATGCTCTCCATGCGGGCAGAAATTGCAGAGGAGCGTCGTTTCCACGTTCCTTTGAAAATAGTATGCTCCACGAAGTGGGCAAGTCCGTGTCGCTCAGGCGCTTCGTCGCGACTGCCGCTTCCCACCACCACTCCGATGTAGGCAACTTTAGCGTCGGTGCGGCACATAGCGACGCGAAGCCCATTGTGTAAGGTATGCGTAACGTAATTCATGATGCAAAATTAGCGAAAATTTGCTTACAAAGCAAATGTTCTTTAGGCGTCAGGTATCAGGTGTCAGGTTGTTGGCGAATGTTGGGGGATAGGGGAATGAAAAAGGCACTCAGACGTGTCACCAAGTTACTGGTCTGAGTGCCTGTAGTATAATTCATAATGCATGATGCATAATTCATAATTAGCTCCGCTTCAGCTAATGCATGTCATGATGTATGCATAATAAATATAAGTTTATAATTGTGCCATATCCTTGTTCTAATGGAATTTGAGACGGCAATTATCTACGGCCTCGCAGCTCTCTCCGGAATTATGTCTTAATCCTTGTTCTAATGGAATTTGAGGCGGCTGTTGTTGGCAACCGCCGTGGCGTCCTTCTGGGTGTCTTAATCTTTGTTCTAATGGAATTTGATGCGACAAAAGTATAACAGCGTGAAGCTCGGAGACTTTCCGTCTTAATCCTTGTTCTAATGGAATTTGAGGCGGCTAGAGTACTATCCATACTCCCATGGGAACTCATCCGTCTTAATCCTTGTTTTAATGGAATTTGAGGCGACCGTCTGATTTTCAATGCTATAAGAATTTCGAGATCGAAAGAGGTCTTTCCGTAATATCCATAAGATCAAAGATTTGATTCTTATCTCTGAAAAACTTCGCAAATGTACTAAAAATTTTAATACTAGCCTGCCATCCTGATATAAATTATCATTTATCTCAATGATTTTGCTTAAAGTCATTTTCGCAAATGAATTCCAAGAATCTCAATCTTGGCCTATTTTCAGCTTCAGGGGATCTGCGTGAGTCCTAAAAGTTAATGAAAGTTGAATTGCACATTGATGAAGGTAGGGACAAACTGTATTCCAAGAATAGATGCTATACGGAAAAAACTTGAAAGTTGAATATCCGCTTTGCCGTTTTCCACTCTGGCAATATAACTTTGCTCACGTCCAAGCTGCTCAGCCAATTGCTTCTGCGTCAACTTAAGTTCTTTACGCCGCTCTTTCAGCATATTACCATAGAACCATGCTATGGACTCCTCATTAAACTTTTCTCGGGAGGGTGTGCCGCATTCTCCATACTTTTCATTGAGACGCTCATTGAAAGTAGGCATTTTTGCTATTTTTTCTGGATCTAAATGTATCATATTCATTTATATTTATCAAGTATCTTATATGCAATCTCAATTTGCTTTTTATAATCCTTTTCAGATTTCTTTAAGAATCCGTTCAGAAGAAGTATTTGTGTGGCTTCTATGAAATTCGGATTATCCATTGTAAACAATATAGTTCTATACTCATTAGAACCAATCGACATCCTCATTTCATATAAGTCAGTATTATACAGGTGTTTTACAAATTTAGTGGGAACATTATATACTGTAGCCATGACATTGATGATATATTCTAATTTACTTTGCACTTTTTCATTCAGTGAATAAAAATACTCATCAAATTCTGGCGTAAGTATGATTTGTCTCACCTCATTTGTACTATTTAAGTCTTGATTATTCATGTTGCAAAGATAATCAATTAGTAATATTTATACAAATAAAAAATAAAAAAGTTTTATATTGATTATAAAAAATAGCATAGAATACGAAGTGGGCGCAAAGGAGCAGATTTTTTGTCAATGATAAAATGAACGATTAATGTTGAACTATAAACTATGAACGAAGAACAATCTTTGTTTGAGTGTGCAAGATTAAATTTTAAGATGATTATTTATTTTCAAATAAGTTAATCATTTATCGTTCATCGTTTATAATTGTGCCATATCCTTGTTCTAATGGAATTTGAGGCGACTACTATTATGAAAAAGTTTTTTGAGAGCGTTATGTTGTCTTAATCCTTGTTCTAATGGAATTTGTGGCGACAATCAAAAAATTTTTCATCATGAGAACAAAACATCTTTGTCTTAATCCTTGTTCTAATGGAATTTGAGGCGGCCTCCTGATTTTCAACGCTATAATGATTTCAGAGCATTCAGGAGCTAATTTGGAATGTCTATGGAGATCTGCAAATTGGCTCGTCTCTCCGAAAAACTTCGCAAATGTACTAAAATTTTTTATGGAAAGCAAAGGTTTTATCAACTATAAACTATAAACGATAAATGATAAATGATAAACGATGAACTATAAATGATGAATGTTGAGGAATCTTTGCTTTGGCAGAAGGCAGAGGGGATGAGCGTTCGGTTCATCCCAAGGATTGATGCATTTGGTAAAGGTTTAAGAGTCCATATTAAATTTATGAGATGGGCTCTAATTGTCACGATACCCGAGATATTTGCGAAAACGCCTTGGTCTATATAATCTATTTAAAACAAGATATAATTGCAAAGGCGTTTTCGCAAATGATCTCTGTTAATAACAGGGTGTTGACTGGTTCAAAGAACTGAGATGTAAGAAGCCTGAGTGACTATGCCGTTTGACATACGACTAATCTTTACTTTGATAACTTTGCGAAGAAGTGAGTTTAAATTCACGTTTTCGACATCTCCAACTATCGGAACCATATAATCACAACCTTTGATTTTGATTAACCCTGATTTCAAGCAAAAGCCCGTCACTTCATCTCCAACTTTTAATCCCCCGGATGATTTGTCCGGACTAATTGAAGTTGCGGTTTTTGATTTTTGTGTGACTGCGGCGCAATCGTTTTTGTCTATGTCTATGTGATCAGGCATCTGGAAATGCTTGGGATTGAGTTCGCTGAATTGTTTTAAGGATTTTTCCTCTCTATTCTTTTTTGCATCGCGATATTCTTCCAAAGACATATAGCCTACATTCTTATTCCAGCCGCCGGCGATAGCCATAAGCTCTTTAAGCTGATCACTTTCTTTCCAATCCGACTTGAACGAGGTCATTACAGTCTCGAACTCTTCAAGATATTTCAAGAATCCTTTAACATTGAGTTCCGACCCCTTATCATTATATTCCAGGATATTCAGAATGGGATTGTCAATCTCAATTTTCCCATATCCGTAAGCCTTGCCGAAACCTATGGAATGGAAACATTTTCTATTGTTTCCATGAAAAGTAATTGCAGACAATAGTGCTCCTAATTCAAAAGGTCGCAGATTATGGAATCTTACCGACACTTCAAACTGAGTGCCTGATGGAAGAAATTTGGCGGTGGTGGTGTTTTTTATCTTATTGTCCAGACTATTCTTCTTCTCGGAATTCCGATTGTTCCCACCCTTATAGATTGGCTCAGACTGAATGAGATAGCGTTTCCATCCGGCTATGGCTTTTGCATTATTCCAATCCTTTCCATCCTTGACATAGATGGGATAATATGATGAATGAGGCGAATAAGCAGGGAATTCCCGGATGTCGTCCAATGGAACCACCTTGTCAGAGACTGTCATGGCATGAGAAAACTGTACCCTGCCCCGCAAAGCAGACTTTTCCACAGTATAGCCAAACATTGACTCCGCCAAATCTAATTCTTTTTTGAACATTTCTTCCGGAATGGCATTGTAGGTGTCTTTCGAATATGGATACTTATACATAAAAGAAAGACCGATGCTGGAGACATTTCCTTCATCGTCGAGCATAAAGAACACCGGGATTTTTTCCCTGTTCTTCAATTTGTCGCTCCATAAAGAAGTGTAAGCAGGCGAATTTTCATGGATAGTATGGAATGCCTTCAAAACCTTGTCGCTCACTTTAAGAGGAAGGGGTGCGGTTTTAGGCTTAAAGAAAATAAACTCAAATATTTTCCCAACCCATTTCATTGTTCCGTCTTTTTGCCATTTCTGTTCTCTTCCGCTGCTTTGACCGGTCAGAACAATGGTGCCTTCCTTACCGTTTTTATCAAACCGATAAATTTCTCTCCCTTTGTCTACTTTTTTCTTAGTAAATCTATTAGTAAGATTTTTCCCTTTAAGCAGATTGTATTTATACAAGGGGGATGTCACCTTGTCACGGTTGTCTTTTCCACGTGTGATTGCCTTGAAATTATCGATATCGATAAGCTCACTGAGTTTGGGGACATTAAACTCAGTGGCAATTGCATCAATAGAAATTCTACCGGGCGTACCCCAATCTTCGATATACGCATGTTCGTCGTCGCGAATTTCCATCCATCCGCAATGCACATCTTTAATTTTATCCCTATAGGCTCTATTGTTCAGATCTCTGAGACCAAAACTTTTATTGTCTACTTTCGACATTTTGCCGAAAGACATAATCTCAAGCACGTTTCTAATGCACCCTTTAATGGATGATGCGGGAATAAAATACTGCTTTTTTCCTTCGGAATTGATAATATAGTTGAAAGATGATGTGTTTTCGTTGTCGGAATTTTTTGTAAAGATAGGAGTGCGGGCTGTGAATTTGAATTTTATTTCCCCGCTTAAGCCGTCTTTAAAAGGCACATCATGAGAAATCTGATAAGACTTGTCTTGATTATCAGATGAGATATCGGGATGGAATACTGAATCTGCTACAGGAACAAAATTAAAGGGGGCTCTGATTTCTATATCAGAATGATTATTCCAGTCATTTCTTCCCCGATTATCATTTCGATAATTATTCTGTCGATAACCATTGCCATTTGTATTGTAATGGTTTTTGAACTTATTATTCTTTTCCATCATCCAATTATTTTGTTTCAATTGGTTCAAAACCTACGAAAACCATCTCGGCTGGTTGCAGCACAGGCATCCCTTCACAAAGAGGATCCTCTTTCTCTTCCCAGTATTGGCGGAAGATCAGTTTCTTTTCAGGCATACGGTTTGCAAAGTACTGCTTCCGGGTGAAACAACTGTCATTTGTGGATATATTGCCATTTCCCCGGGATGCGAGATCGAAATTTCTCAATATGTATCTGCCATCGACATATTTCAGGGAATATGATTTTTTATCTGCCTTATTATAGAGCTGCGCTTCAATGATAAAGGGATTTTTTGAGGCATCCAAGTCTGTCAATATGGAGGGGAGACTACAGTTCTCAAAAACTTCAGGCTTATTGGAATCGCTCATCCAATAATAGCCGTCATATATTCCGGGAGGGATATTATTTATTGTTTCCATCTTTAATCGTTATTGGTTTAGGATTACACTCTCCTTTAAATACACCATATCCTTTGTTGACTCTTCCTCCCAAAGGGAGCATTCCATTGCAGACATCGCTGATCGAAGCATCAAGAGCATTTATGACCATTTGGCAAGAGACATTCGCATCATTTGTTTTAAGATTTTCTGCTTTACAGGCCTTCCTGATGGCTGCCTCGTCAATTGCAATTTTGGTATGATATGTCTGCCCTTTTCCATAAGTTGCTTTCTCATTGAAAAGAGCACCTTCAATGGCTCCTCCCGTAAAGCGATCGATCGCAACATGATTGAATATCTTATCCGGCCGAGCATCCTTTATTATATCGGAAAAGATAACATTGCCTCGAGTGATGCCAGATCCATTGACATTGCCTTCCGAACCGAAGAGGATTCTGACGGCAGGATTGTTAGTGCCTGTAGCGTTTGCAATTCCTTCTGAATTTAGATCGTCAGCAAACACTCCATTAAGCCTATTCCAATGGAATGCAACCCGATGCGCTATTGCGCCTTTTATTGAGGAGGCAGGGATGAGGACAAGATTTTCTTGAATTTTCCCATGCATGCCTTTGTCGTCAGTGCTCCACTCCACCTTTTTAGCTTTAACCGGAGTCATGTCGACTTCATCATCACCAAACCCGGAGCCAAAGAGAAAGAAAGCTTCAGGGGTCAATGTTAGTTCGTAGACTGACAAATCAGCCGATTGCTCTTTTCTCTTTTCGAATTCATCCTTTTGATCCTTGATAGAGTTCCAGAAATCTGTATTAAGTGCAGATGTCTTGTCGAGATACCTGTTGAGATCATCTCCATCATTGAGATCCAAATCAAGAAGTTTCAGACTCTCAACTTTAATTTCACCAAAACCGATGCGAGAGCCACCTCCAAGGCGAAAACTTTTATCAAAAAGATTGATAAGGACAGATTCAAAATCCGTAAAGTTAGATCCGTCACTGACCATTTCGATCTCAAAACAAAAGCGGGAACCAGCGAAGACCACTTGCTCGTCAAATTTACCGGAATCCGAAGCCACACCTTTTTCCGACAATCTTACATGCTGGCGGATTGGCAAATCAATGTAGTGCTGAAGAAGCGGATCATTGGATATTTCGGTCAAGTCCATTCCGTCGATTACTTTTCCTTTGCTATCCAAAATTTTAGCCTCTGAGAAAATAATCTGAGAGCCACCACAGCCGTCGGTTCCTTTCATATAGCCGAAAATCTTTTCGGATGGTGAAAGCTTTTGCTTGAGATTTTGCTCCTCCGAATCGGTAGGTTTGGGATCGAGTGTTTTGAATCGGCTTCTGAATACTCCAGCCAGAGATGTGGCAGGAATATATGGCAGCCCATTAGAGTCTAAAGCAACCAGTGCATCCGTCAGGACACCTTTTTCCCCAGACCCTACAGCCAATGGTGTCAGGGCCTCTATGACTATCTGAGCAAGAAACCTGTGAGTGTATTTAATTTTGTTTTCAGCCATATTTCTATATTTTACTCATTTGTGATGCGAGATTTACGACCGCTTCTTTAACATAATTCTCATCACATTTATCGATAAATGATTTTAATAACGCTTTGCGCTTTTCATTCCACTGCTTAGATTCTGCGCCATGCATAAGGTAGCCAGCATCAGCCTTATTCTCTTTTGATGGCTTCTTGAAAAGCTTATCAAGAAGTTTCGTCTTATTTTCGGAAGTCTGAGCTATATCACGGATATTTCCCCATTGTGAGGGCGTCACTTTCCCTTCATACAGGTCTTTATTATCTTCAATCCATTGGTTGACGATTTCATAAATATTTATTAGAGATTTCCTATGTCTCAGATACATTAGAAGTGACGAAGAAGAGGTATCAGTCAGATTGTCATTTTTTGCAGCAGGCTCTTGGTTTCCGCTTGAACTCAAATTGACAATAGCTTTGCCATCTGAATGAGCATTCAGAAACCATGGATTATATATCACCTTACCAAACCCTTCATTCTGATATTGGCCTACATATCGAGATTTTAAATTGGAGTTGGAACAATTTTTGACGAAAAAGACACTCCCTTTTTCTATTCCGCATCTGTCGGTATCGAAAGATTGGCGTTTGAAATTCCATGGAGCATAGCGGAATGTGCGTATTTGTGATTTTTCCCAATCTATTTCTCCATCAAGACCCAGTTGCTCAGCGGTCGGCTGGAATGTAGGGAGACCATTCTCGTCAAGAAAAATAAGGCGCCCATCGGCATATACCGCCACTGTCATATCTTGAGCATCTGTGCTTGGGATTTCTTTAAAGTCATTTAATTCCGCAATCTCGACCAATCCATATTCAGCCGTTCGAGACCTTCCAATGCGTTTGTTCTCGCCTATGAGAGCCTCTTTAATGTCATTGACAAGGTCTTCAGAAATGGCATCATCGTCTATTTCTACAGAAAAAAACAGGGAAATACCGTTTTTGAGAGACTGATATCCGAAGAGCTGCTCATCTTTTGAGCGTCGGTTATCCCTGTCATATGCCGACTTGATGGCGAAGTTGGTTTCAGTTTTCACCAATTCTGCCATAGAAGGATCTTTCTCGGATTGCTGCCGAAAAATGTAGAATCCATTTCGGCACTGTTTAAGCTGGATAGAGCTCAAGTCTTTGTCTTTCGGGATATGATGATGGATGTAGAGTTCATCTTCGGGCTTTTTGAGCTTTGGATAAAACATAGATGCCGGCACTTTAAGGCCGCGGTCATTTCCAATAGAAGGATGAGCGTCTCCGAAGCGTACTTTACCGCTATGGAAAATGACTAATGCCTCTTCCGGAGTCACTTTAGGATAGAGTGAGGCAGCAGCTATGCCTAAGAAATTGCTACCGGGAATGAAGTCGAGTGTCTCGTTTGGACCGGTAGTGGCAGCCTTCACATTGAGTATCACATCGGAGATTAAAGTACATTTAAATTTCAGTGTCTTCATACCCTTACTTATTTTGTGATTTTGTCATCAGAAACAGGGATTATGTGGAATGAACAGCGTCCGAGACCACGATTTCGGTCAATTCCTAATCTCTTTATAAATTTCAAAGATTCCACCAGAGGCTCCTTTAAGTCGGGATCCACATTTAGAATTTTTCCTTCCAATTTGCACGGGATCACCACCTCAATTTTCCTTAGGCTATTCTCCACGGCGATGCCATCCTTATCAATTGCTGTAGAGGCCACCGAGCGGAAGAGATAAGGGGGAAGATTCTCTTTTATGATGACATTCTGTTCTGCCTCGGGCAATTCAGCATTAGTAAAGAAAATGTCTCCTCTCTTCATACTGTCGGGATTGCTTCCGTCGAAATAACCGAAGTTGTCGTTGACTTTTTTCTGTAGGTCAAGGCCTTTGAAAAAGATGATTTCCTCGAGAGCCTGACGCACAAGTCCTTTTATGGTTTTTCCCGGAATGTAAGGAAGACAATTGGCATCCTTTACGACGAGAGCATCCATATCAGCTCCGGCACCCAGACCTGAGCCACAATGCCAGTCGGAGAAAAATTCTATTTGATAATTAATGTCCATAGGTCTTAGTGGTTTGTGTGTTAATGGTATGGAGTGTAAGCAGGTCGAATGCGACGGATCTGCCGGGCTGTTTGCCCTTGTCTTCACCCTCCTTGACTCTTACTGTCAAATTGGTGGCAGTTTCGATAAAGTCTTTATTGTTGGAAAGAGTATCCTTCAACCTATCGCAATGTTGCTTAGCCTTATTAGCATCATCGTGAAGCAATGACATCCATTTTCTTAGTCCCGACTTAGCGGCATTTCCATCTTTCCCTTCGAAATTCTTGATACTCTTTTCCAGTTTATCGACGCTCCATCGATCCCCATTTGGAGTATCATAAAGATAATAAGGTCCGAACTCGAAAGAAATATTATTTTGCGGGGTAAGTTCTCGCTCCACGATATCATTAAAATCAGTGACAAAGCTATCTTGGATTTTGTGAAACATCAGGCAAGATGCCGGAAGATTTCCTTTATCGGCCTTAAACAGAGCCTTTGTGTCTTTCTTTGCTCTGTCGCAAAGAGCCTCAGCCACCTGATAGCCGAAATGGAATGGGAAAGATGACTTGATGAAGGCAATTCCGGCGCAAGCAGTAAGATAGTCTTTTTTATTTTTGAAGACATCTAAGTCAGTCAAAGATTGTCCAAGAAGTGTTTTTGTTTCCTCTTCAAAAAATTTAAAAAAATTCTTCGTATATGGAATAGCAAGGTCAGCTCGACAAATGACGGTATGGTCGTCGCCACTGAGCACTATCGGACGCAAGGGTATGATCTTGTCTGAGACACTCTCGATGGTTTCAGTAAATGCCCTTTGGGCAGCCCGAGTGGTCGCTATGTCGAGATTCTTTGAAAAATCATGAAGTATATTTGGATCGCCCCCAATCTTCTGCATCACCTGCCCGAACCCATTTCCGTCTGCATGAATGATTGCGAGCCAATTGTTGTTTCCGGTGATTTTTGATATTTCAAAAGGAATGTTATCATAGTCATACTTATCGCCAAATGCTTTCACACATAATTTTTGGGTAGTGTCTTTCCTTTCTTTTGTCGGACCTTCGTATACCTTATGAAAAGAGCCGGAATCCATATATTCTTTGCCCCTTATGTGGGAAACGGGAAGTCCCGTCTCGCGACTTCGAAGTATCCCCATCAGGCCGATTGAGAGATCTCGCATTTGCTTATTGCGCTGGGTACGGAGATTTTTTTCCAGCTTTTTCACAGCCTCGGCAAAACCACTGTCAGAGTCATACTTCACAACGCTTTGGCTGATAGTAATGCCGGGAGCGAATTCCATGACAGTCTTTGGGAAGATCCGTGCCATTTTTTCGCATTCTTCCTTGCTTTTGAAGATATATTTGATATTGCCGGCAGCGTTGACGATGGCTCCGTCACCATTCTGTCCTAATATTACAGGTTTTCCCTTTATCTTGGAAAGAGTTTCTGCGAAAAGGCCAGTGCATATTTGATCTACGAGTTCACTCGCGCCAAGGATCTCCTTCAGTCTGTTGGTCTGAAAGATGAAGCCTTGTATTCCCTGGACTGCGGCTCCATAAAGATAATATGTGATTTTTTCAGGCATAGATATTTTATTAGTTTATATGTTTATAATCGTACAATGGTTCCATGATTTAGGCTTGCTGATTTCCCGAGTCCAATCCATTGAGGGAGGATGATGTTGGATGAGAATTGCCCTGAGAAGTTCATGAGTTCGACTCCTTTGTAGATGACGCTGCCTTCACCCTGCATGTCTTCGATCGTGCATGTCACCTTGCCATCGAGAAATATGTCCATTCCTTTTGAGAAAGAGAGTATATTGCCCGTGAGGATACGTTGAAGCAAAGAGAGACGTTCTATTATGCCGTGCATATTGCGATAATCTTTGAAGTTGTTTGCATTCAGAGGCAACCAATTTTGGATGATATAAGACACTGGACGGTCGGAGAAGCCTATCTCATCCATCCAGTCAGCAATGGAAGATACGTGAAAGACTACATTACGATAGCCGAGAGCGCAAGCTATTTCGGTGTGGTCAGTTAGCAGTGAAGACAAGATTTCAGCCCCTTCGTCGATGCCGAGAATTGATGGCATTCCTCTGGCAAGTTTGTATTGGATCTTAGGATAAGCGTATCTGAATCCCTGCGGGGCATGATTATGGAAAAGAGGATGACCTCCGGAAAGCGCAATTATCACACCCCGAAAAAAAGGGAGTTCGGCTGGGGTGATGATTTCTTTAAAATCCACTTTCAAAAGGCGTATTGGCGTAGTCGACATCGGAGGTTGGTCTTTTAGATTATTAACAATACGCAAAAGTAGTAAAAATCTTTTATATATGCAAATTGGGGTGGGATGCGGATGTAACTATTCAGCGGATATCGAAATAGGGCTCTCACAGAGGGCACACGGAGATTTTTTCATTCATATTTATTCATAATTGCTATGATCATTCAATTATCCGGCTTTTACGCGGAGAGGGGCATTGCTTCGGTTGCCCATAGAGTGCACGGAGATAGAGTCTGGACCTTCGTAAGTTCTTAAGATCTCACGCAAAGGCGCAGAGGGTTTTATCAACTATGAACTATTAACGATGAACGATAAACTATCTTTGTTTCAGTGTGCAAGATCAAATATTTAGAAGATTATTAATTCTCAAACAAGTTAATCATTTATCGTTCATCGTTTATAATTGTGCCATATCCTTGTTCTAATGGAATTTGAGGCGGCACTTTATTCCATTACATTGAAAATTATTAGAAAGTCTTAATCCTTGTTCTAATGGAATTTGAGGCGGCACATATGGAAAAGAACATTACCCTCCGCGTTCTCGTCTTAATCCTTGTTCTAATGGAATTTGAGGCGGCATAACATGAGCCAGAACATTACCCTCCGCGTTCTCGTCTTAATCCTTGTTCTAATGGAATTTAAGGCGGCTTTATCTGAAGGCGAAAAAGTTGAGTTCGTCGAAGTGTCTTAATCCTTGTTCTAATGGAATTTAAGGTGGCGCACAAACAAAAAGATTTATGACAACAGTTCAAGTCTTAATCCTTGTTCTAATGGAATTTGAGGCGGCTTTAAATTCTTCTGTAATATGGAAAAAATTCATTGTCTTAATCCTTGTTCTAATGGAATTTGAGGCGGCAAACTCTTGTCGCAGGCTTCTGGTTCTTCGAGGAGTCTTAATCCTTGTTCTAATGGAATTTGAGGCGGCCGCCTGATTTTCAACGCTATAATGATTTCAGAGCATTCAGGAGCTAATTTGGAATGTCTATGTAGATCAGCAAATTGGCTTGTCTCTCCGAAAAACTTCGCAAATGTACTAAAAATTTTTATGGAAACCAAAGAATTAGGATAAATCCTTGCGAAAAGGGTTTTATCAACGATGAACGATAACCTATCTTTGTTTCAGTGTGCAAGATCAAATATTTAGAAGGTTATTAATCCCCAACACGTTAATCATTTATCGTTCATCATTTATCGTTGTAACATATCCTTGTTCTAATGGAATTTGAGGCGGCTACCATTCACAAAGGAAGACCTTGACTTTCTTCAGTCTTAATCCTTGTTCTAATGGAATTTGAGGCGGCCACATATGAAAACTAACAACTTCGCAGCTCTCATGTCTTAATCCTTGTTCTAATGGAATTTGAGGCGGCTGACCGTGAAATAATCATATATTCGAGAATCTAAAAAGTCTTAATCCTTGTTCTAATGGAATTTAAGGCGGCAAAAAGGAAAAAACTTACAAAGTCGAGTATGATATGTCTTAATCCTTGTTCTAATGGAATTTAAGGTGGCCGCCTGATTTTCAACGCTATAATGATTTCAGAGCATTCAGGAGCTAATCTGGAATGTCTGTGTAGATCAGCAAATTGGCTTGTCTCTCCGAAAAACTTCGCAAATGTACTAAAATTTTTATGGGAAACAAGGGTTTTATGCTCTTTATGTGTCGAGATCTAAATCAGTTTCTTTGACGATTTTCTTTATGATGTCAAGGTTGACGTTATCAGCATCTGACTTATCATAAGCGTAGATAAGATAAAGACATCCATTACGCTCAACAGTGTTGAACGTAATTACTCTTGCTCCTCCTGATTTGCCTTTGCCTTTAGATGCAATCGCCATCCTGACCTTTCGGTAGCCTTCCCCCAGGTCTACACCCATTTGTGGATTTTTCTCCAATTCGTCCAATAGATCGTTGTAGTCTTTCAGAAAACTACGGTAGCGCTTTGCCAAAGGTTTGACACATCTTTGGAATACTTTGGTAGCCTTAATTTCCATCAGAATACGATGTCTCTTGCATTGGGAAGGTCAATCCTTCCCTTAAGATGATCTTTTACTTCTTCCAAGGATTCTCGCAAATCTCGTTCAATTATTGCGTCATCGTCATTTATGGGTATTATCTTGAAATTGCCAACTCTTGAGGTAAGCATTACGGTCTGTCCGCGACGTGCTTCGGTCAGAATCTTAGTCTGGTTTGCCCGGAATTCTCTTGCTGATACTACACGCATATCTTATGGTTTTAGATAATTATTTATCATGTAAACAAAATATGATACCATAATGGTACACATATTGACATTAATTAACAATTGAGGGTAATTAAAATAGCTATTCATCGGACATCGAAATAGGGCTCTCACAGAGGGCACACGGAGCTTTTTTCATTCATATTTATTCATAATTGCAATGATCATTCATTTATCCGGCTTTTACACGCAGAGGGGCATTGCTTCGCTTGCCCATAGAGTGCACGGAGATAGAGTCTGGACTTTCGTAAGTTCTTAAGATCTCACGCAAAGGCGCAGAGGGTTTTATCAACTATGAACTATTAACGATGAACGATAAACTATCTTTGTTTCAGTGTGCAAGATCAAATTATAAGATGATGATTGATTTTCAAATAAGTTCATCATTTATCGTTCATCATTTATCGTTGTAACATATCCTTGTTCTAATGGAATTTGAGGCGGCGGGACAGATCCGCATCATTGATGAGGCAACTGTTTTGTCTTAATCCTTGTTCTAATGGAATTTGAGGCGGCACAAAAATGTGTGGGGGTATGGCACGACTCCTGAGTCTTAATCCTTGTTCTAATGGAATTTGAGGCGGCTTCAGTTCTTAGCGTAGCATTCAATGCTAGCGCACGTCTTAATCCTTGTTCTAATGGAATTTAAGGCGGCCGCCTGATTTTCAACGCTATAATTATTTCGGAGCATTCAGGAGCTAATTTGGAATGTCTATGTAGATCAGCAAATTGGCTTGTCT
>CAZGGB010000024.1:0-35785 GCA_964525115.1 uncultured Sangeribacter sp. | reverse complement strand
TGGAAGATCCTTACAGACCTTATCGGCGACCGTTGCCAGCTCGTAGGCGACGACTTCTTCGTGACTAACGTTAAGTATCTCGAAAAGGGTATCGCTGAAGGTTGCGCTAACTCTATCCTCGTTAAGGTTAACCAGATCGGTTCTCTTACTGAGACTCTCCGCGCAGTTGAAATGGCTCAGCGCAACAACTACACTGCAGTCATCTCTCACCGTTCAGGCGAAACTGAAGACGCTACTATCGCTGACATCGCTGTTGCAACTAACGCTGGTCAGATCAAGACTGGTTCTGCAAGCCGTTCTGACCGTATGGCTAAGTACAACCAGCTCCTCCGCATCGAAGAGGAACTCGGCGATCGCGCTGTCTACGGCTACAAGAAGATCGCTAAGAAATAATCCTTTTTGTGGATTTTTAAATGAAGGACGCACATCTTGTGCGTCCTTTTTTTGTGAACTCTTCAATCCAAATATTTGTTAATATTTCTGTAAAATCATAAAACATTCCTTCAAAAATTAGATGATAGTTCATCGTTAATCGTTAATAAAATGTGGTTTGTAGAAGCATTAAGACATACTCCTGCTCTCGCTGTTTTCCTCACAATAGGAATTGGCTTTTGGCTCGGAAAACTGAAATTTAAAGGTATAGCTCTCGGCACAGTGACTTCTGTGCTGATTGTCGGCGTGCTTGTAGGTCAACTTGATATTAATGTTGGCGGACCTCTGAAGACAGTTTCTTTCCTCCTGTTCCTATTTTGTATTGGTTACAGCGTCGGACCGCAATTCTTTAAATCCCTAAAAGGAGAGGGGCTTAAAGAAGTGCTTTTTGCTGTGGTGGTATGTGTGCTGATTCTGGGTGCCTCAATAGGAGTTTCCTTCTGGTTTGGACTAAATCCCGGTCAAGCTGCCGGTATGATGGCTGGTGCTTCTACAGCATCTCCCATAGTGGGAGCTGCTGAAGACACTGTCAATTCTCTGTCAGGATCTCCTGAAGCTATAAAGAATATGGTGGCAGCAATTCCCGTCTGCTACGCAATGACATATGTTTTTGGCACATTGGGAGCAGTATGGCTTCTCGGATATGTCGGTCCCGCTATGATGGGAGGGCTTGATAAAGTTAAGGCTATGACTCACGAACTGGAAAAAACTCTTAGCCCGGTATCTGGAAATGCAGATCCCGCAAGTTTTAATGCTGCTCGTCCCGTAGCTTTCCGTGCATTTGAGGCTTCCGGCGATTGGATGTCGGAGCAAAGAACGGTTGCTGATCTTGAGTCTGAATTTGAAAAGCAGGGACGTCGTATTACTGTGGAGCGAATTAAGCGAGCTTCAGACGATGAAGTGATCGACAATATCACTCCAGATACCGTAATCTACAAGAACGATATAGTTGCTCTCGCTGCAAGAAGAGAGATGATTGTGGGCGACCATGCTTGGTTTGGTCATGAAGTGCCGGGTGTCGAACTTCTTTCTTTTCCAGTAGAAGACGTAGACGTGACAGTAGCTCGAAAATTTAAAGAGACTCCCGTCCATCAGTTGATTGAAGAGCGCTGGATGGATGGTGTCGACATAAAGAAAATTGTTAGGAACGACGTTGCTCTTAATCCTCTGGGAGGAACTGTAGTAAAACCTGGCGATATCGTTGAACTCGTAGGCACTAAGAAATGTCTTGACCGCGCTGCGAAAGAAATCGGATATGCAGATCCTCGCACACTTGCTACAGATTTTGTCTTTATTGGAATTGGTATTCTTCTTGGAGGTCTGTTAGGAGCAATTGCAATTAAGATAGGAGCAGTTTCAGTAAGTCTTGGAGCGAGTGGGGGAGCACTTGTTGCAGGTCTTGTGATGGGATGGTGGCGTTCGAAGCGTCCGGTATTTGGCTCAATCCCGAAGGCATCTCTATGGGTATTTAATAATCTTGGTCTGAATATGTATATCGCCGTCATAGGCATTGCTTCCGGACCATCATTCATTAGCGCATTTTCAGAGGTAGGACCAAAGATATTCATTGCAGGTCTTATAGTAACCCTTGTTCCGCTATTCCTTTCAATTCTTATAGGACACAAACTTTTCAAATTCCATCCTGCAGTGACACTCGGTTGCTGTGCGGGAGCAAGAAAGACTACTGCAGGTCTCGGAGCCGTACAAGAGCGCCTCGGAAGTTCGGTCCCGGCATTAGGCTACACCATCACATATGCCGTCTCCAATACACTCCTGATAATATTCGGAATAGTATTGGTATTAGTCACCAGCCTATGACAAAATTTATTGAAATTTATGAGATGGGCTCTTAAACCATTTAATCGTATATTTTCACAGCAACTCTGCAGGGTTGCTGTTTTATTTTGCCATTCAAGAAATTTTTACTAATTTTGTAATTAAGCAAAATTTTGTTTCATAATTTATTTTTTTTCTGACCATGAAAATTTCCAGATCTGCCTTTTGCAGAATGGCTGCCTCATTATTATTTTCCACTGCTGGAATATTTGGGGCATGCGGCATTGTGTCTGCAAATGACAAAGTGGGTGTAGGCAATCCTTATTTACCGTTGTGGGAACATCTGCCCGACGGAGAACCCCGTGTTTTTGAAGATCCCGATAATCCGGGAAAATATCGCGCTTATATAATCGGCTCCCACGACCTTAGGGTAAATGAATATTGCGGACCTGATATCCGTATGTGGTCAGCTCCGGTAGAAGATCTTACTGATTGGCGCGACGAAGGAGCTATTTTCACCTATGAAAAAGATGGGAAATGGGATGTCATGTTCGCTCCTGACCTCGTTGAAGTGCGCGACCGCAAAGGAAACAAGGAATATTATCTCTATCCACACAGTCGCGGTCCGCGTCGTGAGGCAATGGTATGTAAAGGTTCTCGTCCCAATGGTCCGTTCACTCCGGTCAATTTGAATGAAGATGGCTCAGCCGTAGTGGAAGGAAGTATCTTGGGGTTCGACCCGTCTATCTACATTGAGCAGATTACCGACAAGAAAGATCCTGACTATAAGAAAGGATTCAGAGCATATGGCTTCTGGGGCTTCCAGCACTCCAGTGCCGCTGAGCTGGATCAGAACACAATGTATTCACTTCGTCCCGGAACAGAAATTATTCCCTACTTTATGCCCGCGAGTGCTCGCTATGGTGAGATCAAGGATCCTGAAGGAACACAATATCCGGCACTTTACAGTGAGCAAAATCCAGGTGATTTCAATTTCTTTGAAGCGTCATCCATACGTAAGGTCGGCAACAAGTATGTGATGATATTTTCCGGCTACTCCGGCCCTGACTATGGAATACCAAGTTCTAATTCTACTCTTCGCTATGCTTTTGCTGATTCTCCTCTCGGACCCTGGCGAAGTGGGGGAGTGCTTGTAGATTCTCGAGGCATTGTCCTTAACGAAGATGGCACAGCTCTTAAAGAGACAAATGCCGCCCACAACACTCATGGTTCGCTCCAAGAGATCAACGGCCAGTGGTATGTCTTCTATCATCGCCCGCCACGTGGCTTCGGTTTTGCTCGCCAAGCAATGGTAGCTCCGGTAAAGATAGAGTGGGATAAGAAAAAAGTGGCAGATGGTGGGATCGTGACTATTACAGGCTATGATCCATTTGCCGCTGATGAGAAGTGGACAGCTAAAGCTTCAAATGGTGACTACTATCCAGGGGCAGAAGTGACCTCAGAAGGATTCCAGATATATGGACTTGACCCATATAAATTTTATGATGCTGGATATGCATGCTATCTTTCAAATATAGGATCAATGCAAGACACATGGGATATATGGGATCCGAATATGAAGGTTAATATGAATGGCGGAGATATTGTAGGTTATAAATACTTTGGTTTTGGTGGGCTTGATAAAGCTACCAAAGGCCTTAATCCATTTGAAGGAACGAAACCTGGAAACGAAACGGAGTTCAATGTCTTCTTGACTCCTCAGACTCCATGGCCTGTAAAACTAAACGTTATGCTTGATGGTCCCTATGATAATGACACATGGAAAGGCAAGAAGATTGGAGAGATTTTAGTGCCACCAGGCTCTCCGCGAGAGATTACAAAGTTCAAGATAGACGTTGCTGATGCCGTAGATGGTCTTGATGGTAAGCATGCTATTTATCTTGTGGCTGAAGGTGCACCAAATCGTCCTGCTGTTGTGCTTAATGGTATTGGATTTAGCAAAAAGGGAGATGAGCTGGTTTATTCTCCTGCTCCTGAAATAACGATAGCTGTCAATGGAGTGGCGTTAAACCTTCCGGAAAATCCCACAAGATCTAACAATGACAATGGATATACTGGCTATGATCGTTATGATGTCTATTATACCCTCCTTTCAGATAAAACTCCTGAAATATCTGTTAAGAATAGTTCAGGACAGCAAGTTAGGTTTGATATAACACAGCCAAAATCTCCGAAAGACAATGCTATAGTCAGATGCGACTTTAACGGAAAGATAAAGACATATACTCTTATTCCTAAGTAATAAATATTTGATTTAAAATATATTTAGAGGCACTGCGTCGTAAAGGCACAGTGTCTCTTTTTTCTTTTCTCTATTTTTACGAAAATTATAAACATACTATTATTTTAATCCTTATGATTTTTTAATCATTACTAATTGATATTATAAAAAAAATATATTATCTTTGTAATTAATTTGGATTTAGTCTGGGGTAAAATAAGCATTTGAGATAATTTTTGATAATATAATTTTTACTTAACCTGATTTATTAATGTTAAAGAGAGGATTAAAAAGCAAGCTGTTAATGGCACTTTTCGTGTTGCTTACGACAGTATGCGTCTCTGCTATTGCGGGACTTCGTGACGAATCCTGGACAGTAAATCCTTCCGACTTCCGGTATGATATGAGTTTGTATTTCCGGATGGAAAATAAGGATTTCGAGGATCTGTCATCATTTGAGATCGGAGCGTTTGTCGATGATGAATGCCGTGGGTTAGCTGAAAAATTAGATTTGACCCAAGACGAAAGCTGTCTTTACATGCGTATCCGTAGTAATAAGGCCAGTGGCGAGAAATTGTCTTTTTATATGAAAGACAAGAAGACGGGCCAGATTGTCCTTGTAAAAGGTTCTGATGGTTCCGAACTTACTTTCAAAGCCGATAGTCGTATCGGTATGCCTTCTGATCCGTTTGAAATGTCTCCATTCTATTTACTGGTCTTAAAAATTGATGGAGAAATTTTTGAAACCCAAGAGATCGGATATGGTGATCCTATTGTGCTTCCTGAAGCTCCAGAGAAGGAAGGCTATACTTTTAATGGATGGGGTGATGTTCCCGCGACAATGCCTGCTTACGACATTGAGGTCCACAGTTCGTATACAGTAAATACGTATTCTTTGACCTTCAAGATTGACGACGAGGAGATTTTCTCGGAAATGGTGGCTTATGGTTCAGCGATTATTGTTCCTGATGTCCCGGCTAAAGAGGGTTACTTATTCAGTGGTTGGGGTGATGTCCCGGAGACTATGCCTGCCAATGATCTTGTTTTCACCGGTAGTTATGAACATGCTGTATATAATGTAGTATATGTGATCGACGGTGAAATTATTCACACTGATCAGGTCGCATATGGAGAGACCATTCCTGTTTTCAATGATGTCCCCGAGAAAGAAGGTTACTCATTTAATGGGTGGTCTGAGATTCCTGAGACAATGCCTGACCATGATATTCAACTCGATGGAACATATGTCGTAAATCGTTACACTGTCACTTTCAGTATAGATGGTGAAGAATTCGTATCTCAAGATTTGGCATATCAAGAGGAAATAATTCTGCCCGAAGCTCCGGCTAAAGAGGGTTATTCATTCAGTGGTTGGGGGGAGGTTCCCGACGTAATGCCAGCCAAGAATCTTGAATTTGAAGGAAGCTATTCGATAAATAAATATACTGTTATTTTCCGAATTGATCAGGAAGTGATCCAAACTCTCGAACTTGAATATGGTGCTGAAATAAAAGCACCAGAAGTTCCGGAAATGGAGGGGCACACTTTCAGTGGCTGGGGTGATGTTCCGGCTACTATGCCTGCATATGATCTCGTCTTTGTTGGCACTTTTGCCGATAATTATTATACTGTGACGTTCCGAATTGGCGACGATATAATTAAGATGGCAGATCTTCCTTATGGCTCTGAAATATTGATTCCTGAAGTTCCGGAAAAGGAGGGTCACACTTTCAGTGGTTGGGGTGATGTCCCGGCTACTATGCCTGCTTCAAATATTGAAATATTCGGTAGCTATGCAGTAAATAATTACAATGTGACATTCCGCATCGACGACGATGTGATTTTCTCAGGAGAACTTCCGTATGGTTCGGAAATTATAGCTCCTGAAGCTCCTGTAAAAGAAGGATGTTCCTTCTCGGGTTGGGGTATTGTTCCGGCTACAGTACCAGCATCCGACTTGGTGATTTCAGGCACATATTTGACTAATAATTATATTCTCACATTCCTTATCGATGGAGTAGTGTATGATACATTTATAGTCTCCTATGGATCTGATATCAATGTTCCTGTACCTCCTGTCAAAGAAGGATACACCCTTGTAGGTTGGAATGACGCGCCTACTACTATGCCTCCTTACGACTTGAGCATTGACGGTACGTATTCCCTTAATTCTTATTTGTTGACTTTCAAGGTCGACGAAGACATTATTTTCAGTGGCGAATTGCCATATGGCAGTGAGATTGTCGCTCCTGAGGTTCCTGCAAAGGATGGATATAGCTTCTCCGGCTGGGGTATTGTGCCTGCTACAATGCCGGCTTCGGATCTTGAGATAGTTGGAAGTTATGAGCTTAACTCCTATAATCTGACATTTATTGTTGATGATGAAGTGGTATATACAACGATGCTTCCATATGGTGCTGAAATAGTTGCACCTTATATGCCCGATAGCGATGGCAAGTCATTCAGTGGGTGGGGTGATCTCCCTGCAGTGATGCCGGCCTACGACCTCATTGTCAGAGGTACTTATGGAGTCAATTTTTATACTTTAGTTTTCAAAATCTGCGGGGAAGTCATATTCACTGGAGAAATAGCATATGGTGCTCAAATTGTTGTGCCGGAAGTTCCTGATAAAGAGGGTCACTCTTTCAGCGGATGGGGAAATGTGCCTGAAACAATGCCGGCCCGCAATCTTGAATTTACAGGTGACTATTATCCTAACACCTATACTTTAATATTCAAGATAGATGGAGAAGTGATTTCTGAAGAGCCCATGTTGTATGGAAGTGATATTATAGCGCCTGAAGTTCCGGAGAAGGAAGGTTACACTTTCTCAGGCTGGGGTGTCATTCCTTCTGCTATGCCTGCTCAAGATCTTGAAATTAGTGGTACGTTTGACTTGAATTCTTATGCTATCGTGTTTAAGATTGGCGAGGATGTGCTCTATTCGTCTCAACTCAATTATGGAGCTTCAATAGTAGTTCCTGAGGTTCCTGAAAAGGAAGGGTTTACGTTCTCAGGTTGGGGTGAAGTCCCGGAAGTTATGCCTGCGAAAGATCTTGAGTTTGTAGGAAACTATATTGAGTCTCTATATAATATAGTCTTTAAAGTAGACGGGGAGGTAGTGCTTGAGTCTCAAATTCCTTATGGCGCAGAAATTGTTGTTCCGGAGATTCCGGAGAAAGAAGGATATACATTCTCAGGTTGGGGTGTCGTTCCCACTACTATGCCTGCTTCCGACCTTGAATTCTCTGGCACTTATGATGTGATATCTTATAATGTAATTTTCAAGATTGGTGATAATGTAGTATATTCAGCCCAGCTTCCATATGGTTCTGAAATCGTTGCTCCTGAAGTTCCAGACCATGAAGGCTACACTTTCAGTGGTTGGGGTGAATTCCCGGCATCTGTTCCGTCTCACGATGTGGAAGTTCAAGGATCATACACAATTAATTCTTATCATCTGACAGTATATCTTAACAATGATATATATTTGGAGGAAGATATTGAGTATGGTGCTCCCATAATTATCCCGGATCCAGAAGTAGAAGCTGGCAGCCGATTTGAAGGTTGGAAGGAAGAGATTCCTGAGACTATGCCTGCACATGATGTTGTGATACATGGAGTGGTTTTGGAAGGATCTGCAGTTGATTCTATAGATAATGATGCAAGCGAGATCACAGTCGTTTCTGTGAATGGTATTGTCATCTTTAAGAATGCAAAAGCAGCTGAAGTCAAAGATCAACTTGCTCCCGGTCTCTATATCATCAACGGAAGAAAAGTGATGGTGAATGCTTCACGATAAATATTAATCCATTAATACATTTAATTACCTATGATTAAAACAATTCAGCAGACGCTCATCTTGCTGCTATGTATCTTGATGCCTTCAATCTCGAAGGGTGGGATACGCACTGTAGATGACGCAAAAGAAGTTGCCGCTGAATTTTTTCAGTCCGGCGTAATTCATCAGATGTCTGACAAGGATTCGCTAATCCTTGAGTATACAGTCTCTGATGGATCATCTCAACCGATTTGTTATGTATTCAATGCCAGAAATGGCAAAGGATTCGTCATCATTTCGGCTGATGAAAACTCTATGCCTGTCATCGGCTACTCCGGTGCGACAGCATGGAATGTTAATTTTGTTCCTGATGCAGCAAAAGAAATTATTTCTGCTCCCGTCGTTATGTCGGCAGATAGCAGGCGTAAGGTAGCTCAAATGCATGCAGGTGGAATCGAGAGCCAATTGCTCGAAACTCCAAGTTGGAGCCAAGAATCTCCGTTTAATAACAAAATCCCTAATCGTCGCCTTTCTGGCTGTGTGGGTACTGCTCTCGCAGAGATTCTAAAATATCACGGTTATCCCGCTGTGCGTCCGGCTTCACTTGTAAGCGATGGAGATTCTAATTCCTACGAGTGGGGACTTATGCGCAACGATAATTATCGTTCCGGATATTCAGAACAGGAGGCAAATGCTGTGGCAACACTCGTTGCCGATGCTGCAATTGCAATCGGTACAGATTTTGGTCAGTCAAGCTCAAGCGCGTTCGAAGTGAAGGTCCCATATGCATTGACTTCTCTTTTTGGCTACGATTCAGGCGTCTCTTACAAGAAACGTTCAGAATTGAGCAAGTCTGCATGGGATAATGTTATCGTAAATGAGATCAATGAAGGTCGTCCGGTGCTTTATAGCGGACAGGATGTATCTTCAGGACACGCTTTTGTTTGTGATGGCTATGAGATTCGTGGCGGTGTTCCATATTTTCATATCAACTGGGGATGGGGTGGCTCTGCCAATGGATACTTTGCTTCTGATGCCCTTAATCCGGTTGTAAGCAAAGCTCATAGCTACAATGATTTGATGACTATCATCTATAATATCAAGCCTGCTGCCAATTCTATAGCATGGTCAGATATTCATGTGACAAGTGATGAGTGCCAGCCTGGTTTGACATTGGATGTTGAGAATATTGGCTCTTCATTCACTGTTCGTGCAGGTGCGCTCAAGAATATATCTAATTCAGATTTTTCAGGAAAGCTTGCTGTTGCTCTATTTGATGCAGCCGGCAATCAGAAGTGTCTTCTCAGTAATAGTCAAAATTTCAGTCTGTGGGCTCTTCAGGTTCATAAATATGTAAATTATAACTGTAGTCTTCCTGCCGGAACTTCTGTCGCCGATGGTGATGTAGTTCGACTTGTCACTATGGCTAACGGAAGTTCTGAATGGCTCCCGGTTGCTGGCGACCTGCTTGCTCCAGGAGAAGTCCCAGCTACAGGTTATTCTATACCATATATTTCGGTTTCACTTCCTGAATCTTCAGCTGATGCTGTAGTGGATGCTTCTTCTTCATATGTGATCAAAGGTCGCGACTTTTCTTTCAGAGTTGTGTCTCAGAATGTTGACAATGTCATTACAGTTAAGGCTAATGGGTTTATTCTGACTCCCGATGCTTCCAATCGCTACAGCATCATTAATGTGCTTGAAGATCAGAAGATCGACATTCTTGTACAGAACGCATCTGATGTTCTTTCGAAGAAGACAATGTGGGTAAGTGCTGGTAATCTTCAGAATCTTCTTACTGAACAGGAGTCTGCCACCATTACAGATCTTACTCTATTCGGTAGCATCAACGCCATAGACTTTAATTTCATGCGCGATCGTATGAAACTTCAACGTCTCGACATTTCGCAAGTAAGTATTGTTGCTAATGGTTCAAATCCTGCGAATGCCATCCCTACTAAAGCATTCAATGGATATCGATCACTTAAGCAAGTTATTCTTCCTAATAGTCTCACTACATTCAAGAATGGCTGTTTCGCACAGACCGGGCTTACATCAATTGAGGTGCCTGCCAATGTTGGAACGTGGGAATACAATGTCTTTGTAGGTTGCAACCAACTTCGTGAGGTAATCGTGCGTCGATCTTCTCCGGCATGGATCAACTGGTGTGTTTTCAACGGCACACCTCAGACTAAGCTTGTAGTCCCGGTTGGAGCCACAGCTGCATATATGGCTAAGGAGTATTGGCAAGACTTTAAAGAAATTGTAGAAGAAAATCCAGTAGTATCTGACTATTTCTATCTTACAGTTGCAGAACAAAAGGGACTTAAGTTTACTCTTCTGACAGATGGTACAGAATTCGCAAGAGGGTCTAAGTATCAATTCAGTGTTGAGACAGACGGCTCTAACGACGATGCTATTATGCAAGTCTTTGCAAATTCAACACAACTTTATCCCAATGCTTCTGGTATTTATGAAGCCACTATCAATAGCAACACTTTGATTCATGTTGAGTTTAAGCAGCCTCAAGCTACTACAGTCGACACAACTTGGAAACTCACAGGTGATGCAGGTGGTATTGGCCTCGTTACAAATGTTGTGAATGTGCCTTTCCAGCAGTCGTTTACTGTTCGTGCAAATGCTATCAAGGTTCCCAAGGGTGATGACGCAGCTAAGTTCTATGGTATGGTTCTTACAGATAAGAATGGAGCCATCAAAGAGTTCATTTCTTCCATCCTCAGTAATTACTACAGCCGCACCGGTGAAAACCTGACCTACAATTTCTCTTGTAAAGTGAAGGAAGCTCCGGTTAAGGAAGGCAATCAAATTCGCCTTGCTACTTCTTACAATAAGAAGGATTGGCAACTTGTGGATGCAGAAGCAGAGGGTATTACTGACCGCATCCAAGCTGTCAACAACCCTGTTGTCTATCACAATGTCATAATGCCAACAAGCGTTACAGGCGCAAGAATAGAAGGTGCTTCTTCTGAAGTTGTTCGTGGTATGCCTTTAACAATCAAGGCTTCCGCTATCAATCCTGCTCAGCGTGTGACTGTCGCTGTCAATGGTGTGACTCATCAGTCTAATGTCACTAACGCAGTTGTATCCATCCCTGCTGTTCTTGAAGACCTCGATGTCACTATCACTGTGAAAGATGCCGATGCCGGTGACTATATGGTCTACAATATCCAGGAAGGTCTGTTGGCAGAAAAACTTGGAACAGATTGTCCGACTCGTGTCAAGCTGATTGGTAATATGCTCCTTAGCGATTTCAACGCTATCCGCGCAAATGCAAGCACAATTATCGACCTTGATATGTCTGAAGTCACCATCAAGGGTGCAGCCATGACTGGCAACTCAATTCCGGAGAACGCATTTGCTCCTTCAAGTGCAAGTGCACTCTCATCTTTGAAGACTATTATTCTTCCTAACAATCTTGAGCGCATCGACAAGAATGCATACGCTCGTTGTACTCAAATCACTGAGATTATCATTCCTGCAGGTGTCAGCTACATAGGCGATGGTGCTTTCTCTGCATGTACAAGTCTGACTAAGATTGACGCTCGTCCAAAGGTAGCTCCTACATGTGGTAAAACTTCTCCATTCCCTTCAAGTGGTCTTTCTAAGATTTCGCTGGTTGTTCCTAAGGGTTCAGAAGAAAGCTATAGCGTGCCTTCTACTTGGTGGTCTATGCTTCCACTTTATAAGGCTCCCACTGAGGCAAAGGACTACTATTGGGTAAAAGTTGACAGGTCTCGTATGGCTGTGCGTGATTATAAGGGTGATCTCAACAATGTGCCTATCGGATCCGCAGACTTTGATTTAATATTCGAGCTTCCCAACTGCCAGCAATCAAGATTTAAAGTAGAGTACCAAACACATATTCGTACGGGAGTTGCCTTCAAGATCTACGATAATGGAGTGGATGTCATGGCTAACTTGAACTCTTTCCAATTTCAGCCAAATTCATATACATATGTATATCCAGTCCAGCATTGGAGCAGTACGGCAGGATTGTTTGGAGTAAGATTTATCCATTCTGCTACATCCGGTCCGTGGGTGCCTCAGAACCATGAGGTTGATCTGAAGTTCTTCTATTCTATCAATTTTGAGAATAAGGAAGGTGCCGAGGGCGTCACTGCCGAGGTCGTTGATGTTCCTGATGAATGCAAATGGTATAATGTGAAGATGGCAGATTTCCAGAATCAGGTGCTGAATTCCTATGGAAGACCTACAAGTAACACTGAAGTCAAGCCGGTGCTCTATCGTGAGGGCACAGATATCAAGTTCCAGCTATCTGATGTTGCTCCAAAGACTGATCTCGTAGTTGAAATGATGACCAAAGTAATGACAAAGAGTGGTCCAACTCCTGAATATGAAGAAAGGGAAACGATTCTTAAGTCAGACAACGGTGTCTATACCATCCCGGCTCTTGCAGGTGATACATGGATCAGAATCTCTGGCATCAGAAGCTACGAAGAAGGGGATCCGATTCCTGCAAGTGCACTCGAAAACCTTGACAAGGAAGATGTCCTCGCTTATTCTGAACTCACCATTACTGGCGAAGTTAATGAAGAGCAGTTTGAAATGATACGTGATAAGTTTGAAGGCTTGGAATCTCTTGACCTTACTCAAATCAACAATGAGTCAATTCCTGAAGGTGCGTTTGAAGGCATGAATCAGCTTAAAGACGTTATCGTATCTGAGACTGTCACAGAAATTGGTGCTGGTGCATTCAAAGATTGCGAGAATATCGAATCTCTGACGCTCCCTGGCGTGACAACTATTGGAGAAGGTGCGTTTGATGGTTGCGACAACTTGACAAGTATACTCCTTCCTTCACTCGGTTCAGCTCAAGCTTCAGGAAAATCAGGAATTCGCAAAGCCGGTGGCATAGATGGCGTAAGTGTTGAGTCTTTCAGAGGTCTCAATCCTAACTGTCTTATCTATGTGGGTTCTGTAGATATTCCAAATTCTGAGTCACTCAATGTTATCCTCAATGTGGATGGTACTCGTGTGGCAGCTTCTGATATCGTGCTTGATGGCAGTCATTCTTTCAATGCTCCTGCCAGCTTCATGCTTGGCGATCACCAGATTTCTTACACTGCTGACATCACTGCAAGTGATGCCTGCGATATAGATGGAGGATGGACGACTATAATGGTGCCATTTGCTCCTACTGATATAATATTTGGTGAAGAAATTGGAAATCGTGAGGGTAGTGGTCTGCACTTACTTTCATTTGACGACGAAAATTCTGAAGTTTTGACTGCTCAGACTTCTGTGCTTTCCAATCGTCCGTATCTTGCAAATATTTGTGCTCCTTATGCGTCTGTTCCAGTTACATTTACTGCAAAATCGCAGGGTATAGAAGGAGTTTATGATGTGCCTTTCACTCCTGTTCCAGAAGAGACTGTAGCAGTTGGTAAGACATATTCACTCTACGGAAGCTACGACGGAGAGACTCGTCTTGGCGAGCTCTACGTATTGAATTCAGAAGGAAGTAAATTTATTCGCGTGGCAAATGATGAATCTTCGGTAGCTCCTTTCTCTGCATATCTCTGTGCCAACAATAGTGTGGCTGCGTCTGAGATGGCAATTGGCGAGCATCCTCTATGGATTCATGATCCTGTTTCTGTCGGTACTGGTACAGATTTGTATCGTTCAAGCCTGATCGAGCTCGCATCTCCTTCAGAAAAGGCTTCTATTTACTATACAATTGATGGTTCAGATCCTACAGTTGCAGATGGCGAACGTAAACTATATTCAGCACCATTTGCTCCCGTAGGAGAGTCTACTACAGTCAAGGCTGTTGCAGAATACAAAGGAAATGTTTCTGATCCTGTGTCCTTCAACTTCCAACTTAAGAAGGTAAATGTTGACTATAATCTGACAGGAAACTGGAATTGGATTTCTCATGTATATGAAGATGCAGTGCTGGTAGCTGATTTCGCTTCTGAAGGTATCTCAAGCATCATTTCTCAGACTCAGGAAGTGATTCGCGATCCGAAGTATGGTCTTGTTGGTAGTCTGACAGAGCTTCTCCCGGTAGTTGGCTATAAGGTATGCGTTGATAGTGAATCTTGGACTGGCAATGTTGCCGGCGTAGCATTTGATCCTTCCAATACTATTAAGCTTAATCGTGGCTGGAATTGGATTGGAACTCCTGTTGATAAAGGACATCTCCTCATATCTGATCTTTTCTCAGACCTTACTGTTGAAGAAGGTGATATGATTGTAGGTCTGGATGGATTCTCTCAGGTTGATTCTGATGGGCTATGGCAAGGAAGCCTTACTAATATGCTTCCGGGTGAAGGCTATATGTTCTTTAGTAATTCTGAAAAGGAATTTAGTTACAATCTGTCTTCTCAGTACAGTGACAATATCCCTGTTAAGGCCCCTGTGATTGCAGCTGATGGTAGTTGGTATGTCGATAATCATAAGTATGCTTCAGTCATGCCTGTTGTGGCTCAGCTTGTAGAAGGCAATGGCTATCTTGTTGATGCTGCTGATTATGAAGTGGCTGCTTTCTGTGGAGACGAATGTCGCGGTATTGGTATTGTTGCCAATGGTTATGTTATGATCAATATTCATGGTAATCCTGGCGATCAAATCAAATTCCGTATCATTAGTGACTTAAATATCGAGAAAGAATCAACTGCTTCTATTATCTTTGATGAAGACTTGATTAGCTCATTTGCATCTCCTTGCAGTATCAATATTAGCAACACTGTTGCTGTTGACACAGTTAAGGCTGATAACTTCGGAATATACTCAGAAGATGGAAAACTCCTGATCAGCGGTGATATTTCATCGATTGAGTCTATAGAGGTTTATGATGTAGCTGGCGTGATGATTGCAAAGGCTGTTAAGGATAATGCCCATAACATGGTTGTCAAAGATCTTGATAAGGGTGTTGTGACAGTCGTCGTTCGCACAGATGCAGGTAGCTTCAGTAAGAAGATGATCCTTAAGTAAAATTCCTGATTTCATATTTCAAAAGGTGCGTTCCGCAAGGGGCGCACCTTTTTTAGTGTTTTAGTTGGATAACAGTATGGATTATAAACAAAGAAGTTCATACATCATCAAATATAAAATATGGCTCCAAGATCAACTCTTGAAGCCATATCAAATAATAATATTCTATGTTGAATCCTTATACTGCTACTAAAACCGCTGCAAGCTCTTCAGAGAAAGGCTTGGCTTGAATAAAACTTGGTTTTATGACAAACTTCAGTTCTTCGTCTACATAACCATATTTTTTCCCTTTGAGTGCAGGAGAAAGGCCTTCATTGAATATGTATTCTGGGGGAATATTGGGATCAGATGATGGGGTAGGGTAAGCAATAGGATTTCCTTCTACAGCGTGGGGCTTTTCTTCCCAACTTCCGTCAGGCCTTATGTATCCCCAGAGTCCGTCAAGCTGGACAAGAGCTTTTCCATCTATAAATGGACCGGCATATTGAAATTGAGGCTCAATGATGAAGTGTCCGGTCTTGTCGATGTATCCGCGTGCCCATTCCACTTTGACCACAGCTAACCCCTCATGGAAATCCCAAGCATCATGATATTGGGGCTCAATTACGAAATCCCCTTTTTTGTCTATATAACCCCAAAGCTTTTCTTTTGCCATTTGTGAATTATTTTACTATTACTTTGACAGCTTTTCCATTCTGGATTTTGACATATACACCATCTTTCGGGGCGACTACTTGTCTGCCCGACAAATCGTAATATGTTGCTTCTGACTCTTTGATGTCTGCTGAGTTTAGTTTTGTTCCTGCCCCGCTTGGGTCAGAGTAAGAAATCGGCACAAGATAGAAGTACTCTCTGGTATTCACCTTGGAATATTTGACTATGCATGTGACATCATATGTCCCTGCTGGTTTAGATGATATGTTATAAGTGTCTTGGAATTCATAACGAGTGTTATCTGGTGTCGTACCGAAAGCTTTTGTATTGCCTTCGGCAGTGCGTGTCTGGAAAGTCACGTCCATAAGGGTGACAACCCTATTGACATCAGAAGTATTGACTGATTCAACTTTTGGATACACCACTTCAGCAGTCTCCGTCACATCTCCTGGGATTCCTTCCCATATTACACTTTCATAAATGGTAGCGTTAGTGGCAATCCATCCAGCAGGAATCACTTGACCTATCTTATAGATAGTGGTAGTTGATGTAGATGTACTGTTTCTGTTGCGGATGTTGTCAATGCAAGCGGCATTCCCCTCACTGTCGGTAACAAATGCGGTGCTACCATAAGCAAAGTTGACAAGAAGAGGGAAATTTACTTTTACTTTGTCATACAATGCAGGAGCATATTCCAAAAGTTGAGGGATGTTTGATGCCAATGGAATCACATGTATTTCATATTTAGCATTTCCGGCTGCATACTCTTCGTTGCCTTCTGTAGAAGCTGATATTATGGTTGAGCCTACTCCGATGAGCGTCACTGTTCCTTGTTGGTCGATAGTGGCGACATTCTCATCCGTACTTGACCATGTTATATTAAGGTTGTTTGGATTCATAAGAGTGGGAGAAGTGAAGTCCTCTCCTAATACAGCCTCACATGACTTACTGCTGAAAGAAAGTCCACATTCTTGTTTCCCTCCAAGATCAGGCGTGTAGACTACACTGATGGAATGAATGTAGCGTGGATAAAAGGTGTTTGACCAAGTGAATGATACTTTTTCGGAGCCGTCTCGATCGCTCCATTTCCAAGATGTTACGCCATTCTCAATATCTCCCTCGATTTCTACCCCATTGAACGGTATGTCAAGAGTGGTAAGTCCTAATCCTGACATTGTTAATGTCACTGATGAGATATTTCCGTTTGGAACAGTCAGCGTGATCTCCGGGGTCATTGGCACGGTGAATGACGAAAATACGCATAAACCTGCGTTAAGTCCTCCTGCATTGATTAATGCAAATCCAAATCCGTTTTCTGATGTTTTTTTTATTGAGAGTTCAATTCCTTCCTCATTTAGATAGAAGCTATCTGTAAAAGTAAGTTCAGTCTCCTTAGTCGATGTCTGGCGAGTGAGACCACCCATGTCGTTATTGCCGTCGAATACAAACTTGTATTCATTAGCCAAGCCGGTCAGGATCGATGAGCTTGCGACTGCAATTGATAGTAACAATTTTTTCATTTCGATGTGTTTATTAGAAATTTTTGTATATATTCGTTTCAAAATTACTAAAAATCTTCTGCACATGCAAACGATTTATGCTAAATTTCTTCGCAATCAGTTTCCTTGGAAATTATATGATTTCACAAAATTACTTTTTCTGAGATTTTTTTTGAATAATTCGATAAAATTATTAATTTTGCGTATAGAATTAGCACTGCCTGACTGAAGGCTCCTATGAAGATATTCCTCTCATAAATCAATTGGCGTGTATAAAAATTTTATTTTGAATCAGTGAATCAATTACATTTGATTTAACTCTTCATAGTAAATTTTTCAATTCGTAAATAAGATTATACAACTTCTATAATAATATAATTATGAAAAAATTTTTTACGCTCACATTATCGCTTGCTCTAAGCACATCGCTTTTTGCAGAATCTCTCCAGATTTTAAAATGCGGTGAAGATGGAATTCCGGGTGTGACTGAACCTCAGCTTATGGGATTCTCTATATCAGCCAACGGCAGATATGTTTGTGGCACTATTGAGCAGGGTGTTGGCATTTTTATTGCAGATTGTGCTACAGGAGAGGTAAAGTGGAAAAATGTTGAGGAATCGACTGGTGAGTTAAGGGGTGTAGACAATGATGGTCATGCTATAGGATTTTTTGATGATAATGGTGTTCTCGTCTCATTTGAGTCTATGGATGTAGAAAAGCTCAAGATCCCTTCAAACATGAGAGAATTGTTAGGCGAGTCATTGTCTAACGACGGAAGCGTGATGGTGGGCTCTTTTACAGAGCAGTCATTTAATACGATAGCAGCCTACTCTCTCAACGGTGCTGAATGGATGACGTTGCCGAATCCTTCTGATGCTGAACTTGGAAATCTAAAGGAGAATATTAATGATATGTCTTCTGCTAAGTATGTAAGTGGAGATGGAAAAGTTATATTAGGGCACCTTGGAAGTTTCACATTCCCTATTTTATGGAAGATGAATGAAGAAGGAGAGTATGTGACTGATTTCTTCCCTGCTCGATATATCAAAGCTTCTGATGATGATCTTTCTGATGATAATAAAGAGCTTCTCGGACTAAGTGCCTTTTATACGGCTATGAGCAATAATGGCAAATATGTTGGCGCAGTTGGCACTATCGTTGATGATTCGAATAATCTACGTCTTGTCCCTGTCATTTATAATACTGAAGAAAAGACTATCAAGATTTATAAGCAACCTCAGGAGATAGACTATTTCGGACTTGGTCTTTATCCTCGTGCAATCGCTGACGACGGAACATTTATCGGAACAGTTGGACAACCCTCCTCGGGATCTACAGGAAGCTTCATTATGAGAGCCGGCGAAGAGATAGCAGAGCTTTTTGTTGACGCTTTCCCGGAATACAACAAAATTCTTGGTCCGTCTGACACAGAAGCAGGACTGAATGTTCCTACCGGAATTTCAGCCGACGGCAAGCATATCTTGGGATATACATATTATAGTGATAATTTAGATGTCAATGATGATTCTCCGGCATATTTCCTTACATATGTTATAAATACTGGTTCATCAACTGGAGTGAGTGAGATTTCTTCAAGCAGCAAAGCACTTCAAGCAGCTGTTTTTTCAATTGATGGACGCTCGCTGCGTGAAATTTCAAAGGGTCTGAACATTGTTCGCAATTCAGACGGCTCTGTTAGCAAAATTCTTAAGAAATAATCTTAATGATATATCTAAAAATAACGGCGTGGATGAACCCTCGCCGTTATTTTTTATATACTATTTATTTCCTATATCTTACTGTTTCACCTCGAATGGCAGACTCATCAAGTCGCGATCTCGTGAAGACGTGCCGTATAGGATTTCATATCTTCCCGGTCGCGTGGAAAGTTCATCAATAGAAGGATCATAGTATTCAAATGATTCTCCATCTAATGTAATGACTGCCTTCCCTTTTTCTCCAGCTTTTAATCCTATTTTCTGAAATCCTTTAAGAGATTTAATGGGTGCTTCCGGATAATCGAGTGCTTTTACATAAACTTGTATTGTCTCAGTGCCCTCTCGATCTCCAATATTAGTCACCGGGACGGTCAGGCTTACGCTCTCATCAGCTTTCATGGATTTCTTCGACAGCTTCCCTTTGCCTACAGAGAAATCAGTATAGGAAAGTCCTTCACCAAAAGCATACATAGGATCTCCTTTAAAGTATCTGTAGGTTCGGTTGTCCATGTTATAATCCAGGAAATCCGGTAGGTCTTCGTTGGATCTGTAAAAAGTTACTGGAAGTTTACCTCCCGGATTGTAATCGCCGAATATGACTTCAGATAAAGCCATGGCTCCCCCTTGTCCGGGATACCAGGCTTGAATGAGAGCATCAAAGTCATTTTCGATACTTCCGAATGCAATTGCTGAGCCGGAACAATTTACGAATACTACCGGTTTCCCCGTGGAATGCATGGCTTTGACAAGTTGTTGCTGGATTTTGGGAAGCTCAATATCGGCTTTGTCACCACCTTCACCCTCCATCCTTGCAGAGATTCCGCCGATGACTATAATTGCATCCATGTCTTTCATTTCGGAAGCAAGGTCATCAAAAATAATAGGTTTGCGTTCACAGATGTCACCGCGAAGTATAGCGAAGTTGCCGTTGCCATGCCTGTATTCTATTTCTATGTCATAGGTCTCACCTTCTTTTACAGTGAAAGATTTATATTCCGGTTTCCGTCCAAACCCGAATCCACCTCTTCGATTGCCGGCGGGAGCATCTTCTACGATTTCGCCGTTGACTTTCAGCACATAGCCATTGTCGGTGGTAAGAGTGTATTTCATATCTCCGGTAAATGGAGCTTTATATGTGCCCGACAATCTCACTGAAAGAGTATCTTTGCTGATTCCTTCAGCAAATCCCCAAGCTCCAAAGGTGCTGAAGTTGATATCATTGTGATATTCGGTCTTATCCGGATTTCCGCTTAGTGAATTATTATTGAAAAACTCTACTTTTAGTCCTTTCCCATCATTAAAATCACCTAAATGAGGTATTGTTGCATATTCATCGTCAAGCTCACACGCTTTCTTGTAGAAGACGTTTGCGTTCGGAAGCGCATTCTTGATTCCTTCGAGAAGCGAATGTGTATGCTCTGGTGTAGGAGTGCCTCCATAGTTGCCGTTTAGCAATTCTGTGTCATCGGCATTGGGACCTACGACTGCTATATTCTTGATACTTTTAGAAAGTGGAAGAACACCATTATTTTTGAGTAGTACCATTGATTCCCGTGCAGCTTGTGTGGCAAGGTCGTCATTTGCTTTACTGCTGATCACTTCTTGGTTCAAGTTAGCCCACGGAAGCAAATCGGCTGGGTCAAACATGCCAAGTTCAAAGCGTCCTCTAAGAGTCTTGCGAAGATGAGCATCGAGGGTTGATTCTTTGATCAATCCTTTATCAAGAGCTTCAGTCAGCACCATGAAAACTTTTCCACATTCAAGATCAGTCCCATTGAGCACTGCGTCTACAGATGCACTGAGAGGATCCGGGTGAGTCTCATGCTGCCCTTTGGTGTAATAATTATTGATAGCATCGCAGTCGGTCAGTACTATCGCGTCATATCCCCATTTGCGTCGAAGTATATCAATTAGGAGGCGGTCGCTGCTGCAGCATGGAACTCCTTCATAGCGATTGTAGGCACACATCACCTCCCTCACGTTTCCTTTCTTTACTAAGGCTTTGAATGCCGGAAGATATGTCTCCCAAAGGTCTCGCTGGGAAACAGATGCATTATAAGTATGCCGAAGTGGTTCCGGACCGCTATGCACAGCATAGTGCTTTGCACAGGCATGTGTCTTGAAATATCTGTCGTCATTGCCTTGCATTCCTAATACTGTCTGAACTCCAAGCACTGCGTTAAGATATGGATCTTCTCCGCATGTCTCTTGACCACGTCCCCAACGTGGATCGCGGAAAATATTGACATTAGGACACCAGAATGTCAGTTCGGGATTGCCGGGATAGTAGACTACTCCCATCGGAACATTGAAAATGTTATGGTCTGAACGGTTCCAATTGGCACGTGCTTCATCTGAAACAGCTGAGAATACATCATAGACGAGCTTATCATTGAAAGCAGCAGCCATACCGATAGGCTGGGGGAATACGGTGTAGTCGTCTTGACGCACTCCATGGCAAGCTTCGCTCCACCAATTATATGATGGAATACCAAGACGATCTACAGATACCGACTTATTCATCATGAGTCCGACTTTTTCTTCCGGAGTAAGAAGAGAAATAAGGTTTTCAACTCTCTCTTCATTCGTAAGACTTGGATTTTGGAATGGATATTTCCATTGTGATTCTTCAAAACTGTTCTCATCCACATTAGCTTCCAATGATAAGCTTCCGAGTGTGCGTCCTTCCGTATCCAAGAATTCGACACTGCGGTAAGTTTTACCTGAGGAGTTAGTAGGGTAGAGGGAAACCATTACTTTGATATCCTCTCCCGGGGCAATTTCTTCTGAGGTATAAAACGCGTTTATGCAATCACAACTTGGGTTTGTACTTCCGATTTTCAAAGGTTTGTCGGAATTATTTTTCAGTGTGAAAGTATGGCAAACAGTACCACTCTGAGGTCTGATCGTGCCAAAGTCCCACTGATATGTATCAAAAGTAGCAGGACTCTTTCCAGTCTTTGCTTGCAATGGCGATGCAAGTATCAGCATCCCGATCGCAATAAGATAAATTCTTTTCATGTTGGTATTTTTGTGTTTTTATGGTTAGATTTTTTCACTGTTCACTCGTCACTATTGACTATTAATTCCAGCACTGTCTTCATCGGTTTCAATCCCATTGCCTCATAAAACTTCTGAGCGTTTGGATTGCTGCTCCAGACATTTAATGTGATATTATAAAATCCGGATTCTGCAGCATATTTTTTTACATATTCAAATAGTTGCTGTCCCACATGCTTGCCCCTTTGATTCTCATCTACACAAAGATCATCAATATACAGTGTCTTGTTAGGACGAAGATTGACATATGCGGAATGATCCTCTACGATGCAGAAACAGTATCCGGCAAGTTTTCCTTCTTGGTCGATAGCTACAAAGACAGGAGTCTCAGGATTCGAAATTATTTTAATCAGCCCTTTCTCATCATACTTTGTGAGCCCTTTGATGAAAATATCTGGACGGCCTTCCGCATGGATGTCGTTGACCTGCCTGAGGAGGCCTATAATCTCTCTTATATCATTATCTTCAGCTTTTCTAATCTGCATATTGTATAATTTAAAAAATTAGACCCCATTTCAGAAAAATTCAATGCACATTGGTCCTGAATTTTATGAAATTGGGTATTTGGATATCAAATAATTATACGGTCACTATTTTGCAACCTTATTTACAGTTCCATCTGAATACCTGACGATATATATGCCCGGTGAATTTGTGGATGATACTTTTTGACCATTAAGATCATAAATCGCTTCCACTCTTTTTTGTGATTCTATAGAGGAAACAGCCCCGGGAATAGTGTTGTCTGACGTATACTCCGCGTCTAATCCGATTGCAAACGTGCCGGCATGAGAATAATATTCTCCCTCCTCCATATATTGCATAGTCTTCAAAGATTTATAAGTGCCATTTTCAATATGGCCTTGCAGATTTATCTCATGGAGCATATATCCTGCAGGATATCCTATTACATTTGGGCGATGAGAATTCAGAGGAGCAAAATAATCCACTTTTTCTGAATTGAACCCTTCAAGCATGAAGAGGAAAGCAGGATGCTCTTCAGATGCTTGCACTATAGCGGGCTCATCAAAATGGAACGGAAGGTAGATATAGTCTTTTGCTTCTTTTTTGTCGAGCGCTTGAACCTCTTTCCCGGTAATGCTTGTCCGTGCAATTACGGTAAAAGTATCATAGTCGGTATGCAATTCTGAATCAAGGGCATAAATGGTGGCAGTTAATTCTGCATCGTCCCAGATTCGGCCCCAGCCATACACACTCATGCCATTCACAATTAAAGGTGCTTCTTCGGAAGCGAAATATACATTTCCTATCCCTATAAGGTGAGAAAAATTCCCTTCCATCGGTTCTTCTCCATTTAGAGAGTAATCAAGCCAATATTTATCTGAGAATTCGTTGTAGCCAAATACCGGAACGCTCAAAGCTCCCTGTTTAGGGTCCATGACGTCGATAAATCCGGCATCAAGATGATTGATCGGGAATTGGAAAAGTGTAAAGTCAATCTGGTCACCTTCTTCAGTATAAGAGGGTTTCCCACCTATCTGGAAATATGGTACCGGCGAACGATATATGGCATCTATTCTTTCAGGAGCTACTGCTGTCAGGATTGGAGTGTCGTAAAGCTTTGGAGTCAACCCCTGCTCCTCAGCTTTGTAGCTGACGCTAAGTTCATACGGATCGTCTGAAGTTGCATAATCAGTTGCATTTTGCTCAGGATATTGCCATGAATAAGTGGCATCTTCATCCGACATATTTTGCCATGTGATTGGTGTGTTTGCTGGATAGAAAGCAATGTCGACCGGCATCTCCCAAAATTCTGAATTCCTACTGAATCCCCAGTATAGAGAGTTAGTCGGTTCCATATACCATACATTGTCCAAAGTTGGGTATCCAACTCCAATGGCATCAAGCAATATTGCATCGCCATCTACGCCTAAATATCGAAAAGCTATCTTGACATTTTTGCCTCCATATTCTGAAAGATCTATCGTTTGCTTTTGAAGTGCTGAAATATTTGATGCGTCGATCAGTTCTCTGAAGCTGTAGTCTTTGTACGCTTCGGCATAGTCGTAAAGAATCTCCCAATCGCCACCTTCTTCTTGTATTAAGACTTGAACTGTATAGACAGTTATTTTATCTCCGTCATAAGTCTGATGGAACCAATCAAGATTCTTTGTGCTATATAGATATACGAGATTCATAGTGATATAATATGAGAGCTCCATATTATTTTCAGGAGTAAATTCCGGAGATATCATCCACTCGTCTTGCTCTTTGTCAGCATAATTTATATAGTAGCAATATTCTCCATCAGCTATAGTAGGATAGATATATGGAGTAGGCTTTAGCGGCTGCCATGTATAACTTGAGCTGCATTTCCCTTTATGTTCTACACTCCATCCTTCCGGAACCCATTTTTTGCTAACTCCATTCCATCCGCTGAAGTTTTCATATAGCACATATCCTTTCTTTTGAGAATCGCCGGCTACTTCCTTACGTACACATTTGTCTACTGGCATACCGGCTTTGAGAGTGGAATTGCTATATACAATATTTTTGGTTGATTTTTCTCCAAATAATACATCCTCTGTGATTTTTTTCATTAGAGGGACACTGGCATTTGCTGCTGTTAGCATTGCTATTGCTATTCCTCCTGCAATTAATCTTTTCATCATAGTTTATTTCATGTGTTGTTATATTTATTCCATGTGTTGTTCGATATTTCAAAATTACTAAAATTATTTAGACTATGCAAGCCTTTGATAATAAAAATACCCGAAACCAATAGGTCCCGGGCATTGTCATATCAATATAAAATTTATTTTACAACTATTTTTTTAGCTTTCCCATCTGCAACTTTAACATATACTCCCTTTGCAGGATTGGCTATCTTTCTGCCGTTCATGTCAAAGTATGCAGAGTTGACATCATTGACATTAATTCCCTCTACCGCTGATGGATCTGATGAAGATTTGACCTCATTATTTTCAAGTGAAATCCAATTGGCTACGTCGACCATACCATCCTTATAGAGATAAATCATTACGTCCTGTTTTTCTCCATTGGGGGTAAAGGTGAATTTATTGCCTTTTTCAGCTCCCCAATCGATTACTTCATCAATTTCAATCCAGTATGGTTCTTCAGCTCTTGTCTTTCTTGGACCTATTCCGCTTTCACCAATTACAATGCTTTCATCAGATGGCAGACTGACGAAGCCATCCCATCCTTCAGGAACATCAAGAACTACATCAAATGTTTCTTCTTCTATCTCTCCTGTCAGTCTGATGGTCAGAATGTCATATTCTTCTCCTTGCCATACTTCAAGACCGTTGGCATATGTTGTGATTCCAACCGATGTCGGGAATTCCGGAGCATCAACTACGATGGGATCGTCGGAACCATTTGTATTACCTACAGTAATATCAAAGTCGATAAATGTTGAGCATACCATGTCTCCCTTTACCAATGCTATATAGCCAATATTTGCTTCTCCATCAGTTTCAAAGGTAATGGTGTTGCCTTCTTTGAATCCCATGCCTAAGATGTTTTCAATTGGGATCAAGCTCAGTTCACTCCTTGTTTCGACAGTAGTTATTTCACCATATCCATAGAAGTCAGCAATCATCAAGCCGTCCCATCCTTTTGGAGTGGCGAATGAAACGGTGATCTTGTCAGAGTCACATTCGCCGGTGATATTGATCAGATGGTATGTGTCATCAATTTGCTGTTTGACTTTGATACCCGTTAGCTCTTTCTCTCCGTTGAGTGTATATTCAAGAGCCTCTGGCAATGTAAGAGCATTAGGATCTTTTTCTGTCCCTTCAATTTTTGTAAATTTTGCAGTAATGTCGATAGGGTATGCCCATACATTATCTCCTTTCACTAAGTAGATTGTAGCATAGCATTGTTTTCCATTTACAGGGAATTTAAAATAATTCCCTTCCTTATAACCCATTACGTCTTTAACGGCTACCCAAGAGTCTGATTCTTTACTTCTTGTTGAAAATGGAGAGTCTGCACCATCAATTTGTGAATCGATCAATGCATAATCCCATCCGTCGGGTGTCTGGAAATCCATTGTGATCACATTGGCATCATATTCTCCTGTTATATCAATGGTAAGACATTCCGAGCCATCGTAAGGGACCATTGTCTGGCTTACTGACACTCCCGGAAGTTCTTTCTCTCCATTAAGTGTGAAGTTGAGGGTGCTGGGATATGTTGGTAGATCCGGATTATTCACTTCTTGAGCCAAGCTCATTGCAGTTCCAACTGCAAGCGCAATACATGAAAGTAATACTTTTTTCATTCAGTTAATTATTTATGGTTTAAAAATATTCTATGAAGTTTCAACAACTTCACATTCAAAATTACTAAAAATATATTAGTTATGCAAAAATTTGATAATAAAAATCCTCGAGACGATGCGTCCCGAGGATTTCCGATATTACTTTAGTTTGATTTTACTTGATAACAACCTTTGAAGACTTGCCATCAACAACCTTGATATACATGCCAGCCTGAGGACGATTGATCTTGTGACCGTTGAGATCGTAGTAGCTTGCATTTTCATCGATAGCAACGCCTGATACGCCGCTGCCGGTTGCAGATTTCTTCATCTCCTCGATGATATTCTCGATATCCTCACCGTCGAATGCGAAGTTGAACTCTTCGCCATCTTCGTTAGCGGCCTTGAGTGCCTGCTCAGCGCCTGTCGTGGTCTCTTCGAGAGCCTTGGCGATCATTTCATCCCACTCTGTGAAGTCGAAGTCAGGATTGTTCTCCTTGATCTCGGCAACTGCCTCGTCATATTCCTTCTGGAGCTCGTCGATCTTGGCGATGACTGCGTCGTAGGCTGCCTGGTTTGCCTCTGTCAATGCAGCGCTTGCATACATCTCGGCAATCATGCCCTTGATGTCCTCGCCGTCGAATGCGAAGTTGAACTCAACACCGTCTTCGTTGGCTGATGCGAGAGCCTGTGCTGCGCCTGATTTTGCCTCGTCAAGAGCCTTGGTGATGATCTCCTCCCATTCTGAGAAGTCTGTGTCAGGATATTTAGCTGTCACTGCTGCGAGTGCCTCCTCATATTCCTTCTGGAGCTCGTCAATCTTCGCGATGACTGCGTCGTATGCTGCCTGGTTGCCAACATATACAGGAACCTTGGCGTTCATCTCGGCGATCATTGCCTCGATTTCCTCGCCGTTGAATGCGAATGCGTATTCAGCACCATCCTCGTTTGCTGCCTTGAGAGCCTGGTTGGCGCCTGTCTTTGCCTCTTCAAGTGCGTTGCCGATGATCTCCTTCCATTCTGAGAAGTCGTAGTCAGGATATTTCTCTGTCAATGCTGCGAGTGCCTCGTCATATTCCTTCTGGAGGCCGTCGATCTTGGCAATTACCTCGTCATATGCTGCCTTGTTGGCTGCTGTGAGCGGGCTCTCAACGTTGAACTCGATTGCGATCTGGTTGGCAAGGTCAAGAACGTTACCCTTGTAGAGGTAGTACTGGCCGCTGTGCTCAGCACCGTCAACAGGGAATGTCATGGTGTTGCCTTTCTTCATGCCGTATGCTTCCATTTCCTCAACTGATACCCATTCTACTGGAGCAACCTTTGCAGGAGCTGCCTGATCGTTGGCATCAACGTCGCTCATGCCGATGAAGCCGTCCCAGCCTTCGGGCACAGCCACTGTGACTGTGAGTTCCTTCTGCTCGCTCTGGCCGCTTACAGAGATTGTGTATACACCCTGCTCTACGCCCTGGCTTACCTTCACGCCCTCTTCGTCGCTGAGAGTCACATCAAGCTTTTCAGGGAATGCGGGAGCGTTCTCTGCATCCTTCTTCATCTCGGCAAGCATTGCCTCGAATTCCTCGTCGTCGAACGGATAGAAGAACTCTTCACCATCCTCATTTGCTGCCTCGAGAGCCTGCTTAGCGCCGGTTCTTGTCTGATCCAGCATGCCGCCGATTATCTCGTTCCACTCAGAGAAGTCATAATAAGGACATTCTGCCTTAAGAGCTTCGAGAGCTGCTTCATATTCTGCCTGAGCTGCATCAAGCTGTGCGATCACCTTGTCGTAGGCAGCCTGGTTATCAACTGTCAATGGAACCTTAACATTCATCTCGGCAATCATTGCCTCGATTTCTTCGCCATCAAATGGGAAGTTGAAATCAACGCCGTCTTCATTAGCTGCATTAAGAGCCTGAAGAGCACCTGCTTTTGTCTGTTTCAAATTTTCACCGATGATATATTCCCATTCAGAGAAATCATAATCAGGATATTTCTTCTTCAAAGCAGTAAGGGCTGCATCATATTCTTCCTGGAGTGCATCAACCTTTACCATCAAGGCATCATATGCAGCCTGATTTGCCTTTTCATAGTCATATTCTACATTGAAAATAGTTACGATCTGATTTGCTCCGTCTACAAGACCATCTTTGTAAAGATAGAATTGACCATAATGTTCATCACCATCGACCGGTACTGTGATGCTATTGCCTTCTTTCAAGCCAAATTCAAGCATCATATCCAATGGAACCCATTCCGGTTCCTGAGACCTTGTTGAAAGAGGCTCAACGTCTGAACCGGAATCAACATCGCTCATATATACGAAACCATCCCAACCTTCAGGAACGTTCAAAGTAAGAGTTACTTCTTTTTCCGGGCACTTGCCTTCAACGTTAATTGTGTAGACACCAAAATACTCATCCATGCCTTGAGTCAAGCTAAGGCCCTGACCGCTAAGAGAAGCTTCAAAAGTCTTGGGGAAAGGATCATATGTAGTAGTGACCTCATTGTTTTCAAGTGAAATCCAATCGTTACCATCGCCAAGATATACCATATCATCTTTGTAGAGATATACAGCTACATCTTGTCGTGATCCATTAGGCTTGAATGTGAATTTATTACCCATTATTGGGGTTATAGGATCCCATTTATTAGATTCAGCATATTCAATGAATTCTTTTATGGGCTGCCAAGCAGATGCATCCGCTCTTGTCTTTCTTGGTTTGATTCCACTTTCTCCAATTTCTATATTATCCGCATAAGGAAGGCTGATGAAGCCATCCCATCCCTCGGGTACATCAAGAACTACATCGAATGTTTCTTCAGAAATCTCACCAGTCAATTCGATAGTCAGTGTTCCCCAATCTATATATTGCTCTACCTCAAGGCCTTCAGCATATGTTGTAACACCAATATTTTTCGGGAATGCAGGTCCGTCAACAACTGAAGATCCGCCAGCTGGAGCAACATTATATTCAATCGGCAGGGTTATGTTGTATGCCATATTACCTTTATAAAGCGCTAAAGTAGCTGAAGCATCTTCTCCGTCCACTACAAATGTAACGGAGTTGCCTTTCTGGTAGCCCATTCCGCCATTGAGGAAGTCTTCAATCGGAGACCAATCTTTTTCTGCTCTTGTTTCGTAAGGTTGGTCGGATACCACTGCAAAAAATGGGCTTATAATCCAGCCGTCCCAGCCGTCTGGCACTGCAAAAGTGATAGTGATTTCTTCTGCATCGCTTTCTCCTGTTATGCTCATTGAAGGACCATAAGATCCATCTTTAATGTCGACTTTTACGCCGGCAAGTTCCTTCTGTCCATTGAGCGTGTATTCAAGAGTCGACGGAAAAACCGGCTCCTCTTGCGCCATGGCTATCGTAGCTCCTGCTGCTATAGCCATACATGAAAGTAAAACTCTTTTCATTAATTTGTGAATTATGTTAATAAAATATGTTTATTTTGCAAAATTAATAAATTTTATCCGTTTGTGCTAATTTTTTTAATTGTTTTTGTTGTGTTTAGTTATTTTTTTTCAAAAAAAAGCTAAAATTATTACTACGATTAATAAAACACGTCTCATAAAAATTTCAGATGCACTGGGAATACTGAAATTTTTATGAGACGGGGTATTGGCTATTTTCGAATATCAATATATTTATTCGATTATCTTAATATCTCCATAATAATAAAGATCACGCACTGTGTTGCCAAAAAGCATTACCGAGCATTCGGCGACCTTCCCTCCTTCGGGAGTGGTGGTAACATTCATGACTCTCCAATTGCCTCCGAAGAATCCTGTTTCTGCCGCGGTGGCACTATTATACTTGATTCCGTCAAGCCACTCTACGCTTGATCCTTGTCCACTAAAAGCCATAAATTTATTAAATGCCCATTCTTCAGCTGCCACCTCTCCTTTTATATCGTAATTGTCAGGACCGGCTTCTCCCTCCTTGTTTGTTGTGGTCAGGTATAAGACACAAGGGTCACCCGAGATGTCAAGGGTAGCTCCCTTTACGGTTGCTATCGTGCCCTCATCGGTGGTGTAAACTGTGTTGCGAGATTTGTATTCTCCGGCATAATATCCTTTTACACTTACATCTCTCGAATTCATGGTAATATAGAAGACTGCATCATAACTTCCTCGCGCATTGGGAATCAAAGCGATTGTTCCTTCCGCTCCAGCCCTATTGTTATTGTCGATCACCACATCGACTGTAGAGCCTATGGAGACATCAACGTATTGGAGCATAAAGGAGAAAGGAAGTTCGGTTTCTGCTACATTGAATTCCTTGCCATTATAAAGCTCTTTTGAGCCTGCATAGATCTCAATGTTCATGCTGTTGCCAAGTTGTAGGAAGTGCTTGAGCTCAGACACGGAAAAGTTGAAGGTGCAACCCTCATCCCACGTGTTCTTATGGAAAAATCCACTCAGGAATTCTCCTGAATTTTTGAGATCTTTGCTATTTACGGAGTATTCATATTGGCTTCCTTCAAGGCTTGAAATCTCATTGACTTCAATATAATCAATGTCTGACACAGCGTATTGCTGGATCACTTCACCGTTGCGAAAAATTTGCACTACTTTTTCCGGCTTGGCATAAGCGAGTAATGAAATAAGAGAGAGTGTGCCACATATTAATGCTTTGGATGTGTATATTTTTTTCATGACGGTAATAATTTTAGTTAAGAATGAATTTTAGGGTTAGTCTTGATTCTCCATTGGTGGCTACTACAATGTAGGTGCCTGCTGATAAAGCTTCTATTGAAAGAGATTGACCTCCGGACATAGTTGATGAAGCTATCAGTGCTCCATTAAGGCTGAATATGCCTAAAGAATATGGCTTATCTGAAGATGATTCCAAGACGAGCGACTTCATATCAGCAATGTATCGGAGTTGAGCTTTCCCTTCTGCTTCGATAAAATCGACCGCAGATATGTCTGTAGGTACTGCATCTCCTATTTCCAAATGGTTGAAGAGAGAATACAATAGTTTCACTTCGGGTGCATTGTTGTCGATTGATGAGCTGATTGTCATCTCCTCATCTCCAAATGTGATTCGGTTAAGCTTGCTGAGATCAATACTGTGTGGCGTATTGGAGTTGCCAGTAAAAATAAGACAAGGCACATTATCTTGTGCTTTGGCAGTGCAAAAGCACGAAATAAACAGCCCGGTAAGCCAACCAAACCTAATAATGTGGTTTCGTTTCATTAGTTGAAGTTATATGTTTGCCTCGGTCATCCCCTCGTCGGCAATTCTACATAAAAACAAAAAAGCGCGGGAATCTGTGTCGGATGCCGGCATGTCAATATAGGCATCGCGAAACAAGCGCTTAAGCATTTACAAAATTACAAACTTTATCTGATATTTGCAATTGTTGTCAGGTTTTTCAACCATAATTTTGAATTATTCTAATATTTTATTAATTTTGTATATCTTTTTATCGGGATTTTGGCTCTGTCTGCGATAATCAATTAATAATTAGAGCTGTGATATTGTTTATATGAAAAAAATTTTTACTGTTTGTTTAGCAACTGCGCTTGGTGTTTCTGCTTATGCTGATGTGCTCAAGGTTCTATGTCCAGGATCAAGCGTAGAAGATTCACAAATGAATCAGCTTTATGGAGCGGCGATTTCTGCAGACGGAAAGTATGTCTGTGGTGCTGTTAATTTTGATGGTGCCTTTGTTGCCAATGCATTCACAGGAGAAGTGAAATGTGTATTTCCCGAAGTCGATGAGAGTGGCACTGAACTAAGATCTGTCAGCCTTGATGGCGTTGCTATAGGATGGTCATTGGAAGGGTACACATATTCATACGACACTGATCAGATTTCATTTCTGGAAGGTCCGGAAGGTACAAGAGGAATCCTTGGAGAGAGTATATCCAACGACGGATCTCTGTTGGTAGGTTCCATTCAGGCAAGCAGCACTGAAGCTGCGTATTCAAAAGATGGCATTGAGTGGACAAAACTTCCTCGTCCGACTGATGAAGAAATTCTGCAACTATTTAAGTCGGTGCCACCGGCTTCAGCTGCTAAGAAAGTGAGTGGCGACGGTAAGGTGATCCTTGGTTTCATTGGCGATTTCGGTGTGCCTTGTGTCTGGACACTCAACGAGGATGGAGAATATGAAGTAGATCTTTTCCCGTTAAAATTTCTCAAACTTAAGGAGGAGGATTTGAATGATGATGCAAAACCGTTGTCAGGACTTTCAGCTCACTTCCTTTCCTTGAGCAACAATGGTAGATATGCTGCTATGTTAGGGCTCGTTCCGAAAGATGGGAATGACTATATGAAGGTTCCTATTGTATATGACACACAAGAGAAATCTTTGATAGTGTATTCTGAATATCAAGATATAGATGAGTCTAATGAAGGTCTTTATCCTTCCTCTATAGCTAACGACGGTACGTTTGTTGGTACAATTGGTATGCCGCGGTTAGAATCTCGCGGAAGCTTTATAATGAGAGCAGGTCAGACTCAGGCAGACATGTTTATAAATATATTCCCTGAATTTGATGAAAGATATGGAACATCAGATATTTTGGGCTTTAATGTGCCTACCGGTCTCTCTGCTGATGCACGCTACATAGTGGGCTACACTTTCTATTCTGACGATTATAATAATCTTGATACTCCAGCTTATAATGAGACGTATATTATCGACAGAGGTGAAACGACTGCCGTAGATCAGATTGCGCCGGCTTCAGAAGCTACAAAAGCGATTTATTCTATCGATGGTCGCTGTCTGAGAGAAATGACAAAGGGCATCAATATCATACGTAATGCTGATGGCTCGATAAGCAAGATCTTGAAGAAGTGATAAAGTCTTTAATTCTATAAAATTGAAACCTCAACTTCGCAAAAGTTGAGGTTTCAATTTTATTTTTAGTAGTCCATCTCCGGTTCGGCTGCAAGATTAAAATCATCCGGATAATCATCATAATATTTTTTCTTCTTCTTTCTTATCTGTTTAGGCTTATTTTTTATCTTGGCAGACAGGATTTCTTGATAGAGCTTTTCAAGCCGTTCCTCCCTCTGTTCTTTAGTCTTTATTTCACATTCCCATATTCGGATAACTCTCCATCCAGCCAGATCAAGATCTACATTGTTGACATAATCGCGTGCTAAATTTTTTGCAATCTTGGTTTTCCAAAAGTCTATATTGGTTGATGGCAATTTATAATACTTACACTCCTTATGGCCATGCCAAAAACAACCATCGATGAAGATCGCAACTCCATATTTCCGAAGGACAATATCAGGAGACCCCGGGAGTTTCTTGACATTGACACGATAGCGCAGACCGCGAGAGAAAAGATACTTCCGTACTATTATTTCGGGCTTAGTGTCTTTTCCCTTAATAGCGGCCATACACCGATGTCGCTGCTCCGGAGTCATCTTATCTGTCATATGCGTTTGATGACCCTTGCCGGATTACCGCCAACTACGGTATTAGCTGGCACATCTTTAGTAACGACACTTCCTGCTCCGATTACGCAGTTGTCGCCGATTGTTACGCCCGGGAGTATTGTTGCGCTTCCACCAATCCATACGCTATTGCCGATAGTGACAGGTTCAGCCCATTCTACGCCCGTATTTCGAGCATTTGCTTCAATAGGGTGGCATGCAGTGTAAATGCTTACATTTGGACCGATAAACACATTATCTCCAATTGTCACTGGAGCTTCATCGAGTATGGTGAGGTTGAAGTTGGCAAAGAAATTATTGCCGATATGTATGTTGCATCCATAGTCGCAACGGAAGGGTTGGTTGATATGGAAAATTTCTCCGCAATCTTTCACAATTCTTCGGAAAATTGCCTTCAAATCCTCTTTTTTTGAGGGATTGAGATTATTGAATTCCCAAAGCAACTCTCTGGTCATTTCAAGGCGACGTATAAATTCCGGATGGACTGCATTATATATTTCGCCTTTGAGCATCTTTGCCCATTCTTTCACAAATGTATTCTCTTCCATGTTATTTTAATGCCGTGCCATCGTGGAATGCATTTCCAACGCGTTTCCCAAGTGCGATGTAGCCATTATGGATAGGATCAAAAGTGATGAGTTGCATCTTCTCCACATCCGGTTTGCCATCTTCGGCGAGATAAGCTTCATCACAAACGATATTGACAATTTCACCAACTAAATAAAAGCCAGTTTCTGATTCAAAGAGTTTTTCTTTGATACGGCATTCCATCGTCATTGGGAAGCAGGAGAATACAGGAGCATTTACATTCTCACCTTTTGATGATTTCCATCCAGCTTTCTCAACTTTGTCATGCACTTTTTTGCCACTGACTATGCCTACATAATCGGCTGCCACCATTGTGTCTACTGTAGCAAAAGAAACAGTGAAATCAGGGCAACGATTAAGGTTTTCGGTGGTAGCGTGACTTCCTAAAGAAATCATAATCTCGTTCATATCCCATTGCCCTGCCCAAGCAGCATTCATGGCATTGGGAGTACCATCGGCATCATAAGTACCGATTATCACAACAGGCTGTGGCAGAAGCCAAGCCTTAGGTTTAAAATTCTTCATAAAATCTATTCTTTAAAAGCTATAACTATACAACCAGATATGAGCTCATAAAGTTTAGTCTTCACTCGAAACCAACAGCAGTCAAGAAAGTAGTCGTCACTCTCCGAGTGCTTCAAGAACAGTCGTGAAGTTAATTATACATTATGTTGCTGATTCAATGATTTGTATAGGTCAATATTTTTTTATAACTTTGCGTTAGACAATTAAAATAATCGCGAGGTATGATAAGAATGTATGTAATGCAGGGTTGCCCGGACTGCGAATACGTTAAAAAGCAGGTAGAAGGTAATCCGGACTTTGAGATAATTGACATTGGAAGGCGTGTCAGGAACCTTAAGGAGTTTTTAAAAATACGAGATTCTAATCCTGCATTCGATGAAGCCAAAGAGGTTGATGACATCGGAATCCCATGCTATGTACTTGAAGATGGAACAGTAACACTATACTCCAAGGATGTTGGTCTTGAGCCCAATCCGGATGCAGAGGGCGTTTCATGCAGCATCGATGGAAGAGGCTGCTGATGTAATATCAGCGACAAATAATTATGCATTATGGTTTGCTTCGGCTTGGGCACAGCCAATTATGCATTCTGCATTATGGATTATGAATTAAAGAAATATTATTATGGAATTCATAGAATTAGCAAAAAACAGATATTCGTGTAAGAAATTTGACTCACGTCAGATTAGTAAAGAACAACTTAATACAATTCTTGAGGCAGGACGTTTGGCTCCAACAGCAAAAAACCTTCAGGAGCAGCATGTCTACGTAGTGCAATCGCCGGAGGGGCTTGCCATAGTAGACCAGCATACTCCTTGCCGCTACGGAGCACCGACAATGCTCATTGTGGCCTTCGACAAGA
>CAZGGB010000023.1:0-36225 GCA_964525115.1 uncultured Sangeribacter sp. | reverse complement strand
ACGATCATACCGCCCTTAGTGCGGCTCTTGACATAGCCCTTGATGATTTCGTCGTTTTCGAGAGCCTGGTTGACGCGATCCCAGCTGCGGGTCTGGCAGGCTTTCTTGTGGGAGAGGCGAAGCTGACCGTTCTTGTCTTCTAGAGTCTCGATGAATACCTCTACTTCGTCGCCTTCCTTAAGGTCGGGGTTGTAGCGGAATTCGCTTACGGGGATGATTGCATCGCTCTTCATGCCGATGTCAACGCGCACTTCACGCTTTGAGATTGACTTTACGGTGCCTTTTACAACTTCGTTGTCTTTTGCTGTCTTGAGAGTCTCGTCGTAGGTTTTCTCAATTTCCTCGCGGCTCTTTGCGCCAGCGGTTGTGCCTTTTTCGTAGGCTTCCCAATCGAAATCTTCGATCGGGGTTTGAACATTAAGTTCGCTCATTAAAAAAGTTAGTTAATTGGGTTAATAAATCTCTGTCTGAGGGCAGATGTCCGGGAGAGTTCCTGTAGTTTCCTTTCAGACTTGCAGGCCCAGTCGGGACATACCTATCCCAAAGATGGCGCAAAATTAATACAAAAATTCCGAACTGCCAAATATTCAATGTTTTTTTTCAGGTTTTCAGGTTTTAAGTTTTCGGGTTGGGAGATGATGAGTTGGGGATTTGGGCAATTGAAATATTTATTGTAATTTTGCATCGGAATGAAAAATGCGATTCTTCATATTGTCATATTCCTTTGCATCGACTTGATTTGCATATGTGGCTGTTCAGATAGCCACAACGGCAAAGAGCTTCAGAGGCTCTATAAGCTGTGTGATAGCGAGCCGAGGCAAGCGTTGCTTGCTCTCGACAGCATCGACTATGTGGGTCTGTCTGAGAAAGATCGCCATTTCTACGACTTAATTTCCATAAAAGGGCGCGATAATGCATACGCTCGTATAGAGTCAGATAGTATTGTTCTCGACTTAATAGATTATTATTCTTCCGATAGATCTGATGATCTTTTCCTGCAGTCGCTCTATTACGCGGGGCGCGTGTATACCCGTTTAGGTGATTACCCTACCGCCATTGATTATTTCAAAAGATTGCTAAAAGAGATTCCTGAGCGTCCGGAGAATATGGAATTCATTGGCCGTGTGCAGAGTCAGACCGGAAGGCTTCTTCAAGAACTTCGGAGAAACGATGAAGCCATCCCTTATATAAAAAAGGCTATCTACAATCTTAAGCAGATCGGCGACAGCGTGAATGTCGCATTCGATAATCTTCAGCTCGTGAAAATTTTCGAAGAAGATAGCGACATTATCAATGCCAAGCGTTATCTTGCCGAGGCCATTGAATATTCCGATCCTCTGCACGAAGAGGGAAAAGCTTGGATTCAGTCTGAAAAGGTATCTATTTTTGTGCGTGAAGGGAAGGAGGATTCAGCCATGATGATAATGAAACCTCTGACACGTCTTGTAGACTCTCTTTATAATACTTATACTTATCGCCCAACTGGCAAATTCTTCAAGGATGGATCTGATGCAGGGTATATTTATGCCAAGGAACATTCGTTTAGCCGCGATTTCAACAATCGCATAGTTGTTATCCAACGCATGGTTCCACTGATACCTAAAGATTCTGCACAGTCGTTTGTTCTTGAATACGAGTCAAGAGTCGACGAATATATGCATCGCTATGAATCTGAAGAAGAGATGATGCAGAAGACCAAGTTTAATTACGACACTCATCTTAAGGCTCGCCGAAAAGCGGAAGCTGACAAAAAGCGATTGATATGGGCAGCCTGCATCCTCTTGCTTATTGCAGCCGGAGTGGCGGTATATTTCAGAATACGAAGTTTGAAAAATGAACTTCGTCTCCGCATGGCGATTTCCGTCATGGAAAGGATAGAGTTTGCAGCAAAACTTGAAAATGCAATGTTGCTCCCTGAGCAAGATTCTAAAGATAGGGTAGAATATATAAGGCATATCAAGTCTCTTCCCATGGCGCTCCCGGACAAGACTTCTCTCAAAGAGGATTTGCTGTCAAAGCTCAATGCCTTCAGTAACGAAGATCTCTCCGAGTCCGCAGGGAAAGATGAGCTTAAGAAGTCGCCGGTGATGGAAACTCTTCAGCAGATGCTCTCCGAAGGAAAGGGTATATCCCAAAGCAATCATGAGATATGGCAGGATATTGAAGATGCTGTAGAATCTGTGTCTCCCGGTTTCCGTACTAAACTTGAAGTGCTTGCGTCGGGTAAGGTTACAAAAAGCGAATATCAGGTGGCGCTTTTAGCAAAATTCAGAATCACTCCTAAAAATATATCTGCATTGTTGTATAGGTCTAAATCAGCTATAACTGATCGGCGCTCCTCGCTTGCTAAAAAGATATTCGGACCTAAAGCCAACACCTCTGCCCTTGACCGCTTGATTGTCCGTTTGTAGTACGGATTAGCCTCAATCTCTTTTTATCCGTACTGGATAATTCCATAAATAGTCAGGATTTAGATAATTTTGCGTCACAATTCTAAATAATCAGATCATGAGATGTAAAAATTTAATCGCGGCATTCACAGTAATGGCGGTTTTCGTGAGCGCTGCTTCCTGTACGAAACAAGGAAAGGATGTTGATCCCAACGTATTGCTTCCGGAAATCACATTGGGCAATTTTGTAGACTCAAAGACTCCGCTTTCAGAAATTATCGGAGACTATAGCTTGATTCCATTGGAAACTACCGACGAGAGTTTGATAGGGGGAAGATTTAATAAGATTATCAAGAAAGATGGTCATTTTTTTGTAAGGTCTAACAATGAGGTCTTGATGTTTGGAGAAAACGGGAAATTTCAAGACAAACTCTCGAGAGTCGGGGGAGGACCGGAAGAATACGAGAGCCTCTTTGATTATGACATTGTCCCCGAATATGACGAGATTTGGGTGTCTTCAAATAGCGGAATCGTCAGATATAAGTATCCGTCTATGGAGTTTAGTAGCAGAATACCGCTGAAATTCTTTGCCAGTAGTTTCAAGTATCTTGGCAACGATACATTTATAGCGTATACGCCCGATGAGATTGTCTACAAAATAGTCTCAGTGGATGGTAAGGTACTTCAGGAATACTTCGAAAAGGATCTTGCTAACAGTTGTACGTTTCCTGTGCAGTTCGTGCGAATAGATGACTGTATAGCCACTCAACTTGGGGATTCAAATTCGGCGGTCTGCTATGTGACAGACTCCGCCACATTCAAAGTCAAGGATATCCTCTCGCCTAAGAATGATCAACTTGCTACGATAGAGATAAACCGCAAATATTTTGACCTGTACGGTTATTTTGATTTCTCTACAAAGGTTCGGCAAGATTATGCCACTGTAGGTTGGTTTCGGAAAATAGGGAATCAATCGTTGGTCATAGTGCATTATCCTGGGGATGAACAAATGGAGAAAGGAACGATAATAGTTGACAATGGTTCTATAGTGAAAGAATACGTGGTATGGCCTGAGGATAAAAGTGTAATCGAAAATGATATCTGTGATATTGCTGACGATTCATATATAGTAACTTTTGGAGCATGTGATAGCGACGATTCCTTCATCTTCATATTGCAAAATGATGACGATGATGCAAATCCGACCCTCCTTGAAGCCAAAAAACTGAAATAAAATATCATGAGAGGTAAGTATATCATCAAGGCTCTTTTCGCAATTGCGACCACAGGAATGTTGCTTTCCTGTATAAATAAGAAACCATCTGCATCAGAGAGTACTGAAGATGTAGATTTCCCGATTGCAAGAACTGTCGAGGTGGATTTTGAAGACGCCAAACCTATTTCTGAGCATTTTGAAACAGTTGGAAATATCGTCTTTGATGAGGACACGGAGGATATTTTAGGATGCATTCAGCAGTTGGTAGTAAGAGGCGATACTATCTATGCTGTTGACCCTGTAAAGAACCCCGGACTCTATGCCTATTTGAAAGATGGAAGTCAGATATTCGCGTATTGCAATCAGGGAGGTGGACCTGAAGATATGACTTCCCCGATGAGCTTGACAGTAAGTGAAAATGAGATTATTGTCTTTGATATGGCTGACACTAAACTTATGCATTTCTCGAAAGATGGAAGGTTTCTGAAGAGCATAGATCTCTCGGTATTTGCTTTGGCGGCTATTGAGGATCAAAATGGAGGCATTTGGATAGATTACTCTAATCAAGAGTATGAAGATGTGAAACTTGCCTGGAAGCAAGATGCTGAAAGTGAGGCCGTACCTGTTCTCGGAGTTCCGGATCTTCTGAAAGGTATGACTATGGCTGGACTTACCACCTTCCTGCAGTTGCCTGATGGCGAAATACGTTATATACCGAGTATGGAGAATCTGATTTATGGTCTTTCCGATGGTAAGGCAAAGGAAGTATATGCATTAGATTACAAAGGCAAATGGCCGTCGGAAGATGAGATTAGGAAGAAATATACAGGTGATGACTGGGCACCGAATATAACAAAAAAATTCCCCATTAGGATTCATGGTGTTGTAGAGAATGAACGTTGGCTTGCAATTTGTTATCGTTATAAAACCTCTCAAGGTGATCTCTATCTCGTAGTCTACGACAAACAGAATTCGATTTCTAAGACTTACATAGATTCATCCGCTCGCTATCATAGCCCACTATACGTAGACGGCTCGGAGCTATACATGTCATGCAGCGACGACACCATTGACATCTTGCAACTTAATTAGAACACAATTTGAAATAACTCAACTTATGTAATATTTAACGTAACTATTTGGTAAATTCGGATAAAATCACTAATTTTGCACAAAATCATATGCTGTGATTATGAGCAAAATTCCTGATTATATCATTACGGCAATTAACCGTATCAATGAGTTCCTGCCTGAACAGATAAAAGTAATGGAACTACAGTCAACAATAAAGAAGAAAATCCCCTTTGGACTGAGTGGTGCATATGACTACTACCAGACCGAAATATTCAATATTCCCTTCCTCATAGCCGGAGTCGGAGATGAAGAAGAGGATATGACCCCATCAGTCTTAGCAAAACATAAAGAAGTTTTGCAAAAGCAGACGGGACTTACGCCAATTTTTATCTTCCACAAGATAGCCTCCTATCTGTTTCATCGCTATACTCAAAATAACATCAATATAGTAGTTGGCAATCGACAACTGTTCTTGCCTTCTATCTTTTTGGTGGTTGGTAAGGATAAACCTGAACCAACTAAAGAACTGGAGAAGACTCCCGGTCTATTCCAAGTGCTCGTACTCTATCATCTTGAAAGGGAAAATCTTGACGGAACAACAATGCAAGTATTAGCCGAAAAGATGAAAACTTCCTATGCCACTGTGAACAGGTGCATAAGATGGATGAAAGAAAAAGGCTTCATCACTCTTGACGGAGGAAAGGAAAAGCAGATAAGGTTCAACTTTCAGGGCAAAAACTTATGGGAAGAAGTGTTGCCCTTCATGGAGACACCGGTTGAATTTGTCGTATATACTACTGAATTGGGTATCAGTGACAAAGGTCTTATTTCCGAACAGAATGCCTTGGCTGAATATTCTCTTCTGAATGGAGGTCCCTATCGTATCGCTATCTCAAAAGAAGAGTATAAGAACCTTAAACAAAAGAATATCCATTGGGATCAGTTTGGTGAGGCTGGAATTGAGGTATGGAAATATGATCCAACTCTTCTCTCCGAAACAAGGGTTATTGATAAGCTGTCCTTGTATCTTCTTTTGAAGGATTACGAGGACGAGAGAGTGCAGATAGAACTTGAAAACATGCTAAAAGAAATAAAATGGTAAAAGGTATAGAAAAATTCCGGGAACACTTCGGAGCGTATAAGGATAATTATGTGATAATCGGTGGTGTCGCTTGTGAAGTTCACGAAGATGCGGCCGGTCAGAAACCAAGAGCAACAAAGGACATCGACATGATCCTTATAGTTGAGGCTTTATCACATGATTTTGTTGCGGAGTTTTGGGAATTTGTAAAGGCTGCCAAATATGAGGAACAACAAGTAGGTGAAAAAGAAGGAGAACCGAAACAACAATATTACAGGTTTAATAAGCCTGCTAATCCGGAATATCCAACACAAGTAGAACTGTTTTCCAGATCGCTTGACGTATTTGAGCTTCCACCAGACTTACACATTACCCCGATTCCGACTGATGCAGACTTATCAAGTCTCTCAGCGATATTGCTTGATGACGATTACTATCATTATACAATAGAGCATAGCACTGTTGAAGACTATGTGCATATCTCAAAAGTTGAAAGTCTCATAGCCCTCAAATGCAAGGCTTATCTGGAAATGAGAAAACGCAAGGAAGAAACCGGCGAAGGAGATGAGAAGCATATACGTAAGCACCGCAATGATGTATTCCGATTAGTGGCTTCAATAACTTCTGGTGAGCAGACATTTGAACTTCCGGATAAACTGTATCGGGACGTTTCTGTATTCTCAGAAATGGTGGAATCGGATTTGCCTGATGCAAACCTTATTAAAGATATGGGATTGCGTAGAATAAAGCCCATAGATCTGTTGGAACGCTTAAAAATTTTATTCGTTAAGGAACTATGAAAATTCAATACGCTTCTGACCTACATCTTGAATTTGGAGAAAATTCAAAATGGCTGAAGTTTAATCCATTGATACCCTCGGCTGACATTCTTGTTCTTGCCGGGGACATCGGCTATTTAGGGGATGCGAATTACGCGACACACCCGTTCTGGGATAAGGTGTCAGCAGAGTTCAAGCAAGTAATAGTTGTCCCCGGCAATCACGAGCTATATAAGTTCTTTGACATAAACGAACTGCATGAAGGATGGAATCAGGAAATCCGCTCCAATGTCCATATTCATTATAACAGGGTGATTCATCTTGGAGATGAAATAGACCTTATAGTTTCTACTCTTTGGGCAAAGATTCCATCAGGTGAAGAATATATAACGGAACATTGCGTTAGCGACTTCAAGCGTATTCGTAATGGAGAGTTTCGATTATCATCCGAACGCTTCAATGAAGAGCATCAGAAATGCCTTGAATTCATAAAGAAAGCAGTTGCAGAGAGCTGTGCTAAAAACATTGTGGTTGCTACGCATCACGTTCCATCTTTCACACTTATGTCTGAGGAATTTAAGAATAGCTCCATAAATGGTGCTTTCACATCAGAGTTGGGCAACTTTATTGCAGATAGCCGTATTAATTATTGGATCTATGGTCATTCTCATAGGAACATAGACGTGATTATTGGTAATACTCAATGTGTGAGTAATCAATTAGGATATGTTTTCCAAAACGAGCACTATTCATTCCGACGTGATACGGAAATAGAAATATAGCCACATTATTTGGTATTTATTATAAGGGCTGTCCTTACGGGATGGCTTTTTATATAGCCAATTCTCTGGATATTCAAAAGGTACAAAGGTCTTTTTCTCATTCTTATATCTCCCTAATAATTGGATAAGTATTTCTTCAGAGGCATATCTATCGGATATGAACGGTACAAAATATAGTGTAATAGACAGCGAAGGAATTGTCTTGGGTGAACACCTATTTGCAGATAATGAGGGGAACGGCTCCTTTTCAATCACTTTTGAGACAATTCCTGAAGACGTAAATTCCATAGATTTCCATGAAAGTTCATACCTCCCGTCGTAATGTCGGGAACTTTACTTTATTAATATGTTAAGCCAAACAAAAACAAAGAGATATATTCTTCAGCCGCTCCTCCATAAAGTTTATCAAAGAATAATCAATCATAGATCAAATTTTTTGCCAAGATACTAAAAAATCCGGTTCTTCTCAAATTTAGTTGAAAGTTAAAGTTGTCAGTAATCCGCGCCTATCCGCCGTCATCGGCGAAAAAAGCAGCGAAGCGTTGCGATCCGCGTTGCTGCCGATCATAAAAAAATCCAAGCTTCAACTTTCTTTCGTCTCCTGACTATATTTATCCAGACAATATCTTTTTAGATTTGGATTATAGTGAAAAAAGTCTTATCTTTGTATTTGTCAAACTTAAATATAAGATAAATAGATATGGACAGCACATATAACACTGCTGAAATTTCGGAAACCATTGGATCATTAAGCAGACGTCTTCATAAATATTTTGAAGGTCAGCCTATTTCTAAGGCATGGCTTTTTGGTTCTCGCTCAAGAGGGGATTTCAATGAAGACAGTGATTATGATATTCTGGTTTCGTTTGATGCTGGTGTCGGACTTTTCAAGTATGCCTCTATACTTTCTGATTTGGAAGATATACTGAAAAAGGATGTTGATTTGGTATCTGAAACATCTCTTCTTCCATGGGTTAAAGATGATGTTGAAAAAGAAAAAATATTAATATATGAGAGAAAAGCCTAAAGACAAGGGTAGGTTATTGCATATATTAGATTCCATATCTAATATTAATGAATTCCTTAAAGATAAGACAGCTGAAGATTTCCTTACTGATAAAATGCTATATAACAATGCGTCATATCCTTGTACATGGTTATTATCACATTGATTCCAGTATAGTATGGCAAGCCATACACAATGATTTGCCCCAACTCAAAACCGATATTGAAAAATTATTGGATGAACTATAATAATCTTGCTTCTTCAATTTGACAGACGGTCTCATGTTAATTCTGTTGGAACTGGGAGCTTAGGCTTAGATCTCTCTTTCAGATTCGCAGAACTTGCAGAATTTTACAGAATTAATTATTAATTAAAGTCTTATGATTGCCAATAATGACTGATAAGATCGGATTTTGTCTATGGAGAGTAGCTGGCTCAGACCTTTTCAAGCACAGATGCGCCCAGATTGGGCATGTTGATTTTTATGGGAATAATTTGGAGGAGAGGACGGAATGTGCTATATTTGCAAGATAAATCAAAAGAATATGGCATATCTGTCTATTAAAGATCGAGTTTATCCTATAGGTATCCAATCCTTCCCCACAATTATTGAGGATGGATATACGTATGTAGATAAAACTTATTTCATTGCTAAGCTGATAAACGAGGGCAAATACATCTTCCTCAGTAGACCTCGTCGGTTTGGGAAAAGCCTGTTGCTTTCAACGTTGCAGACCTATTTTGAGGGACGACGCGATCTTTTCAAAGGGCTTGCCATAGATGGTATGGATATGGACTGGACACCGAGACCAGTGCTATATTTCGATTTAAATACAGGTAATTATGAGGATTCCCAAGGTCTTGAAAATCGACTAATCAGCCACTTGTCAAGATATGAAAGGCTATATGATGTTGAGGTTCAGATGGAGAATGATACCGCTTTGCGATTTGAGCACCTTATCCGGGAAATATATCAAAAAACGGGAAAGAAAGTGGCGATACTCATTGATGAATATGATAAGCCTCTATTAAATCTCGAAGAAAACCCTGAGCTGTATGAAAAGAACCAGAGGCAGCTCAAAAGTTTTTTCTCAAATCTGAAATCCATGGATGGATATATACAATTTGGGATGCTAACGGGGGTAGCCCGTTTCAGCAAAGTGAGCATATTCAGCGACCTGAACAATCTTGAAGATATATCCATGAACAATGAATATTCCTGCATTTGCGGATGGACAGAAGAGGAACTTGTAGAAAATTTCCGTCCCGGCATACAGGCTTTGGCTGATGAACGCAATGAGGATTTTGACACTACGCTCCGTGCTCTTAGAGATTACTATGACGGATATCTTTTCTCCAGCAAAGGATCAAAGATATACAATCCTTTTAGTGTGTTGAGAGCTCTTAAAGCTAAGGAGATTCAACCATATTGGTTTGAGACTGGAACACCTTCTTTTCTTGCAAAGAAAATAAAGAAAAGTGGAATAGATCCGGAATCTTTCAATGGGCAAACCCAAAGCTATAGCAATCTCATATCTGTCGGAGTCGGAACAGATAATATCTCAGCGTTGATGTTCCAGACAGGATATTTGACCATCGAATCTTACGATTTACGCAGGCAAAGATATACACTTCGTTTCCCAAACTATGAAGTTGAGATCGGTTTCGGACAAAACCTATTGCCTCTTTATGCTCCCTCAACCGATAAGCCTGATAGTCCTTTTAATATAGAAAGATTTAAGGATGATTTATATGACGGGAATCCATACGGTTTTATGGAGAGATTTCAGTCATTGGTTAAAGATCTTCCTTATGAAGACCATAGGGAGTCTACATATAGGGCACTCACATATCTTCTTTGTCTTCTTTCGGGAACGGAAGCTATGCCAGAACGGCACTCATATAAGGGTCGAAGCGATTTGGAGGCACTTACTCCAGACTACGTCTATATCTTTGAGTTTAAGTATAACAAGAGCGTTGAGGAGGCGATTGAGCAAATCTATTCGCAAGACTATGCCGGCAGGTATGCTAAGGATACGCGAACAGTCTATCTAATCGGAGCTAATTTCAGTGAGGACAAGGAGGATCGAGCACTGGATTATAAGATTATTAAATTGAAGTGACGAATCCCCCAATGATGGATAATTTCCGATTCAGTCTCTTTTATTCTGTATTCTTCCGTTCTTTCTACTTCAATTTCACTATATCTAAATTATTTCGTCTTCTGACTATATTTATGGTTCTTCTCAAATTTAGTTTAAGGTTGGATTTTTTAAGATGGGTGTCAACGCTTCGCTGCTTTTTTCGCCGATAGCGGCGGATAGGCGCGGATTTCTTTAAATTGAACTTTGGATGTGCTTTGGAATGGACTCGAAGCCAGACTCGGGCGTGCGCACGCGGACATCAGCTGAGCCTCGCTTCGCAGGCTATCGCGGATTACCGAAAACTATAACTTTCAACTAAATTTGAGAAGAACCAGTATTTTCAGGGAAAGTCATTTTAATACTGAAATTTAATATTATTTAACAATAGACTGCACGAATTCGTGCAGTCATCCTCGCTATCTTTGCATTCGGAAACCCAACCACCGCATTGCCGATGCTGGTCCGATTGCGAAGTTTCCTCACGGAGGCCCGAGCCCTGATGGACCACTCCGTGCCGGCGTACAATGATTACTTAGCCATAGCCCTATGCCCTCTGATTTTTGGCTTTAGGCCTCATGCATTTGGAATCTCGATACCCGGAACGAGAACAATGACATACTGCCACAAAACGTCAGCTTCCATGGTTCTTGATCTTTTGCGAAGCGACAAAGATCCTTGCATCAACCAATGCCGATGCCTCGCATTCGACAGGCCTGAGCCCTGATGGACCACTGTCGCCATGCCCGTCACCGACATTGCAAACTTGATCGTTAATCGTTCTTCGTTAATCGTTGGTACAAGGATATAGGGTATCGACATTTGGGCCGCTGGCATGAACGTATCCACCGCCTTATACTCTCCAGCCATAGGTGGCTGAGCTAAAATTATAAGTTATGAATTCAATCCACATCCTTACATATCAAAGGCAAGTGTCTCGGTATCTCCGATACCAGGCACTTGCCCTTTTATTTTTCATATCCATCATACCCATACTATCGTTATCGACATTATTCATATTCGATATCCTCATTGTTTATATTGAGATAAAAAGTGTTGCTGATTGTTTGGATCCGGGTTTCGGAAAAAGATTCCCTCTCTGTTCATCCCGTGTTCTGCGTGACTTTAGCTGGAAAAGAATCTTAAATGAAAAAGCCTTACAAAGTTAATGAAAATTATCTGAGACTACGATATTGATTTCGATATTTTTTTTTAATTTTGCATTATAAAACTTCATCAGCATATGAAACTATTCATCCACGTCGCTTTCCTGCTCGCTTTTATATGTGCTTCCTGCTCTAAGGAAGGCAAAATGGATAAAACTTTCACAGAGATTGACGTTATGTGTGACTCTGACCCGCGACATGCCATGTCAATGCTTGACAACATTGACTATGGCTCTTTGTCCACTCCCGACCGTCACCGCTACGACCTGCTCAGCATCAAGAGCAGCGACAAGGCCTATGTCCGCCATACTTCCGACAGCCTCATCCTCGATGTAATAGATTACTATCAAGAGCATCAGAAGTCAGGTCTTTACCCCGAGGCCCTCTATTACGCCGCTCGGGTCTACTCAGATATCGGCGATCTGCCGACTGCCTTATCCTATTTTTATAAAACCATAGACGCTACTCCCGATGATAGAATGCATACGCGTTTTAAGAGCATTGTTTTGAATCAGACAGGGAGAATTCTGCATTCCATACAACTTGATTCAGCCGCCATTGACTATCTGCAGAGATCCCTTATCATTGAGGAGGAGGCTGATAATGCTTACGGAAAAGCATTTACACACAAACTGCTTAGCAAGGCTTATCTAAACCTGCATGACATGGAACGTGCCAGTCAACATATTCAATTGGCCATCCACAATTACTCTAACCTTCCGAGAAATGACAGATCATCCATTCTAATAGATTCGGCAGTAATTCTGGCCGAGAAAGGACAAAATGACAGTGCATTGGCAGTCATTAGGGCCATACCATTGCCGATTGATTCATTGGACTTGCCATTGTTTCTTGCAGTCGCAGCCGAGACATACAGAGAGGCAGGAATAATCGACACGGCATACCGATATGCCCGCCAACTTATCTCCCTGCCAACTCCCGAAAATAAGATCATGGGATATAAGGTCATCCTGTCAGAAAGAGTAAGAGATAGGTTTTCGAAAGATTCTCTGGTTTCGCTTGTATCTGAATACAAAGAATCCATTGAATCCTATATGAACAGGCATGAAGGAAACAACGCTATAATTCAAAACACCAAATACAATTACTCTATACACGAGAGGAATCGACTAAGAGCCGAGAAAACATTATATTTATATGTAATGATAACTTCCATAGCATTCATTCTCGTCCTTATAGTATTAGCTATTGTATTATATAAAAAATTCAAAAGGGCTGAAACGACCGCAACGGTGTCCACGACCATAAATATACTCAAGGAGACTCCTGAGATCCCTGATCAATCAGATATGAACTTACGTACAGGTAAGAAAGATGAGATAGACTCAGCTGAAAATTTAAATAGCTCTTCATGCTCAACTGTTACAGATAATGACGTATCGTCTTCAGACGGCATGACTAAGTCTGAAGATGCCGAGAATTCAATTATCGGTCATCCGACTAATATAAAGGGGTCAGCACCCACTGATGAGGAGAAAATGATGATTAAATCTACTGAATCAGATGATTCATGTCTGAAAGGGAACGGATATAAATCAGAAGACCAACAGGCTATCGCTGACAGTCATGATTTCTTACATATTGATCCTAAAGATAAACTGGCAAACATAAAGAAGGAAATCCTATCAGGAATCAACAGTAATGACAAGGATCTCAATTCATTGGTGAATCCCGGCATTACTGATGCACAAATTTATCACCGTCTCGTAGAAAAAGTCGAATCTGAACGCCGGATAACATCTATAGAAGAAAAGCAAATATTTAACGAGGTTGCAGAACTCATTGAATCGGTATCTCATGGATTCTTTTATCGGCTGCGCATTATAACAAACGGAAAAATCACAGTCACGGAATCTCAGATTGCCATGCTTATGAAATGCGGATTCTCTCCCAAGAAGGTTTCTATACTTCTCGGAAAAGAGATGAATACTGTCTCCACCCATCGTAGGAATCTTGCTCATAAAATAACGGGCAAAAGAAAGGCTGACTGTAATCTGGATTTGATAATCATCTCGATTTGAGGAATATAAGCACTGTTTTTTGAACTAATTTGAATAAATTTAGAATATTTTTTGAACTCAATTATTATAGGATTCTCATTGTTTTCATGTAATTTTACGGCATGAAAACATCGCTCTCATACCTAACAGTTGCCTTGAGCCTCATGCTTCGGTTCGGCACGAATTTACTGGCTACTCCGTCAGCACCATCTCTTATTGAAGTTAGTTACGGAAGAATCTACCTACATAGGATATATCGAGCTATGAGGTATCTGCTGTTGCTTCCATTGACACTGTTGCTTGCGCTCGCCGCATGCAGGTCTGACAAAGACCTTATTGCTAGGACACCCCAATTACTGGAAATAAAATTGGATGCTTCCAAACCTTCATACAAGGATCTTTTCCAAAGAATAGAACTTATCCAACTGGAGTCTGATCCTCAATCACTGATAGGATATATGGACAAAGCCATGTGTATCGGTGACAGTATCATCATTCTCGATATGAGCAGATCATCTGTTTTTCTGTTCTCTCCCGAAGGAAGATTTCTGAATGCCATCGGACGAAGAGGTGACGGACCGGAGGAATACCTGATGTGCTACGACATCGCTTACAATTCCACCACAAGCAATATTTCTATTCTTGAGCCTCGAGGGACTGTCTGTGACTATTCTTTATGCGGAAATTTCATAGAAAAACACAAGCTTCCGTCTAAGCCTAACTACATGGCATGCGATTGGTTGAATGCAGACAATATGGTCCTTTGGTCTGCTGTTAATGAAGATGAATGCGGAGTATCTGTAGTGGATGTAATGTCAGGAAAGACTATCTTTGAGGATTGGAAGCGCGACAGAATGCTTGACATGCAACGTCTACAGCCTTTCTATCGATATAATGAAGACGTTAAATTCTGTCCCCCGATGACGAATGATGTCTATGCTGTTGCCGATACTTGCCTTCGTCTTGACTACACATGGAAGTTTTCCCCAGAAAATATTTCAGATGAATATCTAAAAGAAATAGCTGCGATTGAAAATCCGCAAGAGAAGAATAAAAAACTTATAAATGATTTAAAGAACGGAGATTTAAAAAATGTACCATCTTTTAATGGTGAAACTTCTGACTTATACTATGTGGCTCTACAAACTGGAATCGGGGAGAACGCGCAATACCTCTCGGTTTTTCACGATAAGACTCATGGCAAAAGCATAGTATTTAACCAATTCAAAGAAGGAATGTCTCTGCATCCTATCTTCATGAACAATGATTTCTTGCTGTGTCAGGTTCCTTATGAAGAGGTGGACATCTACAATGATATATTAGGACTGAATCTCACTTTGGAGGAAGATGAAAATCCCCTCCTTGCAAAGTTCTATTTTAAGAAATGAAGTCGGATAGTACGTATTTGAAGTTTGGAAGATAAATCCGTACTGGATTTTATGCGATTATGCAAGGAAAACCTAATTTTGCCGTCACAATGAGGACGCACACGCCGTGCGTCTCTACGATGAAATTTCCAACAATAATGAACTTCCCCTCTTTCCTTGTATCTCAGCTCCGTCAGAAGAGTGTAGGTACGAAGCCTTGGATGCTCAAAACGATAAAGTTACACTAATAGCAATGGGATACAAAAATGTCTAACTAAATGTAATAGATCTCCCAACTATAAAAAATCAAAATATGTATAAGCTTATCTACATTTTATCATTTCTAATACCTGCAATCCTGATTAGTTGTGAAAGTAAGAACAGTTCCAGTCTTAACTACACTAAACTTATAGGGAAAGAAATTCTTCTGCCTGAAGATTTTGCAGGAATGAGGCCAATGACGAGTCATGCGGATACTGTGGTTATGATTTCCTATGACCCTGCCTATAATCTGCAGATTGGCGTTGTCAATGATTCTTCAATCGCAGTAACAAACGCAGTCAGAAGGGGGGTAGGTCCTGACGAATTGCTTGAATGTGGAGCGTCATATGACAAAGAGGGATGTCTGTATATACTTGATACTAATTCAGGAAGACTTGGAAATTTATTCAAATTCAAGAGCAATGAATTAGTACCAACAGGGCAATTGAAAGAGCCTCAGAATGTCGGATGTATACGCTATACCTCAAACACATTTGCTGTAGATTCTTTATCCAACGTCGTTTTTGCTGGTGACAGGATTGATAATCCCAAAACTATTCTTTCAGAGGCGGATTTTGATAAGGGTTGGGTAAAATCTCTTGATTTCTGGCCAACCGATAGCTATAAGGGACCGACCTATGTAAAATTAGCGTTATATTCAAATAGCGCAACCGTTTCAACAAACGGAGAAGGTTTGTATGTCTATTCTCAATTTGTGGAGCCATATGTCTTCATATTCTCCATTGAAAACGGAAAGGCAGTACCAACACATTGGATTTACGATACCGAGATCAAATATTCTGAACGAAAAGACGGTTTGAATTACCAACTTAATGTATCTCCTCATTGTATCAGAACATGGGCAACTTCCGAATACATTTATATTCTTCATATTGACAAGGATAAAGAAGGTCAACTTGCAAATACATATGCTGATTCTCTATACGGTAACTGTATTGAAGTTTTTGATTGGAATGGAAATCTGATTGAATCCTTGGAATTGGATCATCTCGGAGCAACGTTTTGGATCAATGAAAAGTCAAGAAAGTTGTATTTATGGGGCTATCGTTCGGAATCCTTTGAATCTCAGATTTGGTCGTATAGCCTTCCTTCAATTTAACATCAATACAATATGTAATCAAATTTGAATCATGTACTAACATTATAAGAATCGACCTAAGCGCGTTACCCTACGTATTCTACCTATAGCAGTGCAATTCTCGCTATTTCGGACTCGTACCGGAGAAGGTTATTATAGGCACATCTTGAATCCTTTGGAAGACTAAGGATCGAAAACGATGGCTGAAATCTATAAGATAGTACGGATCTTAAGCTAAGAAACGGTATCCGTACTGAAATATTATGCAGTTCGGGAGAGAAATCCTAATTTTGAAAGTAGAAATAAGGAACTTAGAATATGAAGAAAAGTATTGTGATAATATTAATGGGCGTCATGATAGCTGGCTGCTCCTCTAAATCTAAAGAGGCAGAGGAGAAGCCGCTATCTGCCAAAGCTGTGATGTCGGAAACTGACAAGACTCCGGAGGTGACGGTCATGGAGCTGAAGCCTTCGGTATTCAGCCATGAGATTGTGAGCAATGGCAAAGTGACGGCTCGCGAGAAGGTGGATGTGAATTTTCAAACGCAAGGTATCATTTCCAATATCTTTGTGAGTAATGGTCAAAGGGTGAGCCGCGGACAGAAGATAGCTTCTCTTGACACTTACAAACTGAAAAACCAACAAGACAAAGACCGCAATGCAGTGGCTTCTGCCCGACTGGAAATGAAAGATGTCCTGATAGGGCAGGGCTATGATCCGGATCATCCTGAAACCATACCCGACGAGGTAATGAAATTAGCGCGTCTACGTAGTGGTCTCGAACAGGCTGAGTTAACTCTCTCTGCTTCAGAAAAGGAACTTGCCGATGCCACTCTTACCGCTCCAATCAGCGGCATAATAGCTAATCTTAGTGCCAAACCTCACAATATGACTACTTCCGAACCCCTTTGCCGCATCATTAATGATGGAGGCATGGACGTGGAGTTTTCAATCATAGAAAGCGAGTTGGCTATGCTCAAGCAAGGTGACGAGGTATCGGTTTCCCCTTTCTCTGATCCTTCAAACAACACGATAGGACGCATCACAGAAATCAATCCGATGGTAGATGAAAATGGTATGATTAAGGTATGGGCGTCAGTAGCAGGGAATAAAGGATTGATCGACGGCATGAATGTACGTGTTCAAGTGAAGAGGAGAGTGGCGGAGGCTCTTGTTGTGCCAAAGAGTGCTGTGGTGCTTCGCTCAGGAAGAGAGGTTGTCTTTACTCTCCAGGGAGACAAAGCTATGTGGAACTACGTCACCACCGGCCTGGAAAATCTCAGCGAATATACCATCACAGAAGGCCTCAAACCAGGAATGAAAGTTATAACATCCGGCAATATCAATCTGGCCCACGAAACCCCGGTCAAAGTTTTATAAGATTTATAAATCTTATAAGTATTATAAATCTTATAACTTTCTTGCAATGATAAAATACTTATTAGAGCATAGAATAGCAGTCATCATGGCGTTTTGGGCTTTGGTGATACTCGGATGTGTCACCTATACGACGCTACCGGTGTCGCTGTTGCCGGATATTGACATTCCTCATATTACTGTGCAAGTTACACAAGACAATGTTTCTGCCCGCGAGTTGGAGAATACAGTTGTGGCTCCCCTGCGTCGCCAGCTTATGCAGACCAACGGACTTGCGGAATTGAAGAGCGAGACACGCGATGGCAGTGCCGTCATCTCCCTTACAATGGATTATGGCGTCAACACCGATCTTGCCTTCATCGAAGTAAATGAGAAGATTGACGGAGCGATGAACTCTCTGCCCAAAGACATAAAACGCCCTAAGGCAGTAAAGGCAAGTGCTACTGACATCCCGGTGGTGTACCTGCAACTCACCGTAAAAAATGAAAATTCTCACTTCTTAGAGCTTTCAAGGATTGCTGAGAATATCGTGCGCCGGCGGCTGGAACAGCAGCCGGAGATTGCGATGGTTGACATAACCGGTGTGCCGGGACAGGTGCTAAAGATAACTCCTGACCTAAATATGATGGCGCAGACTGGATTGACGATTGAGGATATCGAATTAGCTTTGACCGCCAACAATGTCGAACCCGGGTCTATGACCGTTCGCGACGGTTACTATGAATATAACATACATGTCACCAATCTGCTCCGCTCTGTGGATGATGTCAAGGCAATCAGAATTCGAAAGGGAAACAGGCTGATGACGCTCGGTGACTTCGCAGATGTGGAACTCACGTCAAAGACACCCACAGGATACTCAACCCACAATGGGAAAAGAGCCGTCACACTCGCCATCATCAAGCATTCAGAGGAAAGCATGGACCATCTGAAGAACGCCCTTCATTCCACGGTTGAGTATTTTTCCGAGCAGTATCCCGACATTGAGTTTGCCGAGACAAGAAGCCAGACTGAACTTCTTGATTTCACCATCTCCAACCTTGAGCAGAACCTAATTCTTGGTCTAATACTTGTCTTCATGGTCTGCATATTGTTTATGCACAGTGTACGATCATCGCTGATAATCGGACTCAGTATAATTGTCGGCGTAATACTCACATTCCTGCTCTTCTATCTTTTTCACGTATCGGTCAACATCATCTCTATGTCTGGTCTGATACTTGCTGTTGGAATGATGATCGATAACTCTGTTATAGTAACGGAGAATATAACGCAATACCGCCAACGAGGAGATGCGATTATGCCGGCATGTGTGAAAGGCACGAATGAGATGATCACACCGATGCTCTCGTCATCACTGACCACTGTCGCTGTCTTCGTCCCACTCATCTTCATGAGTGGAATAGCCGGGGCAATCTTCTCAGACCAAGCCTTCTCCATCACAGCCGGTCTTGCCGCAAGCTACATCGTCGGAATTACCCTGCTCCCGGTACTCTACTATATAATTGAGAATGGAGAATTGAGACTTGCTTCAGCTTGGGCGAAGCCAATTGATAATCATGACAAAATTGATAATGGAGAATTGTCAGTCGACTCAAAATTCTCAATTGGCTTCGCCCAAGCTAAAGCAAGTCTCAATTCTCAATTCTCAATTAAAAAAACAATTCTCAATTCTCCATTCTCAATTCTCAATTACTATGATCGTGGTATGGATTTCTGTTTTCGGCATAAATGGGTGCTGATATCTGCAACTTTGCTGATGGTGCCACTGTGCGTGATGTTGTTTTGGATTATGCCACAGCAGCGTATGCCCGACATTGACAGCAATGAGACTCTTGTTCGCATTGACTGGAATGAGAACATAAGCCTTGATGAGAACAGAAATCGTGTGGCAGCGATTGCAGATTCATCCGCAACCGCCACTTCCGCATACATCGGTCCGCAGGATTATCTGCTCTCCTCCGACATTGACCTAACGTCGGCTGAATCCGAGATATATTTCCAGACGGAACACCCTTCTGACATAGAACCGTTGCAACGCCGTATAAAAGATCTCATAAATACGAAATATCCTTCCGCAACCGTAAGTTTCTCAAAGACTGAGAATGTATTTGAGAAAATATTTTCAAGCAATGAGGCTAATATTGAGGCAAGAATACATTCTGCATCGAGTGGCAATTCATCAGTTGCCCAAGATATGATGACACTTAAAGATGAATTGGAATCGGCTACGGGATATGAGATATCTCCAATCTCATTGCGAAATCAGATTGATGTGCTTATCGACCGCGATCTCCTCGCCCTCTACAACGTGGATTATTCGGAAGTGCAGCGTGCTTTGCGCACTGCCTTCAAAGGGAATGAAGTCACTACCTTGCGTTCTTTTCAGGATTATACCCCGATTGAGATAGAGGGGAGGGAAAATGGAATTTGGGAAGTAATAAGATCTATATTTGTCCGTAGTCGTGCCGACAAAGCCGGCAACCGCACAGAGATTCCATTGCGTAATTTAATCAAGACAGCAGAAAGCAAAGACCTTAAGACCATTGTTGCAGGAGTAGCAGGGGAATATGTACCTATGGAGTTTGATGCCGTTGGCAATGAACGAAATCTTATGGACAAAGTCTCTGAGACAGTCCGCAGCTTTGGCGAATATGAAGTGGATTTTGCTGGAAGCTTTTTCAGCAATTCGAAGATGATGAGGGAACTGATTGTGATACTTTTGGTGTCGGTGATGCTAATGTATTTCATACTTTGCGCCCAATTTGGAAGTTTCCTGCAGCCCCTGATTGTCTTGCTGGAGATTCCCGTCGATACAGCTTTCGCTTTGATCTCATTGATGATATTCGGGCAAAGCCTCAACCTCATGTCGGCTATCGGTATCATAGTGACCTGTGGTATTGTGGTCAACGACTCCATCCTCAAACTCGATGCCATCAATGAGCTGCGGAATGCCGGGATGCCGCTCCTGGAGGCAATACACACTGCGGGAAACCGACGGCTCCGTGCCATAATAATGACCTCGCTGACCACAATCTTCGCCATGCTTCCGGTGCTCTTCACCTCTGATATGGGTTCGGAACTGCAGCGGCCGCTCGCAATAGCCATGATAGGCTCTATGATTGTGGGGACTTTGGTGAGTATTTTTGTAATTCCCCTATTTTATTGGTTAATATACAGAAAAGATGAAAAGAATCAAGATTTATAAGTACAATAAGCCTAATAGGACCAATAAGACCAATATCCTTCGAATAAATTGCTTACTTTTGGCTTTTCTGCTCCCTGGTGTGATGTCGGCGGTTACACTGACCCTTGACCGCACCATCAGTCTTGCTAATGATTCATCTTTGATGGCTTTCCGATATCGGAATATGTATCAGGCTGGATATTGGCAATATGTCAGTTATAGGGCAGGGCGACTTCCGAGTCTGTCGCTGAGCCTTACGCCGGCATCTTACAATCGCTATATGACACAGCGTTACGATTCGGAACAGAACATCGATATATTCCGTCAGCAACAGATGTTCAGTGCATCAGCCGGACTGGAATTGCAGCAGAACTTCGACCTCTTGGGCGGTACGTTCTATCTCGACACAGACCTCGAATATATGCGCAACTATGGAGCAAACACCTACACGCAGTTTTCATCGGTGCCGGTCCGCATCGGCTACCGTCAGAACCTCATCGGCTTCAACTCCTTCAAGTGGGAGCGTAAGATAGAGCCTTTGCGCTATGAGAAGGCAAAGAAGGAACTGATCTACAATATGGAGGCTGTCAGTGAGCAGGCTGTGACTTATTTCTTCAATCTCGCGCTTGCTCAGGCTGAGTATCGCCTTGCTCAAGAGAATGTGACTTCGTGCGACACTCTTTATGTGATTGGTGAGCGAAGATTTAAGATTGCCGCCATTTCCAGAGCTGATCTTCTGACTCTTGAACTTGACCGTGTCAATGCACGAAACACATTGGAAAACACTCGCATTACCCTGAAAAGAGCCATGTTTTCATTAGCTTCATTCTTAGGGATGGACAAGAATGCCGATATAGAGGTGGAATTACCCGGAAAGCCAAGAGGTGCTGATATTTCTGCAGACTTGGCACTTGCTTATGCAAAGGAAAACAATCCAACCCTGCTTGAGCACAAGCAAAACATTCTTGAAGGAGAACGAGAAGTAAATAGAACGGTGGCGGAATCACGGTTTAATGCTTCTGTCAATGCATCAGTCGGTTTCAACCAAGTGTCTGACAAACTTGTAGGAGCCTACAATTCGCTGTTGCGGCAGGATCTTGTGAATGTTTCTATTTCAGTGCCTCTTGTAGATTGGGGCGTGAGGAAAGGGAGAGTGAATATGGCTAAAAATAATCTTGATGTGACTCGGATTGCGGCAGAGCAAGAGGAACTATCAATAGAGGAAGATATATTGATGACAGTGAGTGATTATGACGTGCGCAAGAATATGATTTCTTCTGCTTCTGAAGCTCTTGACCTTGCAGATATGGCGTATGCGCAGACTCAGCAACGCTTCATAATCGGAAAGGCTGACGTCAATGCCATGACTCTGGCTCTCAACCGACGCCAGGAGGCATCAAAGAATTATATCTCCGCACTCCAAAACTTCTGGCTAAGCCACTATAAGATACGCCGCTTGACACTCCATGACTTTGAGATGGATATGCCATTGGCTCGAGAGTTCGACCTAATGTAATTGAGAATTGAGACTTGCTTTAGCTTGAGCGAAGCTAATTTTGAATAATATCACTAAATTATGGAAATTTCCTGAGTTAAATAATGTAGTTAGCGCACTCCGTGCGCGTCATTAAGTGTCTTAAAGAATCTTTTTTTAGTGACATTCGAATTAAATGAGCAGATCTTTTTCGATAATAGTTATCTTTATCGCCTTGGCGATTGTGGGATGCGCGTTGTTGCCGCTGTTGCCGGTAAAGCTTGCGCCGTCGCAGACGTTGCCTTCTATCACAGTCAGTTACTCGATGCAGGGTGCTTCAGCCCGGACCATCGAGCAGGAGGTGACATCTCGCATAGAGTCGGTCTTGGCAAGGGTTGTCGGAGTGAAGTCCATCGACTCTAAATCCTCCAACGGCAGCGGTCGTGTGTCAGTGAGCCTTGACCGTCATGCCGATATGGACAATGTCCGTTTTGAGGTCTCTACCCTCGTAAGGCAAATCTGGGGTGACTTGCCGGAGGGTGTCAGTTATCCCAACATTTCGCTTCGTCAGGTTGACAAGGAGGGTTCTCGTCCCTTCATGACGCTGACTCTTAATGCACCGGCAAATCCGGCTGAAATATTGTCTTACGGAGAGGAAAACCTGAAACCGATATTGTCACGGGTCAAGGGGGTGGGAAAAGTGGAATTGAGCGGAGCCCAACCGATGGAGTGGAAACTGCGATATGACATGGACCAACTATCCACGTTGGGCATAACACCAAACGACATACGGAAAGCTATCAACGAACATTATCATTCGGAATTCCTTGGAATAGCTCCGGTAAGCAATGATGGCCCTAATGACAGCAAGGAGGAATGGATACGGTTGTCAATGAAATCCATTGGTTCTGCCAATTCATTCCTACCCGGTGAAATTTCACTTGCGACAAAAGACGGAGGTGCTATTACACTCGACAAGCTTGTCACTGTCTCTCATGAGGAATCTGATCCTACCGGATATTTCCGCATCAACGGATTAAACTCGATCTATGTAAACATAACTTCGGAGGAGGACGCCAACCAGCTGAAGGTGTCGGAAGATATCAAGGAGCAACTGGAGTCGTTTGGGGAGTCGATGCCAGCAGGATTTATGGTAGAGACCGTATATGACGCCACGGAGGAGATTCGCGATGAACTTGACAAGATCTATTTCCGAACGGGACTGACAGTGCTGATACTTCTGCTTTTCGTTGCACTCGTCTCGTTCAGCCTCCGTTATGTGCTTCTCATCACGATAGGTCTGGCAATAAACCTTGCGGTAGCCGTTGTGTTCTATTATCTCACTAAAATAGAGATACAATTGTATTCGCTTGCAGGAATAACCATCTCGCTCAATCTTATCATTGACAACCTTATCGTGATGGCAGACCACTATACGCGACGCCGAAACCTCGGTGCTTTCACCTCCATACTTGCCGCGACCCTTACCACAGTGGGTGCATTGTCGGTAGTGTTTTTCATGGATGAGAAGACACGCCTCAGTCTTCAGGATTTCGTAACTGTAGTCATAATCAACCTGTCGGTTTCGCTTGTCGTAGCCCTGTTCCTTGTGCCTGCACTTGTGGAAAGACTCAATATCAAAAGAGGTAGGAAAGGGGGCAAGTTTATCCATCTTAGCCACAGGCTGGCCCTCTTCCTTTCAAAAATTTATGAGAAGATCGTGAGGTTTGTAGTCAGGTTCAGGGTCGCTTTCATCATTCTTGCCATTCTTTCATTCGGACTTCCGGTATTCATGATTCCCGACAAGATTGAGAGTGAGGGATGGTTTGCCGACAGATACAACTCCATATTCGGATCATCTACATATCGTGAGAATGTAAAACCCTGGGTTGACAAAATCCTCGGTGGCACCCTCCGTCTTTTCGTAGAGAAGGTATATGACGGCTCATATTGGAATCGAGACCACTCAGAACCGGTGTTGAGCATAAATGCTACACTCCCGAATGGGGCAACCTTGGAACAGATGAACACACTCGTCAAAAGGATGGAGGTATATCTTGGGGAGTTTCCTGAGATTAGGCAGTTTCAGACCTCCATATCGAGTGCGCGTCGTGCTTCCATTTCTGTTTTCTTTGAGAAAGAGCATCAACACGATGGTTTTCCATACCGCCTGAAAAGTGAAGTGGTTTCAAAGGCCCTTACTCTCGGTGGAGGTAGTTGGAGCGTATATGGCCTTGACGACATGGGTTTCTCAAATGATGTCCGCGAGGGAGCCGGCAGCTACCGCATCAAGCTGACAGGATATAACTACGATGACCTTTACGACTGGGCATACCGAATGCGCGACACTTTGCTGACCCACCGAAGAATCAAGGAGGTGACAATTGCTTCAGAGTTCTCATATTGGAAAGATGACTATTCTGAGTTTTATCTTGAAATAGACCGCGACATTCTTGCAAAAGCAGGGCTGAGTGCAAGTCAAATTTTCTCTGCCATAGAGCCAACATTTGGAAGAGGAATAAGTGCCGGTTCGATTCCAACGGATAATGGGAGCGAGATTATTAGGCTCTATTCCATCCAAGGGATGAAGTATGATATTTTTGCGCTTGTGAATCAGCCTTTCAGAGTGGGAGAGCGCATATTTAAATTGTCGGATATCGGGCCTATTGAGAAGCGTCAGATGCCACAGGAAATAGTGAAGAAAAATCAGGAATACGTATTGTGCCTGCAATTTGAATACATTGGTTCTCCCAAGCAAGGGGAGAGGGTGCTTGAGAAAGATATTGAAAAGATCAATTCTATTCTCCCCGTTGGATACAAGGCAGAGAATCAGAAAAATGTATGGCGACCTAATGATGACAAGGCTAAATACTGGCTGCTCCTTTTAGTGGTAGGGATAATTTTCTTCATCACTTCGATATTGTTCAATTCATTACGAACCCCATTATCGATTATCTTTATAATTCCGATATCCTTTATTGGAGTTTTCTTAACATTCTATTTGCTTCGGCTCAATTTTGACCAAGGTGGATTTGCATCATTCATTCTGCTATCGGGCATCACAGTTAATGCTGCAATCTACGTAGTAAGTGAATATAAGTCTGTAAAGAGTCAACATCCTAATATGTCGCAGGTCAAAACGTTTGTCAGGGCTATAAGGATAAAGATAACGCCTATTCTTCTTACTGTTTTGTCTACAGTGCTTGGATTTATACCCTTCCTTATTGGCGACACCAAAGAGGTTTTCTGGTTTCCATTGGCTGCCGGCACCATAGGAGGCCTCGCAATGTCGATGGTTGGGTTGCTCCTATATCTCCCAATATTCCTGATACGTAGACCCTATCGGCGTAAAGCGACAAGATGATAAAAAAGGTGGCGCAAGATCCGTGCGCCACTATATATAAAACCGCAGTCAGTGAAAGTGTCAATAGAAGTTGTTTTGTTTTCATGGTGTGTTCAGAAGGTCATATTGTTTGTATAACTGTCTACGATCTGTTCCATCTTGGCATTGATTTGCTCAATGCGATTTAATAGTTTTTGTATTGCTTTGGACTTTTCATCATAAGTTATTGCCATGTTTTGAATATTATTTATCTGTTGCTTATAATCGCTGATCAAATTCCTGTATGATGCAAGAGCGAACGACATTTGTGTGGTAGCATTAGATTGATCGTTGTAAGAGGAATCCATCCCTAATCTTGCCAGTAGAGCGGACACTGGCACTTCATTTTGCCATGCAGATACCATAAAATTATATTGGTCCCTATTCTGGAGGTCGTAATAGCCATCGTGAACTGTCATATATATTGTAAATCCAGGTATGAAGTAAAGATTTATCCATGCCGAACCAAGATTATCGCCTGGCATAATTGCCCGGATGCGACCTTGCTTTATGACATCAATATTTGTTTCATAGCGGAATTTCTTATTCTTGACTTTTACACATGCCACCAGATCTTTATCGGTTATATTGCCGTCGATATCTGTAATATAAATATTATAGCATGAATCCGGAATGTCTAAGGCAACGTTTCCTTCAATCACAAATTTGTATGATCCATCTTGTGGTGCAGAAGCCATTTGATAGCTGTTGCTGTCTTGAGCAGATATATTAGTTGTAGCAATTCCTGTAGCTACCAGAGCAATAAGTAAATATAAAATCTTTTTCATGATAAAATCCTTAAATATTAAATACTTTCTAATACATTTTCACGCATTTCTTGGATATAAGTCTCTGTTTCTGCTATTTCATAACGGACTCTTTCGATATATGTCTGTCTGACAAGGCGTGTATACTCATCAAACTCATCCGTTGATAGCATTAGCTTGGCTGAATTCTTTTGATCCATATCTTGCAGGTATTCCATAGGTCCTTCTACTATAGCATACACATCATACTTGACTTCTTCAGTCGAAGTTGTCTCAAGGATTTCAACCATCGATCCCAAGTTTTCCATACTCTCTTTTTTAATAACGTTGTTTTTGACGTTATTTTTAGTCATTATCTTATTTTTTTCGATTTGAATATTTGCATTATCAGATTTTTCTTCATAAATTTCATCTTCAATGGCAGGAAGAGTAGGGTGGGTGGTTGCAGGCTCTACGGAAGCAATTATGGGTGTATTAGGTTGAGTTTCCATTTTGTTGCCTACAAGAATAGTAATTACAACCAATGCTGCTACTGCCGCTGCTGCTCCTGAATACATCCACCATAGCCTACGCCTCTGCCTGCGGGCTGAATATGCTTCAGCTTCAGCTATCACTCTATCCATGAACCCTGGAGAGGCATGAAAGTCGCATTTCGGTGAGAGAAGATCCTCAATGTCTTCGTCTGCCATATATGTTTTTCTTTCTTCGTTCATGTTTTATTATTTTTTCGTTTTTTATTTAGATTTAGCTTCTCTTTTATATACCAGATAGCATGTTGATAGCGCGACTTAGCAGTGGGCACAGCGATGTCTTGAAGTTCAGCAATCTGCTGGAATGTCAGATTGTCATAGCATCTGAGTCTCACAGCCTCTGCTTGATTGAAAGGCAATTTATCAAGGAGGCGGGAAATTCTCCTGAATTCTTCCGAGATGTCTTCTTCAATTTCTTCTGGAATATCCTCAGCCTCATCAATGGAGATGATCGTTTCCCGTTTCTTCCGAAGCCAGTCGATGCAACTATTACTGATGCTCCGAAGTAGATAAGCTTCGTGATTCTTGATTTCTTTTCCTTCAATCATCACACGGTATAACCTTAAAAAGACATCCTGCACAATATCCTCTGCCACTTCGCGGACACCTATTCGGATGTATGCGAAGCGGAATAGCCGGTCTTGATATTGGCTGACTATGATTTTGAATATTTCTATGTCAGAAGTCTTTTTCGGATTCATGAATCTGATAGCTACACTGGTCATCTTTCTGGAGCTTGCGCTCTGGATTGATGTCTGTTCATAAAGATAGACGTAAAGTTTCCTCAAAAGATTGAAAATTAAAAAAAATTTTTTCAAAAAAACTTCCAAAATTGGATGTGCCTTTTTACAAAAAATTGCAATTTGTGTATTAATATGGGAATTTTATGCAATAATGATGAACTTTGCCATTTTTCCTATTTAAATTTTGCATATAATTATGAAAATGATTAAATTTGCATTTTTAAAGGTAAAAATGATTATGAAGGTACTGAAATTCGGAGGTTCTTCCGTGGGTTCTCATGAGGGTCTCACGAATCTCAAAAAAATAGTTGAGGGACAGGGGTGTCCCTGCATAGTAGTGGTTAGTGCTTTAGGAGGAGTGACTGACTTGCTTCTGAATACATCATTAAAGGCAGCTGCCGGCGATTCTTCCTATCTTGAGGGCGTAGCAAAGTTATATAGCAGGCATCATGACCTTATCAGAAGCATTATCACCGATCGTCCGGAAGAGTTGATTGAAGAAATCGACACACTCCTTGCAGAGATAGCTTCTATCTACCATGGTCTTTCTTTGATTAAAGACCTCAGTGAGAAAACTCGAGCACTGATAGTGAGCTATGGAGAGAGACTCAGCTCAAAAATAGTGTCCAGACTCATCCCCGGCTCTTTGCTTCACGATTCTCGAAATTTTATTAAGACAGAAAACAAACATAACCGACAACTTCTTGCATCAGAACTGACAAATGATCTTGTGATGGAAGAGTTTGGATCTGATGTTAAAGGCATTCATATAGTGCCGGGATTCATCTCTACTGATGCCATTTCAGGGGAAGTTACTAATCTCGGACGTGGGGGTAGTGATTACACGGCTTCTATAATAGCTGCTGCTCTTGATGCAGAAGTGCTTGAGATATGGACGGATGTAGATGGATTCATGACGGCAGATCCACGAGTTATTCCAACAGCCTACACCATAAGTTCTCTAACTTATCTGGAAGCTATGGAGCTTTCAAACTTTGGGGCAAAGGTGATTTATCCTCCGACGATCTATCCGGTATGCGTCAAGAATATTCCAATCCTTGTAAAGAATACATTCCATCCGGATGCCTCCGGATCAGTGATTCGCGAGCATATTGAGGATGACAGCAAACCAATCAAAGGTATTTCGAGTATAAGTGGAACGTCATTAATTACCGTGACCGGTCTTTCTATGGTAGGCGTAATTGGAGTCAATCGTAGAATTTTCTCTGCACTTGCCGACAACGGGATATCAGTATTCCTCGTTTCACAGGCATCATCCGAAAATTCAACATCAGTCGGAGTGAGGGATGATGATTCTGCAGAGGCTGTCAGGGTGCTCAATCATGAATTTGAAAAGGAAATTGCTACCGGCGCGATGAATCCTATGTTTGTGGAGTCGGGCCTTGCGACTGTGGCAATTGTAGGTGAGAATATGAAGCATACTCCGGGAATAGCAGGCAAACTATTCGGTACTCTCGGGCGAAGCGGTATTAGTGTGATAGCGTGTGCTCAGGGTGCGAGTGAGACCAACATATCATTTGTTGTGGATGGTCGATTCCTTAGAAAGTCGCTCAATGTGATTCATGACTCATTCTTCCTCAGTGAATATAAAGAACTTAACCTCTTCATCTGTGGCATTGGCACAGTGGGAGGAATGCTCATAGAGCAAATTGCCTCTCAGAAGGAGGAACTGATGAAGACGCATAGGCTTAAATTGAATGTCGTAGGTATCGCTTCAAGTCGAAAGGCTCTCTTTTCGCGTGAGGGAATCGATCTCTATAAATATAGAGATTTATTAGAATCGGAGGGAATTCCAAGTAGTCCGTCAAGATTGCGTGATGAGGTGATCAGCATGAATATTTTCAATAGCGTATTTGTAGACTGCACTGCATCAAAGGAGATAGCTGAATTATATCAGACATTCCTTGAGCACAACATCAACATTGTTGCTGCAAATAAAGTGGCTGCTTCAAATAAATTCGAAATTTACAAGAGTCTTAAGGAGACAGCTCTTAGCAGAGGGGTCAAGTTCTTATATGAAACTAATGTTGGAGCTGGATTGCCAATTATAGGCACGATCAATGATCTTCGTTCGTCGGGCGATCGCATATTGAAGATTGAGGCAGTCGTAAGCGGAACACTCAATTTTATCTTCAATGCCATTTCCAAAGATGTTCCTTTCTCTGAGACTGTTAGGCTTGCCAAAGAACTTGGATATAGCGAACCCGATCCTCGAATAGATCTTAGTGGGGTAGACGTGATGCGAAAGCTTGTGATTCTTACCCGAGAAGGTGGTTATCAAGTGGAGCAGGACGAGGTGGAAAGAAATCTCTTCATTCCGGAGGACCTTATGAATGGACCAATAGAAGAGTTCTGGAAGCGTCTTCCCGAGCTGGATGCAGATTTTGAAGAAAAACGCAAGGTGTTGGACTCGGAAGGTAAACGCTGGCGTTTTGTGGCAAGGATGGAAATGGGTAAGATGAGTATTGGTCTGGAGGCTGTGGATTCTTCTCATCCTTTCTATGGACTTGAAGGATCAAATAATATTGTGATGCTCACTACAGAACGATATAAGAAATATCCGATGCTTATCCAAGGGTATGGAGCGGGTGCCGGAGTGACAGCTGCCGGAGTTTTTGCAAATATTATCTCAACTGCCAACAATTGATGAAGCATCTTATAATTTTAGGCGATGGCATGAGCGACCATCCGGTTGCCAGTCTCGGGGGAAAGACTCCTCTCGAATATGCTTCTACGCCGGCTTTCGATCGTCTTGCCGAAATGGGCCGTTCAGGACTTCTTGTCACAATTCCTGATGGTCTTCAGCCTGGTAGTGAAGTTGCAAATGCTACCATTTTAGGCTATGATATGACGAAGGTTTATGAGGGTCGTGGCCCACTTGAAGCCGCCAGTATAGGCTATGATCTTGCGCCAGATGAATTGGCTTTGCGATGCAATATCATAACTCTTGCCGATGGGAAAATTCAGAATCACCATGGAGGTCATCTTTCAAGTCAAGAAGGAAAAAAACTCATAGAGTTTCTTGATAAAGAATTAGGATCCGAAAATGTGAAGTTTATCCCGGGGATACAATATCGCCATCTGCTGGTGATCAAAGGAGGAAGCAAGTATATTGAGTGTGCTCCTCCCCACGACCACCCCGGCGAGGAATGGAGTAAATTGCTTGTCTGTCCCGTGGAAAATGCTCCGGTTGAAGAAGGAAGGTTGACTCCTCAAGAAACAGCTGACCTTATCAATGATCTCATATTGAAATCACAAAATCTACTGAATAATCATCCATTTAATAAAGAAAGAAAGGTTGCGGCAAATTCCATATGGCCATGGAGTGGCGGTTATCGTCCGGCGATGCTTACGCTTCAAGAAATGTTCCCTTCTATTAAATCAGGTGGTGTGATTACAGCAGTAGACCTTATAAGAGGTATCGGCAGATATGCCGGACTGACTCCTATTGATGTGGAAGGGGCTACCGGACTTGCCGACACTAATTATGAAGGGAAGGCAAAGGCTGCTATAACTGCACTAAAAGATTCTGATTTTGTCTTTCTTCATGTTGAAGCTTCTGATGAAGCAGGGCATGACGGCGATCTGGAGCTTAAGATAAAGACTATAGAGAATCTCGATCATAGAATTGTAGCACCAATAGTCGAAGAGGTGTCAAAATGGGAAGAGCCTCTGGCAATAGCACTCTTGCCAGACCATGCTACACCAGTTGAATTGCGTGTCCATAAAGGAGAACCGGTTCCATTCACAATCTGGCATAAGGGCATATCTCCTGACGAAGTAAAGACATTCTCAGAAGCATCTTGCGCTAAAGGCTCCTATGGTTTGCTAAGACTCGGACAATTCATGCAAGAATTTATGAAAATAATATAATTTTTAATAGAATAAATTCTGATGCATATCGTTTAACTATCTGGGATTCAGAAGAAAAATATGTATTATGAATTATGCATTACAAAAAAAATGAAATATTACAGCACTAATCATACAGTTCCGGAAGTAACACTCTGCGATGCAGTAGTGAAAGGTCTTGCAGCCGACCGGGGTCTATTTATGCCCGAAAGAATTGAAAAACTTCCCAAAGAGTTTTTCGATAATATTGACACGCTTTCGCTGCAAGATATCGCAGTTAGAGTTGCTGAGGCTTTCTTCGGAGAGGATGTGGAGCCAATGGCTTTGGAAAAAATAGTGAGGGATACACTTTCTTTCGATACTCCAGTGGTGGAAGTCGAGAAAGATATTTACAGTCTTGAGCTTTTCCATGGTCCGACTTTGGCATTTAAGGATGTAGGAGCCCGTTTTATGGCTCGATTGCTCCAATATTTCATTAATAAGGATTCTGATGGCAGAATTGTCAATGTGCTTGTTGCTACAAGTGGCGACACCGGATCTGCTGTGGCAAATGGTTTTCTTGGAGTAGACGGAATACATGTCTATGTTCTATATCCGAAAGGGAAGGTCAGCCCCATTCAGGAGTGTCAATTCACTACTCTCGGAAAGAATATTACGGCTATTGAAGTTGACGGAAACTTTGACGACTGTCAGAAGCTTGTGAAGAGTGCCTTTCTTGACGAGGACCTTAATTCAAAAATGCTCCTGACTTCCGCTAATTCGATCAATGTAGCTCGTTTCCTTCCTCAAGCGTTCTACTATTTTAGTGCCTTTGCTCAGTTGAAGGCCAAAGGGAAGGGAGAGAATATTGTAGTCTGTGTCCCAAGTGGTAATTTTGGTAATATTACTGCCGGATTGATAGCTCATAAGATGGGACTGCCCATTAAGCGGTTTATTGCCGCAAATAATGCAAACGATATCTTTTATAATTATCTTCTTACTGGCGAATACAATCCCAAGGCAAGTGTACAGACTCTGGCAAATGCAATGGATGTGGGAGATCCAAGCAATTTTGCCCGAATTATCGACCTCTATGCAGGAAAGCATGAAGTGATAGCTTCCTTGATCAGCGGCACCACGTTTAGTGATTCTGAGATAGCCGAGGCAATGAAGAAGTGTTATGAAGAGACTGGTTATGTGCTTGATCCACATGGAGCATGTGGATATTTAGCATTGAAACAGCTCTTGAAGGATAGTGAGACCGGGCTTTTCCTTGAAACTGCTCATCCGGCAAAATTCCATGATACTGTCACAAAAATAATCGGTTGCGAGCTCGAAATTCCCCAGCGCCTGCAAGAATTCATGAAAGGAGAAAAGCAGTCGGTGGCTATGACATCTGATTTTGATGACTTCAAGAGCTATCTGATGAATATCTGATCGCTTTTCATCTTCAAATAAACTCTTTGGGGCGCACGGCTTGTGCGTCCTTTTTTTGTTCACATTCTAACAACCTTTGTTCAACCTTTGTGAGTATGGATTGTTTTTAAAGTAAAATTAATCTTAATATGATAGAAATAACTCACGAATTGTAATTATTTAACTGATTTTACTATGAAAAAGACGATTCTACTGCTTTTCGCTTTTGTAGCGGCTCTTACAGGAATGGCTCAGGTGCAGATCCCTTATCAGGAACTTCCTTATAATGTGCATTATCATTGGGGGCTTGTCGATGTGAATATAGGTCATGGAAAGGTGACTCTTTCTTCGCAAGGTGATCAATATAACGCAACTCTCGATGGCAATACAATCCCTTGGGAGGGTCGAATCTTTTGCGTAAGTGATACCCTTAATGCCACTATGACGCCGGGGACCCCTTATAGCCGTGAGACTGTAGACTATGAAAATGGCTGGTATTTGAAACCAAAGGTAATGGAATACCGTAGCAACGGATTCGTAGCATCCAATCCTGCAAACTATAAGAATATTCAAGGGCAAGGGCAACTGGATGCTGATGCTCAGACAATGGAAGCAGTGACAGTCACAGCCGATATGCTTGGCATGTTCTATTATTTCCATGAAATTGATTTTGCAAGTATGTCGCCGGGACAGCAAGTGACAATACCTATCAATGGCGGGTATGCCCAATCTGTGACTGTGACATATAATGGTGAGTCTTCATTCGGTGGATATTCCACATTTTCGGTCTCTTTCGAATATACTTATCAAGGAGCAGCCACAGGCTATGCCGTGCAGGCTCAAGTAGATCAAACGAGCCGAATCCCCGTCCTTCTCGCAGCCGAGTTGGCAATAGGACATGTAGAAATGATTTATGAATAAGTGTAATAATATTGCATTTTGAATTTAGTAATCGTTAAAAAATAAGTTGGTAAGGTTTTGCTGCGGATCAGCCTGGAGAGCTGCCAATCTTGTTAGCCCCGAGCGTCAGCTCGGGGAAAGGAATAGTTATTTTTTCAACACCACTTAGGATAATTGATAATTATTTATAAATTAAATTTTTATAAATACGCAAGGTGTGACTCACATACTGGATGTGAGCCGCTTTTTTATATGTCAAGTACGGAAATTTTATAGACCTTCGTTCCCACTCGCGTTAGCACCGGACCGGGGCTTCTGAGAGTCGGTCTGCATCCGCAAAATTATAAACTTTTTTTAATAAGTAGCTCACAAAAATTAAACGATATATGAAAACCAAGCAGCTTGAAAGATCTTGATATGATAACTGCGGCTAATCTTGGTCATCTTGGCATTGTCGTTCAGTCGCTTAGCTCGCTAAGCTCTTTCACTCCGCAGCCAACCTGCCTCAAGATTATCTCGCATTTATCATATCATTAATTTTTGCGAGCTACTTATTTGCAATGCCTTTAAAGCAAAAATTTGAAATATTCGCTTATTTTAAAGTGAAATTATATGTTTATGGTATCTTTTAAGATAAAGTTCTATATATTATTTTAGTGCGGAGATATCAATTTTATAGATATCAGCGCGCTTTTTGGGAGGGGCAATAAACATTGTCATGTAGATAGGAGCATATATGATTTTATCTTTCTTCTCAATATTACCTACACATAATACGTACGCCTTCCCTATTCCATATTCCTTGCATTCCATTACATTTTTAAGAGCGTTATGGCGTTCGTAATCTTTTCCTGATTTGACTTCTATTGGTATCACTGCATCATTCTCTGCAATTATAAAGTCCAGTTCTCCCATTCGTTTAGAATTGAAATAATATGGAGGTACTTCATGGCAAAGAAGTTCTTGGGCTACTGCATTCTCAAATATTGCTCCAAAGTTGACATCTATTTTCCCGGATAGTATCGATACCATGATACCATCGGCATATTGTGCAGACAGCAATCCTACATCATTAGAAAAGAGTTTGAAAAGATTGCGAGTCTCTGTCAATTTCAATGGAATCCGAGGTTCGGTGACATTGAGTACCGGAATCGCAACCCCTGCATTCTTAAGCCATAAGAAAGCATTCTCATACCGGTCATATTTGGCATGTTCGTTAAGACTTTTAAGGATGAATCTCTTATTTTTAGCATCGAGTTCGGAGGGAATAAGGTCAAAGATTTCCTTGATTTTGAGTTTGTCCTTTTGTGCGTATTGCGATATGTCCTTTTTATAGAGGGTGATAATATCTTTCTGGATATCAGCGACAATATTCAAATCGTTAGTGGATATATAACGCTCTACAGCGGCTGGCATTCCTCCAACTATTGTATATAGTCGGAAAAGGGAAATTAGCTTTTCATGTATCAGTTGATCTACTGGAGTGATTTCTTGCCAACATTTTCTTAGATGCTCGAATATTCTTGGCGCAACCCCGACATTGATGAGAAATTCTTCAAAACTAAGTGGAAAAACTTCCTTAATGCTTAAATATCCGACAGGTACTGACCTAATATCTTTCAACTCCACACCCAATAAAGATCCGCTTAATGCATAACGATAGCTCCCTTCATCCACTAAAAATTTTATAGCTGTGACAATATCATCACATTTTTGCACCTCATCAAAGAAGATTAGAGTCTCTCCTTTTAACAATGGTTGTTTTGTAAATGCTGTCAATCGCAGCAAAATCTCATCAGCAGAATACACATTTTTGAACAATTCTATAGCTTCCGGGGTTTTTATAAAATTGATTTCAATAAAGGATTTGTATCGTTCTCCAAGTTGTCTTATAGCGTATGTCTTTCCTGTTTGGCGAGCCCCTGTAAGCATAAGGGCAGTCTTGTGATTATCATAAAATTCATTCAAAAATGTTGTGAGATTCCTTGTTAGCTGCATAATTATTTGGTATATATTAAATTGAGTGCAAAAATAAATAAATTATGCCGTTTTTCCAAGTAAAAAAGTATTAAAAATGCCGTTTTTCCAAGGTTTTTTTAGTCATTTCTGCCGTTTTTCCAAGATTTGACAAACGCCTCCCGGTGGTGGGAGGCGTTTGGTGTGCACTGCCCCACGAAAAGTAGACAAAAAAAAATTTTATTGGTTAACTATATT
>CAZGGB010000022.1:0-36978 GCA_964525115.1 uncultured Sangeribacter sp. | reverse complement strand
TTGTCCGGGAAAAGTGTTTGCAGGGTAATGCACAAGGGCCTTCTTGCTTCCTTCTTCTCCCAGTGTCTCATAGAGTATGGTGGTCATTTCCGTGATGTCAATGACAGGAACATTCTCTCTCGCTGCAACTTCCTTCATTGCTTTAGGATAATCTCCATGAGTGTTCTTATTCTTGCCATTTTCGTCGAAACTTCGCCGTGCAGTAGGAGTTAGGAATACTACATTTAAACCTTTCTGACGTGCTCGGTCTACGAAAATTTTGAGATTATGGGCATAATTATAGTATGCTCCAGATCCTGGACCCTTATCTTTTTCATCATTATGACCAAACTCTACAAATACGTAGTCACCAGGTTTTGCCATTGAAAGGACTTTTTCATATCTCTTGCTTGCGAAGAAAGAAGACGTGCGTTGTCCACTTTCTGCCTGATTTGAAACTGCTATGTTATTGTCGAAATATGCAGGTATTATTTGTCCCCAACTTGCCCAGGGTTCCTCTGCTTGATCCACAACAGTACTGTCGCCGCAATAGAAAAGTGTAGTGACATTATCAGAATCATCTACCGGTCTGATAGTTACACTTTCTACTGCCGGAGCATTCCCGGTAAATTCGAGAGTAAGTTTATCATCCCAGTTGCATACTCCAATTTCTCTTGGGTTTAGCTTGACCGTATCTTTTAGGTTGATACCGGGAGAGCGTTTATTGACAATAAATGTGTATTCCTCAAATTTATTCTTCGGAAGATTGACTGCATCAAGCATAAGGCGACGGTTTTCAGCTCTAACTACTGTATGAGATTTACGCTTTTTGTCTCCGAGTTTTACTGTCACAACATAGTTGCCGTCAGGAACCCTAACTGAGAAAAAATATGGATCAGTTCCTTTTGCAGATGGTTTTGAACCAAAGTCGTATCCATATCCGTCAAACTCATCATAAGCCGGCACTGTTGCATCCATCATGAAAGTCTTGGGAAATATTGGAAGAAGATATTCCTGAAGGGAGCAATCGGTGGAGCGAAGACCTTCCGCAATGCTTGACGCATTTAGGCGAGCACCTTTCTTAGAAGTATGAGTATGGTCTTTTTTAAAGTAAGGAGGAGTGCCATCTGCTGTCAAAGCCTGGAATTTCTTTCCGGAGATTGAATTAAGATCAATGTAATATGCACCTGCTTCTCTTGCAGCATCTTTAGCCCATTTGCCATAGCTATCGGCATTACTTTCTATTTTGCCGTCCTTCCATTTGTTTCGTGGAGTATGGCTCAATACAATAGGAATAGCACCCTTCTCTTTTGCGTCCATTATGAACTTGCGAATATACCAACCATACGTATAGACAACTTGATTGATACCTGTTTTATCCATTTTGAATACCTTGCTTTCCGGTCCTGATCCATGGAGTTCGCCACGAGCTTTCCCTGTATTAATATCGCCTCCATCATTATGTCCGAATTGCATGATCACGTAGTCGCCAGGTTGGAGGGCATTGTAGACTTTGTCCCATCTTCCTTCATCAAGGAAAGTTCTGGCACTTCTGCCAGCCATCGCATGGTTTTCTACCGTGATTTTTTCAGGATCGAAAAGTTCTGCTATTACGCTTCCCCATCCCCACATTCCATCTTCATCTTTATCTTCATTCTTAACAGTGCTATCGCCTATTGTAAATAGGATAGGTTTGCCTGGTTGTCTGCTCCTTCCAGTGATTGTATCAACAGGGAAGGGGAGCAGATAATCTTTCAGTTCTACTCCCTCAAGAGCTGCGATACCTTCTGCTGCTGATTGCGCGTTGACTTTTGCTCCAAATGCTGATGTGTGGATTCTATCAAGATAGAACATGGTCTTAACCTTTTCCTTGCCAAATTTCTCAAATTTTGATGCAGTGATATCGTTAAGATCTACGAAAGGAACGCCTTCCGCGTCAGCGACCTGCTTAGCCCAAAGACCAAATGTCTTGTCTACACGAGTCACTTTAGTACTGTCTTTGTCGTCCCAAGCCATTCGTGGAGTGAGTGAAAACAGAATTGGGTGAGCTCCTTTTGCCTTGACTTCCCTTACATAGCGTCGCATATATTCGCCATATGAATAGACAGTGTCTCGTACTCCGGTCTCTTTAATGACTACTGGCATTACTTCATCTCCAATACCTTTAATTGTGGCTCTTGCCCGACCGCTATCGAACGGTCCATTGTCATTGTGCCCAAGTTCAATAATAACCCAGTCGCCTGGACGTACACCTTCAAGAACGTCTTTCCACAATACATTATAGAAGGTACGGCTACTCATACCACCCAGTGCATGATTTTCTACAGTTATCTTGTTCTTGTCGAAAAAATCTGGAGCGTAATAGCCCCATCCCCATTGTCCATTGTCGCCATTTCCAAGTGTGCCGGTACGCATCGTGGAGTTTCCCACAAGAAACAGAACAGGATTGTTGCCAATACGGGATGATCCTGATACCGGACGTGCTGTCCTTGCTTTATTGATACTATCAGGAGTATTATCCACTACCTGATTTACGTCCGGCATAGGCTGATGCTTAACGTCTTGCACTGAACTTAATGCAAGAGAAGCGCAGACAAGCCCCGTTGCCGTCAACATTAGTTTGATTGGTTTCATTGTATTTGGTTATTAGGTCAATTCATAAAATGTATTGATATTCTTTGCAAATTTAAACATTTTTTTTCAATCCATCAATACAAATTTAATCTATCTGCGAAACAACTTCATAAAATAAAATGTGTTTTGGCAAATGATTTATAGAAAAAGATGAAAGGTATTGTTTTTTTCCGATAGTTTTTATAACTTTGCCATATAAACAACTTCACTATACAATTCATAGATATGGAAACAAACGATAATATAGCTAAAGCCATCAAGAAATGTCAAGATCATGCTATTGAGCTTCGAAACCAAGGATACGGCTGTGCCCAGTGTGTGCTGATGTCTCTTTCTGATAAAATTGATTTGCAGGAAAAAGAAGCTGCTCGTATTGGGGCTGCTTTCGGTACAGGTTTCGCCGGATCTGGAGGCATCTGCGGCGTCATTTCTATTCTGGGAGTGGCGGAAGGATTGCTTTCAAAAGGATACGGACCAGAAGATAAGGCAAAGGTGATGTGGAATACCAAAGCTCTTCTTGATCGATTCACAAAAGAAAATGGTGAACGTAGTCTTTGCAGTGAACTTAAAGGAAAAGAGGATACTCGTAAATGTCCTGATCTAATAAAACAAGGTATTCAGATATTTTTGGAAGCTCATCCCGAACTGGCGAATCATCATAAGGGGTTTTTATCTGAACTAAAACATGCACTTAAAAGATAAGATTTTAACTTGACATTGTCAGTCGTGATGATATGGTTCTCCTTTTAAAATTGTCATAGCTCGATATACTTGCTCTGTGAAGAATAGGCGAATCATCTCATGACTGAATGTCATTTTTGAAAATGACAATTTTGCATTCGCTCGTTCATATACTGCCTGCGAGAAACCATATGGTCCTCCTACTATGAAGATCATTCTTTTCTTGCCACCCAACATCCCTTTCTGCAGAAAATCAGAAAATTCTCGTGAAGTCAGCATCATTCCTCTCTCATCAAGAAGCACTACATGATCAGAGGCGGATAACTCAGCTAATATCAACTTTCCCTCCTCTTCTTTTTGTTGACTTTCTGAGAGTTTTCGGGCATTTTTTATGTCGGGAAGATGCTTTGTGGTAAATGGAATATATCTTTTAAGTCTCTTGATATATTCATTTATACCGGTCTGTAGATAATCGGTTGTGGTTTTTCCCACAGTTATTAGAGTAATTTCCATAATTTTTATTAACTTTGTAAAAATATATCTTCTATTTGCAAAATTAGCTAAGATTTTTGAATTATGAAAACTAAAGATGAACTTATTGACGCTCTTCTTGAACTCGCATTTGCTGAAGACATAGGTGATGGAGACCACACTACTTTATCTACAATTCCTGCTGATGCTATGGGGCGCTCTAAACTTCTAATTAAAGAAAAAGGTATACTTGCAGGAGTAGAGATAGCAAAAAAAGTTCTTCATAAGGTTGATCCTACCATAAAAATTGAAGTCTACATTAATGATGGAGCCGAAGTAAATCCTGGAGATATTGCTTTTATCGCTGAGGGACCGGTTAGAAGTCTTCTGATTGCAGAAAGAACTATGCTCAATATTATGCAACGAATGAGTGGGGTAGCCACGATGACAAGAAAATATCAAGATCAATTAAAAGGGTTGAAAACTCGTGTTCTGGATACTCGTAAGACAACTCCCGGAATGCGTATGCTTGAAAAAGAAGCTGTCAGAATTGGAGGTGGCACCAACCATCGTATTGGTCTTTTTGATATGATTCTCATTAAGGATAATCATGAGGATTTTGCCGGAGGAATTGAGCAGGCCGTAAAACGCGCTAAAGAATATTGTATGGCCAACGGAAAGCAAGATCTTAAAATTGAAGTGGAATGTCGTTCCCTTGATGATATTCGCAAGGTTCTCGAAATAGGGGGTGTCGACAGAATCATGTTCGACAATTTCACGCCCGAGTTGACACGTGATGCAGTAGCTCTTGTCGATGGTAGAGTTGAAACAGAGTCGTCGGGTGGTATAACTTTCGATACTCTTAGAGATTACGGTGAGACTGGTGTTGACTTTATTTCAGTTGGAGCGCTTACTCATAGTGTCAAAGGTCTTGATATGTCGTTCAAGGCTTTTTGAAATGGCTGATAAGAAGAAAAATGAAGCAAGAGAATGGGGTAAGCAAGCTGAAAATATAGTCTACGAACATCTTATTTCTCAAGGTTATACAGTAAGAGAAAGAAACTGGCGTCCGAAATCTTCAAGAAGTGAAATAGATATCATCGCTCAGAAAGAAGAGACCCTTATCTTTGTTGAAGTAAAAGCGAGATCAGACAGAGACATAGACCCGGCTGAAGCAATGACAGCTGAGAAGATTAAAAATGTAGTGAGAGGAGCTAATTCTTATCTTCAGACTCAAGACTTCGATTTTTATTATCGTTTTGACGTGGCTTTAGTGAGTGGGAGTGTGGATGACTATAAGCTCGACTATCTTGAAGATGCTTTTCTGCCTCCGTTGAGAAGTCGTTGAAGTTGAGATAAAGTAAAAAAGTCAATCATATGGCGTAATTAATCATAGATGAGTAAGAATAATTCTCAATTCATGTTCAAGCAGTTTTCTATAAGCCATCATCGAAGTTCAATGAAGGTTGGAATAGATGGTGTGCTCATAGGATGTTGGACAGATGTGATTGGAGCGAGAAGAATACTTGATGTTGGGACAGGTTGCGGATTAATAGCACTTATTATGGCGCAAAGAAGTCCTGAAGCAGAAGTAACGGGTATTGACATTGATGAGGCTTCTACTGAAGAAGCCTTGGAAAATGTTCAGAATTCTCCTTGGTCTGATCGAATACATATCATTTATGGATGTTTTCCTACTGAGTTAAATAGTAGTCATGATCAATCATATGATTTGATTGTCTCGAATCCGCCATATTTTGATTCAGGAGTTAGCAAAATTACTACCTCTCGAGAAAGAGCAAGGCATCAAGACTCACTTTCTCCCTCGTCAATTCTTTATGATTCTATTTCCATGTTAAGTCCGTATGGCTCTTTAGCAATAGTGGTGCCATCAGATTTTACCTCATCATTAGAAGAAGAGGCTCGAAATCTTGGATATTCATTGATGAGAAAATGTCTTGTTCGTGGTCATGAGAATGCACCATATAAAAGAGTTCTTCTTCAGTGGAAACGAGGCATTTCGGATGATTTTCACGAGAAAAACCTCTTTCAAGAAGAGACCTTGGAGACTAAGAGAGGGGAGCCTACTGAGTTTTATCGAAATTTGTGTAAAGATTTCTATCTCAAATTCTGATCTTTTAAACCATTCGTTAATTTGATTGTCATATAAATAAAAACAAACTAACACAATCGCGCTATGAAATTAAAAAATCTACTCCTTTTGGCTATGGGGCTCGGTACAATGGCTCCTGTAGCCGTTTTTGCCGACGATTATGTTGATGATATATATTATAATCCGAAGAAAGATACATATGTCGGGGCAAAAAAGAAAAATCCCAACTATATCGAAAATTTCAGTGATATGGATGTGGATGCATACAATCTTCGCGGGCAGTATTATACCACACCAATCGATACAATAGGAGCAAAAGTAAGTTCTGAAGAGGATTTCGTGTATACTCAACAAATCCAAAAATATTATAATCCAACCATCGTGCTCGACAATTCCCAACTGCTTGCCGATGTGCTTCAAAACTCTTATGGCAATGTGGAGATCGTATATAATGGTCTGACCCCTGCATTTTTGCCTACTTATGGCTATGGATGGCCTTATTATAGAGGGTATTATGATCCTTGGGCATGGAATATAGGCTTCGGTGGATGGAGTATTGGTGGATGGTATGATCCATGGTATTGGGGTCCATCGTGGTCATGGGGCTGGGGTCCATCTTGGTCTTGGGGTCCATCATGGGCATGGGGCCCGTCGTGGTCATGGGGTTGGGGTGGTCCCGCTTGGGGGCCGGGTCCTTCATGGGGAGGTCCGAACGGATCTTGGAATCCCGGTGGCAATCGTCCGTTAAATCCTGGCATAGGGTGGGCTGGAAATCACCGTAATCCGGGTTCTTCCCGTCCTGGAAGTGCTGTGGCCGGACAAAATGGCAACCGTCCTTCTTCTGGATCTCAGTGGAGTATTGCTGGCAACCATAGAGGTTCTTATGGCTCTTCCGGAAATAATTCCAATAAGCAAAATGCTTCTTCTACCGGCAATAATAGAGGATACACAATCGGAAATAACGGTCATAGGTATACAGGAAGTGGCAATGGAACTGTTAGCAATGGATCTTCTAATAATAGAAATACAGGCAATTCCAGAGGCAACTCTTACAACAATACCAATAATTCTCACCGAAACAATAGCTACAACAATAATCGTAACAACACCAATACTAATTCTACAAGAAATTCCGGTAGCTACAACTCAAATCGGTCAAGTGGTAATGGTTCTTTCGGATCAGGAAGCTTTGGTGGAGGTCATAGAAGCAGTGGCGGAGGCGGCGGTGGTCGCGGAGGCCGTAGATGAAAACTTAAATTGAATCTATATGAAGAAAATATATTTATTTGCGGCTTCTTTGGCTGTACCCTTTATGGCAGATGCCCAGAGTGCTATTGACGGATTTCGCTTTTCCCAACCTGATATGAAAGGAACTGCGAGATATATGGGTATGGGCGGAGCTTTTGGAGCTCTGGGAGGTGACTTGAGTTCTATTTCGACTAATCCAGCTGGACTTGGAGTATATAGAAGAAATGAGATTGGTATCACCATGGATGTAGATATTCAAAATGCCACGTCTGAGACTCAAGGTGTTAAAAATACTCAAAACCAAACAAAGTTTCTTGTTAACAATGTTGGAGGTGTAGCAAGTTGGAATCTCGCAAATTCAGTAATGCCCAATATAAATATTGGTTTTACATACAACCGAGCAGCTTCATTTAATCAGCATTATAGTGGTCTTGTGCCAACGCTAAGTAATTCAATGACCAACTATATTGCAGGTAGCAGTAATAATGAAGGAGTGACCGTAGCAGACGTGTCAGCACTCTTTGATTCAGATGGCTTTGTGTCATTTGATCCGTATAATCCCAATGATGGCGGATATGCTGCTCCATGGTTGTCCATTCTTGGATACAATAGTTATTTCATCACGCCCTCTGGTGACGATGATCAACCTGATTGGATTGGACAGTGGGGTGCTACTACTTCAGGATCCGGAGCGTTTGATGTGACTACATCAGGAAGTGCAGATGAATATAACATTGCCGTCGGTGGAAATGTTGCTAATAAAGTTTTCTGGGGCATTGATTTCGGTATTGTAAATTTGAATTACAGTATGACTGCAATTTGGGGAGAAAACCTGCAAAATGCTGTAGTTGACAATCCGGAAGGGGTTGAAAATAGTTCCTCACAGTGGAGCATGACCAATCGCTATAATGCAAGCGGCACCGGATATAATATTAAGGTTGGTTTTATTTATAGACCAATACAAGAACTTCGACTTGGAGTTTCTTTCGCCTCTCCAACCTGGTATTCTATTAATGAAAGCTACCTTGCATCGACTAATTATAATTATAGCGTATATATTCCGGATATGCAAGATAATTATGCTGTGACCAATGGTGGGCAATGGGGACTAAATTCTTACAATTTTAGAACCCCATGGCGTCTTACTGTTAGTGCGGCAGGTGTAATTGGCAGAAACCTAATTGTAAGTGCTGACTATGAGTGGCAGCGTTATAATAAAATGCGTTTCTACAACGGAGGTGGCGGCTATTATGATTATGGATATGATGATGGTTTTAATGATTGGGGTTGGCCATATTATGCACCTGCACAGAAAGCTTCTCCAGCTTTGATTAATACAGATCCTTGGTATGCAACGAATGCCGACATAGAAGATTATTATCAGTCAACGTCTACCATACGTTTAGGAGCTGAATATAGGATCACCCCAAGATTCAGTGTTCGTGCAGGATATTCATATGTATCTTCACCTGTTAGAAATGAGGCTAAGGATGGGTCAATGCTCATATATACCTCTGGCACCATGACCAATTATAGAATGGATAATTCCACAAATTATATAACTTGTGGTCTGGGCTACAACTTCAATAATTTCTATATTGATGGAGCTTTTGTACATAAGAGAATGACAAGTGAGTATCATGCTTATACTCCCGACCCTGCTAATCCTCAGATTCCAAGCCCGACTTCTAAGCTAAGTCTCAACAATAATCAGATTATTGTCTCCGCTGGAGTTCGGTTCTAAGAGCCAAATATAAAATATTATAATATAAAAGAAAGACTGCTGAGGTGGTCTTTCTTTTATATTTGTATGAACCGTATGGTGTGTAACGGTGTTTTATGTACAAAAAATATAAATATTAATCTTTTTTACTATGAAAAAATTATTCCTTACACTTGTAGGCATCGTTGCCGCTTTCTCCTCTGCGTTTGCAATCACTCCTTTTGTAGAGTTTCAGCCAGTGATTGCTGGTGGAAACACATGTCGCTTCAACGTTCAAGGTGGTATACACGAGATGATGACCAAAAATATTTGTTTGGGTGCTGGTATTGGTATCACGGAACAGTGGAACTTCGACAATGGTCCTCTAATCCCTATCTTCGTGAGAGGTGATGTAAGTGGCAATATGGGTGGATTCAAGCCTTTCTTCTCACTTGATCTTGGATATGCTATCAATACCGAACATACCGACTGGGGTGCAGTAGTTGTCAACCCAATGATCGGCCTCAACTTCGGGAAGGTATATGCAGGTATTGGCTATCAAGCTCTGTGTTGGACTCCAAAGCATGCAGACGCTTCTAACTGCTTCAATCTAAAGATAGGATATAACTTTTAATACATATATATAGATATAATTCACTAATAAATTTAGAGGATAACTTGATTTCAAGTTACCCTCTAAATTTTATGAGATGGACTCTTAACGTAACATTTTGCCGTATTTCAGCTCGGAAGGCAGATTGTCTTATTAACTCTAAGCCTCAACTCGGTGATGTTGAAAAATGATTTAAGATGGATATTATGATGATTTCTTGATAATATGAGATTATTTAGTTAATTTTACGAAAAAATTTGTTATGAAGAAATTATTAACTGTTATTTTCCTTTTTGTCATCTTTTCAACTTATGCATTTGAATTTAAGCAATCTTTCTATGATCTTCTTGACAAAGGAGATACTGAACTTGCTGAGATTTTCCTTGCTGAATGGGAATCAAATGATGTAGGAAATCCAGAATTGTTTTTAGCTAAAGCTACTCTTTTGTTAGCAAAAAGTTTCATTGCTTCTGAAAATCCTAATGGTAATCCTGAAGATATCTATAATAATTCTCAAATGATAGTTGAACCTAATGATAGTATTCTTCATTTGGCTTTAGAAACTCTCAGAGAAGGCATTGAAGTTTTTCCTAATCGTTTGGATTTTAGATTAGCAAAAGCACAAGCTTTCCAGTATATAGATGATCAAAAGTCACTTTCAAAATTGGGAATTGATATATTGAAGCATAGTCGTGTCAATGGCTGCAAATGGGATTGGAATGATGGAGAGTCACTGAATGCAGAAGAAGGATTAAAGAATATGCTTGATGGCATTCATGCCATAGAATATTATCTTTATCATCATTCTTTTAAAGATGATCTGCTTGATCTTAATTTGAAATACTATCCCTCCGATTCTGAGGCTCTCTTAGTTAAAGGAATGTCTTTAATGGATGATGGGAAATATAAAGAAGCTCGCCGTTTTCTTGAATTTGCCAATGAAAAGCAACCTGATGATTATGCCGTAATGTTCTATCTTGGAGTGGTCTATTCAAAAATGGGAGAAAAGGAAAAGGAGAAAGAAATATTAAAGAAAATTGTTGAGAGTGATAATGCAGATGAGAAAATAAAGCAAACAGCTAAGGCAATACTCGAAGGGCAAGATTCAAACTTGAAAGAAATGGATCTCTATCGTTTTGAATTCAATTTTCTAATAGATGTTGCTGATACATGCGTTCCCTCTGCAGATAGCATAGAAATTCTGTCGAATGAAGATGATGCGATATTTTATTTACTTGAACAGATTGGGTATTATTTGTCAGTACAAGGGGAGATAAAAATTGATATCATAGGAGAGGGAGATGAAGGTATTGTAGTTTGGACCATGCCGGAACCAAAAGAAATCCCTTTGGCACGCTACATTGCTTTTGTTCCTGATAAAGAAGCAAACAATTACCGGCTTTATACTCTTGAACGTTCTCTTAACTGGGATGATATAGATCCGGTATGGATATTGGGCTATTGCTATAATGGTGGTCATTCAAATTTCGGGGAGATTCCTTATCCTTCCACTCCCGAAGAATTTGTAAACCAAGTATTAAAAGTATTTAATAAGAAATAGTTTAATTGGATACGACTACTTAAGATAATCATGACCCGCATGGGCGTAAGATTATAAAAGAATCCCGGAAATTTTTGAGAACTTCCGGGATTAGTCATTTTATTTGAGATATTTGTCAAGGAATCTGAAGAAGGTGCGTTGCCATAGGATTGCATTCTGAGGCTTCAGTATCCAGTGGTTTTCGTCGGGGAATACAAGCATCTCTGCTTCAAGTCCGTGCATCTTAGCTGCATTGAATGCCATCATTCCTTGCGATGCAAGGATGCGGTAGTCAAGCTCTCCAACTGTCACAAGTATAGGTGCTGTCCAGTTGTTGACGAATTTGTGAGGTGAAGTGGCAAATGTGCGTTGAGCTGTCGCATTGCCAGTCTCCCATGGTGCGCCTCCCATATCGAAGTCAGCAAACCACATTTCTTCTGTCTCAAGATACTGAGCTTCCATATTGAAGATACCAGCATGAGCTACGAGAGCTGCAAAGCGTCCTTCATGGTGTCCGGCAAGCCAGTAAACTGAGAAGCCACCATAGCTTGCTCCGATAGCACCAATCTTCTTAGAATCTACATATGGTTGGGCAGCAATATAGTCAGTTGCAGAGAAATAATCGCGCATGTTCTGTCCACCATAATCACCTGAGATCTGACGGTTCCATTCCTCTCCGAAGCCTGGAAGACCACGACGGTTAGGAGCAATAATCACATACCCTTGCGATGCCATGATGCGGAAATTCCAACGATAGCTCCAGAACTGGCTGACAGCTTGCTGTGGACCACCCTGGCAATAAAGAATTGCAGGATACTTCTTGTTGGGATCGAAATTTGGAGGAAGTATTACCCAGCAAGTCATTTCCTTGCCGTCAGTAGTCGGCACAAGATGTTTCTCCACTTTCACTTCAGCAAGTTGAGAAAGGATGTCTTTGTTGACTTCTGTCAGTTGTTTCACATTTCCTGCTTCTGCAACATAGATATCGTTTGGCTCAAGCATTGAGTGACGCATACAAGCTACCTTGCCGGTATTTCCAAGGAGCTGAACACCTACATAGTCATACTGACCTTCAGCTATAACGTCGATCTTTGCATCTGCCACGTTTATTTTGAAAATAGGCATAACGCCATCGCTATATCCGTTGAAAACGATTTCCTTACCATCAGGGGTCCAAGCGATTCCTTCCGGCCAACGGTCCCAGTTTTCAGTCAGATCTTTTACACTGCGTGAGGCCATATCCATTACCATCAGGCGTTTCTTGTCACTCTCATATTTAGCAGTCTTCATTGAGAGAAACGCAAGGCTTTTTCCGTCGGGAGAGAAGGCAGGGTCTGTGTCATAGCCGGGCCATTCTTCTCCTGGCGTAAGGCATTCAGTTTGACCATTTTCAGTATCATAAAGGAAAAGGTCACTGTCTGTGGAGAAAGCATAATCCTGACCTGCAAGTTTACGACTTACATATACGAGTTTCTTGCTGTCGGGACTCCAAGCAAAAGACTCAGCTCCACCAAAAGGTTTCATCGGGCATTCAAATGGTTCACCTCCCATTATGTCTTTTGCTCCTGAAATATCAGCGCCGTCAAAATCAGCCACAAAAGGATGGGGGATAGCCTCAACCCATTCATCCCAATGTTTATACATAAGATCATCTACCAGTCTGCCGCTTGTCTTGTCAAGGCCGGCAAAGAGGGTGGAATCTTTTTGATTAAAATCTTTAATTGAAGTAGAATATACTACTTTTTTGGAGTCTGGAGAGAATAGGAAGCATTCCACTCCGCTTTCTACGGAAGAGTGGCATGATACGTTTCTTCCGTCCGGATCCATTGAGAAAATCTGCATTTTACCCTGAGTGTCTTTACCAAGGTAAGCAAGACGTTCACCTCCATTGATCCATTGTAAATTACCCTCCGAACCTGAAGTATGAGTGAGTCTCTTTACTTCCCCACCTTCAGCCGGAACGGTATAAATCTCTGAATTCCCTTTATTTTCCTTAATGTCTTCATACTTGATGGTAAAGGCGATTGTCTTTCCATCTGGAGATGCTACAGCACCGTTCACCTGACCGAGTGCTTCAAGCACTTCCGGTGTCATCTGGCCGTCAACGATGTTGATTTCCGGCTTTTCGATCACATTCTCCTCCGCGCTTCCTTCTTTACAGGTTGTAGCAAGACAGAGAGGCAGGATCAATGCGCCCATGGCTAAACTTGATTTGTTCATTTTCTTGTCTTTTTGATATTGGGTTTGTTTGAGTTATTGTATTTATTATAATTCGATTTTTTTGTCATTTTCGATTGATTATATCCGGGGTATAATGCCCTAATAAGATCGGGGCGATGCAATCGTTGTAGTTCTTCTGTGATCTGATTCCTCATTTCCGGCTTATACCAAAAGAAAAATTGGCGCTGTGCCAGCTTTTCCTTTTCTGTAGTCGCTGTGAAAACTTTCTCTCCAGTATAGGGATGTATTCCGGTGTAATATATTTCACTTGCTACTGTCATTGGAGTAGGAGTGAAGTCTTGCACTTGCTCAAGATGAAAGTTTAGTCCTTTTGTGATACAGGCTAATTCAGCCATATCTGTTTCATGGCAAGCCGGATGAGAAGAAATGAAATATGGTATTAATTGCTGATTTAGGCCATGCTTCCGATTTACATTATCAAAAATTTTCTTGAAATCATAAAATAGCTTGAAAGATGGTTTTCTCATGCAGTCAAGCACTTTATCTGAAGTATGTTCAGGAGCTACTTTCAGCCTTCCGCTTACATGGTTAGCGATGAGCTCTTCCAGATACTCAGCATTAGCCCTTGTCTTGTCAGGCGAATCGGTAGGTGCCATAGCAAGGTCGTAGCGAACACCGCTTCCAACAAACGATTTCTTCACGCCAGAAAGAGCATCTACGCTTTTGTAAATATCAGTGAGAGGAGAGTGGTCGGTATCAAGATTTGGGCAAGGTTTAGGATGCAGACATGAAGGCCTGACGCATCTCTTGCAAGCTTCCTTGTTCTTACCTCCCATTGCATACATATTGGCAGACGGACCTCCAAGATCAGATATGTACCCCTTAAAATCCTCCATTTCTGTCACTTTCCGAGCTTCTTTTAGGATAGACTCTTTGCTTCGGGATGCTATGAACTTGCCTTGGTGTGCTGAAATAGTACAGAATGCACATCCGCCAAAGCATCCTCGATGCATGCATATAGAATGCCTTATCATATCGTAAGCAGGAATTGTCTTCCCCCTGTAGCGAGGATGGGGCACACGAGTGTAGGGTAAGTCAAATGACGCATCGATCTCCCCTTGAGTCATCGGTGGCCACATCGGATTTATGCGTATCATCCTGTCTCCAGTGGCTTGATAGAGGGTCTTACCGCTCCATTTATTACTTTCCTCTTCTACGTGGCGGAAGTTTCGTGCCTGTTTCTTTTTGTCAGCTAAACACTCTTCGAAGCTTGATAGAACAATAGTATTATCCGGATCTTCAGTGGCATCTTTGGGATTGGTAAAGAATACAGTCTGTGGGATATCTTTGATTTCTGAGATCTTTTCTCCTTTGCTGAGTCTTTCGGCAATTGTGAGCATTGTTTTTTCTCCCATTCCATAGGAAATCATATCTGCAGCTGATTCTGCAAGAAATGAGGGACGAAGCTTGTCTGCCCAATAATCGTAATGTGCTACTCGTCTCAAAGATGCTTCTATTCCGCCAGCAATCACCGGCACATCCGGAAAAAGCTCCTTCAGTATTTTTGAGTAAACTATAGTCGGGTAGTCGGGTCGCATACCGTGTTTCCCTCCAGGCGTATATGCATCGTCATGTCGAAGACGGCGGTTTGCCGTATAATGATTCACCATTGAGTCCATGGCTCCGGCTGAAACTCCGAAAAACAAACGCGGCTTGCCGAGTTTTTTGAAGTCACGCAGATCGTCGCGCCAATTAGGCTGAGGTACTATCGCAACTTTGTATCCTGCTTTCTGAAGAGTGCGTCCGATTACTGATGCTCCAAACGAAGGATGGTCAACATATGCATCTCCGCTGAAAATGATCACGTCGGCTTGTTCCCATCCGAGCATTTTCATTTCATCGGCAGTAGTTGGCAGAAAGTCAGTCTTTTTATACATGGCTATTCGTTTCTTTAGCTGTTGCAAGATCCTTAAGGGCAAGAAGCTCGTCGCGCAGACGTGCAGCTTCCATGAAATCCATAGCCTTGGCTGCCTTGGTCATATCTGCTTGTACTTTTGCTATTCGAGCCTTAAGATCTGATGCGCTCATATATTCTACGACCGGATCTGCTACGAGAGCAGCAGCCTGATGTTCTTCCTCCAAATATGGTCTCGGTTCCACTTTTGTCTTAGGTGTCTGCTTCTTGGCATTGCCTGGTTTCGATACCATAGGTCTTTGCGGCAACTGTCCGGGACTTTCAGTCGAAGTTCCCTGATAGAGGTCAATGAGATCGGTATTGGTTTTCTTGACGATAGGAGTAGGAGTGATGCCATGTTGCTCATTGTAAAGCATTTGTTTTGCACGTCTTCTTTCCGTTTCGTCAATTGTCTTCTGCATAGAGTCTGTTATCTTGTCGGCATACATGATTACCATACCGTTTACATTTCGCGCGGCGCGTCCTGCAGTCTGTGTAAGCGAGCGATGATTGCGAAGGAACCCTTCCTTGTCAGCATCAAGAATAGCAACGAGTGAAACTTCCGGAAGGTCAAGACCTTCACGTAGGAGGTTAACGCCTATCAGTACATCATATGTTCCTTCTCTAAGATCATTTAGGATTCTTATTCGGTCAAGAGTATCAACATCTGAGTGGATGTAAGCACTTCTGACGCCAAAACTCTGAAGATGGGCATCAAGTTCCTCAGCCATACGCTTTGTAAGAGTGGTGACAAGAGTTCTTTCTCCTCGCTCTATCCTAAGTTGGATTTCTTCCAGAAGGTCATCAATCTGGTTCATAGATGGACGTACCTCTATTTCAGGATCAAGAAGCCCTGTAGGTCGGATGATTTGTTCTGTCACTATTCCTTCCGATTTTTGGAGTTCATAGTCGCCGGGAGTCGCGCTGACATAAATAGTCTGAGGCGTAAGGCGTTCAAATTCGTCAAATTTAAGAGGTCTATTATCAATTGCAGCAGGAAGTCGGAAACCATACTCTACAAGGTTTAATTTTCTTGCAAGGTCGCCCGAATACATTCCTCGCAGCTGTGGTAAGGTGACGTGACTTTCGTCAATAATAGTAAGAAAGTCCTTGGGAAAATAATCAAGAAGACAGAAGGGGCGCATACCTGGTTCTCTGCCATCGAAATATCTTGAGTAATTCTCAATTCCGGAGCAGTGCCCAAGTTCCTTTATCATTTCCAAGTCGTAGTTGACTCTTTCAGTCAATCGTTGTGCTTCGAGAAAACGACCTTCGCTCCTGAAGAATTCTGCCTGTGTACCTAAATCTATAGCTATCTGGTTGACTGCATTGTTGGTTCTTTCTTTGCTCGCAACGAAGATGTTTGCCGGATAGATGTTGAATCCATCAAGTTCGCTTAGAATGATGCCTGTTTGAGGGTCTACAGTTTGAATCTTTTCTATTTCATCGCCCCAGAACACAACTCTCAGCTGTATATCTTCAAAAGAGAGTTTTATGTCTACAGTGTCTCCTTTTACCCGGAATTCTCCGCTTCCAAGATCAACTTCAGTACGGCTGTAAAGAGAATCAACCAGTTGACGAAGAAAAGCATTTCGAGAGATTCTTTGTCCGAGTTCTATTCTCACAACGCTTTTTGAGAAATCTTCAGGATTTCCCATACCATAGATGCAGCTTACTGAAGACACGACTACTACATCTCGACGTCCACTCAGCAGAGCCGCGACAGTAGAGAGTCGCAACTTTTCTATCTGGTCGTTGATCATCAAGTCTTTTTCAATATATTTGTCGCTTGATGGTATATACGCTTCCGGTTGATAGTAGTCATAATAGCTGACAAAGTATTGCACAGAATTTTCAGGAAAGAAGTTTTTCATCTCTCCGTAAAGCTGAGCAGCAAGGGTCTTGTTGTGACTCAGAATTAGGGTAGGACGCTTCACTTGCTGGATGACATTAGCCATAGTGAATGTCTTTCCGCTACCGGTCACACCAAGTAATGTCTGCGAAGGGTGACCGTCAAGCACACCTTCCGACAATTCGGCAATAGCCTCTGGCTGATCGCCCGTAGGCTTATATTTTGAAGTAATTTGAAAATCCATATCAATATGCCTGTATTGGCAATTCATAATTCTTACAAAAGTAATTAAAACTATTGAGATATCAAAATTTTTTGTCGTATTGTAGCAAAAAAAGGAGGAGACTTTAATCACTGAGTCTCCTCTTCCAACATTGATTACAGGTTTAGTCAGAAAATAGTATATTGTTCATTTTTTTTCACCATGGTCGATTGCCTCCGGGAAAGCCTCCGCCACCTCCGGGTCCGGATGATGTTCCTATGGTTGTCACCGTTCCTTTGATTGTAAATGACCCGATAGATGTTCCGTCGCTCCAGTTCCCACTATCTTGCCAACCATTCCATTTGTCACTATTATCCGTTAACTTTCCATTAGAACTTACTTGGTATGTAGCTCCTTCTTGCAGATCTTTAGAACTGAAAAATAGACTTCCGTTTATAGTGCGTGGAAGATCATAGGTCATTATAGGTTTGCCATCGTCACTAAGAATTGCGATTGTCTGTCCTTTTGTAAATTTGATTCCATTGTAGATCACAGTCTTTTGATTGCTTGCAGAAGAGGGTGAAATGGCTCCTCCCGCAACTCCTATGAGAGTTCCTCCATTGACTTTTAGATCATTTGAACGATCGCAATCGAATGCCTCTTCAGGCGCATTGCTGCCGTTTGAGATAGTGACACCTCCGTTGAATGTCATTGTTCCATTGGAGTCTATACCATCATTATTGATGGCATATGCATATATACGGCCTCCATTGACCGTGATAGATTTTGCCGCATTGATAGCATCATCATAAGCATATACAAAGACGTTTCCTCCATTGATCGTCAGATCTGACTTGCTCTCAAGTCCTTCAGAGCCATCGCTGACTCCTGTCACCATAATGTTGAGAGCGCCGTCTTCTATAGTTATGTTTCCATCAGCCTTTATTCCTTTAGGTGATGAGTCAAGGTCAAGAGCAGCATTATAGACATACTTTCCTCCTGTTGTCACTACAGTTGTTTCTCCTCCTGAAATATTCAAATCTCCGTCAGCGTTGATACCCTTGCCTCCGGTTCCACAACTCTTTATAGAGATTGTTCCGCCGCTTATGATTACATTTCCATCAGTTTTAATTCCTGCAGCAGAAGATGTATCATTTTCGTCAGCATCATAGATAGCGTTGCCTTTTGTGTTCAGTTCAAGTTGTCCGCCTCTGATATCAACATGATAATCGGTTTTGATTCCTTTCCCTGCCTCTGATTCAGTCAGAGTGTAGATCAATCCGCCAGCAATTATGACGCCGATATCGTCAGATTTATCTCCCTTAATATGGATTGCATTCTTTGCAGCTTCAGTAACTGCAATTGTAACTCCCGGACGAACGTACATATACCCGTCAGAAGCAATGGCATGTTTCTGTTTCCCGGCCACAATCAGGCTTCCTGCTCCGCTGAAGATCAGATTACCTTCACTGAAGAGACATCCCTTTCTGTCTTCATCATTTGCTGTATTATTGTTAAGGTAATAAGAATCATCTGAATATTTTTCTACATCAGAAAGTTTGTTGACACTTCCCTCTTCAAGGTTAATGAAGAGACGCTTTTTGCACTGGTTGTTTATTGCTGGTCCGCTTTGTGATGTAAGCTCGACACCATTAAGATTAAGTAGAGTCTTCTTTTCTCCGTAAATCTTCAGGGAACCATTGTCGCTTTTCCCACTGACATTGATTTCTACTCCGCTTACAGAGTTGGTAAGCATATCGATGACGATATGGCAACCGTCGATATGATATAATATGTCGGTACAATCAGAGTCGACTGTTGCTTTGTCTTCCGAATAGTTTACATTGATTTTATTCTTGAATTTATTTGCTTCCCAGTATATGTCTTCATCCGTGCCTACAATGTCTTTGTCAGCATCGGTAGCCGTCTGGCCTTGGTAGGGGAGAATTTGAGTTTCAAAATCAGGTGTATTGCCATCATTGCTACCTGGAGTGTCTAGCATTCCGGGACTATCGCCCCATTCTGGAGGACGATCAGGATAAATTGGTTCGTTTGTTGAGCACGATGCAAGTGTCAGCAACGAAACTATCGTTAGTAAAAATTTAGAATGTTTCATTTTATTGTTGATTATGGATAATAGTATATTTTTAGCTTTATTCATTGTTTCTTCTTGGTTCAGGAGGCTGAGGGAGCATTCGTTTCAATTGTTGATTGCGGATTTCTTGCCATTTAGAAAAGGCTATGGGATCTTTTTTGAAGATTTTTTGCATAGACTTTACAAGTTTCTCCTCTTGTTTTGCGCGTTTCTTCTCCATTTTTTTGATATCTTCAGGTTTCGGTCTGACTCCGTTAGGTTTGTCATCGCCAGGACGACCTGGACGCTGTGCGTTGAAATCGGGATGTCCACCTCCAGGATGACCTCCTCCAAAACCTGGACCATTGCCGGGTCTACCTCCGTTACCAGGACGTTTTCCCATCGGTCCTCCGGGATGTACTCCAGCAGGGGGCGCAGGCATCATCGCACCGTTAGATAGGTTTCCAAAGATAGCATTATTATATTTTTCATAAGCAGAATAGACTTTTTCAAACTGTTGATGATCGAGGTTTAGCTGTTTTCTCACTTCATCTACCTGCTCATAAGTTGACTGAGGTTGCATTCCTATTGGCTGAGCAAAAGCCAACATATACATTAACGTAGATATTGATAAGATTATTATTCTATTCATTTCTTGATGATTTAGATAGTTTGTTACTGCAAAATTAAATCAAAAAGATCCTCTTTGCAAAAAAGTTCTGCAAAGAGGTTATTTTATCATGTGAAAACCCTTTTTATCTTATCAAACGCTCCCACCCTTAACTTTCTTTCACTTAATATATCGGCAGGTTATTTGCTTTCCATGCGAGGATGCCTCCTTTTAAATTTATGACTTTAAAGCCTTTTTCAGATAGTTTTTGAGCGGCATCCGCCGAGCGCTTACCGCTTCTGCAATAAACGGCAACCGGTTTGGAGGAATCCAAACTTTTCATAGCCTCTTCAATGAAGTTTTTGTCATACACATTTAGATTCGTTGCATCTTCAATATGTCCATCAGCATATTCTTCAGGGGTTCGTACATCTATAAGTTGCACCTCATTTTCTGATATATGTTTTGAAAACGTATCAACGTCCATATCGGTATATGCTTTATTGAGGGCATTTGAGCAAGCATTCAATCCAAATAATGAAAGCAGTATAAAGAATATTTTTTTCATATTATTTACTCAATTTTCGCAAGCAAAAGTTGAAGGTTATAAGGTTAAAGGTTTATTACTTGACTGAGAAAAATTAAATTAACTTATACCTTTAAATTGTCTGATTTATCCCCATAATCTTTTAACCCATAACAACCTTTAAGTTGAGCTTGCTAAACTTAAATTATTTATAACTTATTTCTTATTGGATAGTATAGCCTAAAGAAAGATTAGGCATGCACAGCAGGCCGTCAAAAGGAGAGCAACTTATGTCACCAATAAGGAAAGCAACGCCGGCTCGTAGGAAGAAACCACTCTTGCGCTGAAGTCTATAACCGATATTCATGGTGCCATAGATATTTAGCTTTGTTCCTTCGGTGATGTGGCCAGATCCATGATACCTTAACTCAGATCTTATTTCATATCTTTTTAAAATACAAGGTGTCGTGCCGAGACCAAGTTCGAACTTGCTTGCTCTTTTTCCCATTATGACATTTAATTCCAATGGTAGGGTTACTCCTTTAAACTCAATATATCGATAATCAACACTATTGACTGATCCCCACCATCCGGAGTTGTCAGCGCTTCCATACGTGTAAGCCAATCCGGCACTAAATCCAAATATGGAATTTGGATCAAATCTTTGGTCGTATCCAATACCAATCCCTAAAGAAGCTCCGCCGTATTCAACAAAAAGGTTTCGGCTAATCAAAACGTCTGAAGATTTTTTGTTGACACTAATTGAATCAGAAGGAAAGTCAGTTGAAGAAACATTATTATCATTAGCTGACATACAGTTGATTGTCAACAATAACATAATAATAAATATAAGACGGTTAAGCATATCTGTTAAATCCAAATTATTATTTTGAGATTTTGTAAAGTATGTACCATAATGGCTTCGGATTATGTATTCTCCGCTTAGCTATTTATGGAATGTGTCTGTAATTTGTTTTTCTACCCGTTTGATAGCTCCTTTTATGTCATGAGATGCGCCGGCTATTCCAAGTGTAGAATATGCCCCTCTGCATGAAGCTACAGGTCGACCACTAAGATAATCAATAAAGTTTACAGTGACTATAGTTTCTTCTTCTTTTACATTTACTCCATATTTCACTAAAAGAAGTTTCTCTTGCTGCGAAGGTGTTAATTCATAAATGCGTGCATCACTTATGAGTTTAAGTTGGGATGTTTCCACTGCATCATACAACATAATCTCATATTCCATTAGCTCTGCAGGGATATGATAAGTGTCATTGTTGATAATGGAGGCATATTCATACTTAGATAGGTTGACACTGTTGGAAATCGTAGATTTTGAAGTTGTGCAAGCTGTAAGAGCAAACACAACCATTAATGCGAGAATGTTTTTAATCCAAATGTTCATGGCGATATTTTTTTATTGTTTTTTCTATCCATAAGACGAGAAAAAGTGCAAAAAGTCCTACTCATTTATCAAATTATTTCATGTATTTGACATTGCATCGAATAATGAAACAAAAGTTGGATAAATCAAAATACAAATTTAAGAAAAAATATCGATACTCATAAAAGAAAACATTCAAATCTTACTTTCCTGATAAAAATATATACTTAAGAATATTTTTTCACTCAGTGATTCAATATTTCTTTAAGTTTTGTTGCTATTTCTTGGCTGTGGAGGCGACGATGGAGAATGATGCCGTCAGGAGCGAAGATGATTATTTCGGGTATGGAATAGGCACAGTATGTTTCCATAACATTGTGGCAATATATGATGTGCTCATATCAGAAGTGTTGTAAAGAACGCAATCACTCCCGTTAAATGTAGTGTCAACAGTATTTGAGACAATCCTATATTCAAAGGCATTCACTTCAAGATTAGATGCTATGAGCACCACGAATGTAAGAATTCTAATTTTTATTTTCATATTTTTATGTTTAAATCATTGAGCAGATTAGAATGGGCGGAGTATGGCTGAATTGATCTTTGATTCTGTTTGTATTTGCTCTTTTTCAGTCTTTTTTCCGTAAGATAGCATATATGTCAGAGACAGGCTTATGTTGCGACCTTTCAGATCACATAGTGATTTTGACAGCGACTGATATACTATATAGTCTGAATCTGTTCGTGTGCATTTGCGTCTTGAAAGAAAGTTCTCAACGTTACATTCAGCAGCCCAATTCCCTTTCTGCCAACTAATATATATTCCATATTGGGCTGGATTGTGCGTTTTTGTTCCTTCAATTCCGAGTACACTATAAGGCAACGCATATGCACCTTTCAGTTGCCAATCTCCAAACATATAGGAAGCACTGAAATCAGCTCTCCAGTCGTTACTTTTAGACGGTCGGTATTCAGAATTAAACCGGTTCATGCTGAAGATGGCATTTCCTTTGAGCCTAAGTTTATTGTCAATCAAGTTTGCTGATAATCCAAATATTAGTCTGTTGTAATGAAAACTACCGTCATTGATAAGCTGATGATACATAATGTTGTTGTCTGCAAAGTATCTATTGGAAGTGTTGTGGAAATATTTGAGGAAGTCGTAAGAGAATGAAAATCCTAAATTCTTAACTCTTCCATTATAACTGATTAGGTTTTGAAATGCCTGTAACTGTTCAAGTTCAGGATTGCCTAAGATAGCTTCAAAAAACGATGTACGTATTTCATTGTCATTTTTATAAGAAGGATTATAAATGCTTTGAAGATATGATCCTGTCACCGAGACAGAATGTCTTTTGTTAATGGTGTATGAAGCGCCATAGAACATCCGTGGAGATATTTGGTTGTCAGTATGATCGCCGAGCGTGGAGTAAAAATCGTAGACACCTAATGATGTGTAATAAGATAGTCCACATGGGAGATTATGATCTATATGAAATATCGCGCCTGCGGAATTGTTGGTCAGAGTTTGGATGCTGTCAAAACTTCCGGAATATCGATCATGATAATATGTAAGATATTCATCAAGTGTTACTCCAAGACTAAGACCAGAATGAAAAGACTTGAAATAACCAAGTGTAGCACTTGTAAGGATATTATTTTCAAGTGTATTATTGTTGATATTATCCACATTCGATTCAGAATATTGGCTTCGGAACTTAGTATGACCATGCCGAAAGGTACCAATAGCCATAAGAGTATGTCCCTGTGGCAAATACAAATTGTAATGCAACTTCATTACCGGTGATAATCCATATTCCCGACTGGATCGGTTTGCAATGGAGTTGAAGTCATAAAGTCCGGAATAAGTGATGTTGTCAATTATGTTATTATTTGGAGTTGCAGTTCGGGTTAGGGCTAAGGCAATATCAAAAGAATGGTTATCATTAGCGTGTGCCAACTTGAAGTTGACAAATTGGGAGTTGGTGCTTGTTTTGTTTTCGATCGGAGTGATAAACTGATTCAACATTCCATCGTCAAATAAGAATTCGTTATCAGCACTGTTCTTTTGAGAAAACTTATCCCATTTTCCATTAGCTGTCAGTGAGAGTGTTACAGCCTTTTTCTTAAAGTTGACCATCCCGGTATAATCGCCATATTGGCGCGCGAATCCTTCATCTGCTGTGAGGTATACATTGCCGCCATAATCATATTGCACAGTAATAAAATTTAAGACAGCTCCGTTTCCAACGTATTTTCCTCCGGGATTACGTTGATAGTCTATCTGTATAATCTCAGAAGCTGCCAGTGTAGCAAGTTCATCAGGCTGTACCTCTACTCCGTTTATTAGTATAATCACACTTCTTCCAGTTTGCGTGGAGATAGACTGCGAGGAAGCATCAACATTTAAATCTGTAAGATTCATATTCTCCAGAAGCATGTAGCCGTTTGTGCTGTGCTTTTTCTCTAATTTGGTAGGTCGGAGAATAACTTTCTTAACTGTTTCAATCTGCGAGTCGGCAGTCACTGTCACTTCCTCAAGAGAAGTGGAGACAGAATCGGGCTTAACATCCTCTTGCGCATATGCTATCAGAGCTGATTGCATCAAGATAGTAATAAATATTTTTTTCATGCTTTGCTATTTTTTCTGCAAAGCAAATGAAAAAAGCTGGTTCATACATCAAAAAATGTCTGACATTTATCTGACATTTATCTGACAATGCTGGATATCAATTATTTATATGTAACTGATAGGAATCGCCTCGATTGCATATTATTTCGATGTTGGTGTCAGAAAGAGCTGTTTTAGTGCGTCTGACAAGTGTATAAAGCGACTCTTCGGCATTGCATTTATTGCCCCATAGAGCAGTACATAAGGTCGCTTTATCAACTTTTCTATCCGGAGCATCGATCAGCATTTGCGTAAACTGCCGTTGCATTGGAGTAAGCTTAATACTGTCAATATTAGGAACTGCTGGAACCGGAAGTGCAAGTTCTGGTTCCAATTGGGTATTTTCCTTTCTTCTCCAGACATACAGACTTGTCATAGACAAAATGGAGAGTGAGAAAAGTATACCCGGCACAGTTTGATCAGATACTGCAAAGATAGATGCTATTGAACACTCTGCAAAACCTTGTATCTCGATAGCCAGTCCATCAACTGATCTTTCGGGCACAAGCATTATTGAGTCAGAAGCAATTTTATTTCCTTGAATTTTGGAAGTGGACTTCTTCTTATCAACTAACACAAGAGAATAATAAGCCATGTTTTTTAAGGCATCATTTCTAAAATGAAGATCTGATGCCTCGTATATCATTGGTTTGTGCGTTGCCTTATACATATGTTGCAGAGCTGTAATAGTGTCTTGTCGGGTCCACAATCCACTCTTTTCTTTTACTAAGGCAACTATTACTTCATTCAAATCGTCAGTGATGTCTTGTTTTGCTTTGGAGTATGCAAAACACCCGGAAATGACCGAAGACACCATCAGCGCTAATGGAATCAGCAATATATAACGTAGATTCATAGTTTTTTAAGGATGTTATTATGGCATTGAGTGAATAGAGTTTGTACTTGACATTTTATTGTTGATTTTTGCACTCCAATAATCAGCTGATATTCTGTAAACAAACACTGCAGAACATATTATCCAGATGAGGCTAAAGACTCCGGCAATACAAGCCAGCCAAAGTTCCGTTCTAATAGCCATATTATCTGGGCTGAAAAAACAGAGATAAAATAAGAGGAGAAGCATTATGCAGGCTGAAACCAATGTTGCCCATCCCCACTTCCTTGTAACTGGAGTAGTGTCAAACTTAAAATTTCTCTTGTTGGGTATATACCTTCGTCTTCTAATTTCATCCATAATAATTTAATATTTGAATCCCATCAGCAAATTTAATAAAATTTTGGCTATTATGCAAATATTGGTTATGAAGAACGCAAAAATTAATGATTTAATTTAATTCATTTTTGATAGCCAAGTGGAGAGATGACTTTTAGATGCATATCATAATCTATATATTTTCCAGCGTTCTTATTCTTGGTGTATATCATCAATGCTCCTCCTGCAAAACCCGCATGATTGCTAACAATTAGTGCAGTTGCAGGTCTAAGGTAAATGATTTTATCAACATTGTGGAACGGGAAAGCAGCTGCAAGATCAGATAAAGATGATTGAGTAGAAGCATATTGAGCCAAAGCTAAATCTGAAGGTAGCAATCCACCTGTCATTATATTGGCTGTGTTGATAGCTGCTTGTCTTCTTGCTGTGCTGACTCCGGTTTGAGCGGAGGCGGATGTATCATAGGGTGGTACCCATTTGACCCCATCCACCCATATTTCAACATCCTTTCCCCGGCCACCTCCGGAGCATATCACCTTTCCACCTTGAATTATTAATCCGGGAAATGCTCTGATTGCAGCCTCATACGTAGTTATTGCACGACTGTCGAAATAATCTTGATCGACAGTTCTGCCACCAATTATCTCGAAAATCTTTGTTATGTCATTTTCATCATCGTCTTTAGCCATGGCTGTCACTACCACTTCATCAAGCCATTTAGAAAGTCTATATGCAATTTTTTATTAGTTTATGTTTGTAGTCGATGTTTGATTCCAATCACATACAGAAAATTATTTTTGGATTAGTTAAAAAGAAAATAGCAAACAAAAAAAGAATGAAAATTTGATTATATTGAAACTTCTTATTAATTTTGCAGTTATAATAATAAACACCATTCAAAATGACAAGGGATACAAAGAAAATCATACAGGCACTCGTTTTTTTTGCTTCGCACATGCCGGGAGAAACCCTTTCGGCTATGAAAGCATATAAACTTTTATGGCTTGCTGACCGAAGTCATTTGCGTAAGAATGGTAGAACTATTACAGGTGACAGTTATTTTGCATTACCCAAAGGAATGGTTCCTACTGATGCAAAACATCTACTGGATGGGGAGGCTACTAACTTAGACACTCCGAAAGGATACTTAGATCAATGGATAGAAAAGACTGGGGATTATTCTTATAAATCTTTACAAAATCCTGATTTGAACGAGTTTTCAAGATCGGATATAGAGGTTCTTGAATTGGTTTTGGCCATTTATGGAAATAAAACAGGCAAGGAACTTTCTGAGCTATCTCATAAGTACCCAGAGTGGAAGTATTATGAAGATATGCTATGCGACAAAAAGGAGAAAAATTCTTTCCCTATCAATATGGATTTAATGTTTGAAAATAGTCTAGAAGACAATTCTTCACTTTTTGATCAATCTCCAGAAATCTTGGAAGAGACAAAGGAAATCTATCACGAATTCTATAACTAAATAGAAATGGAAATTCCTTCTTCATTATATGGAAAGACTGTAACAGAAGGAAAAATGTATTTTTTTAAATCTGATTGTCCCATAGGAGTTAAAGACCACATTCATGTATGTATAAAAAGAGGCGATAAAGTTTTTCTTTTTGCGACTGGTTCTTCACAGGTGGAAAAAGCAATAAGAAGAGCCTCAATCCTTGGATATGATCTAAATACCTATCCGGTATTTACAGCGAATGAAATAAATCAGCTCAAAAAGCCTCAAACCTATATAGATTGCAACCGTCCCATAGAAACTACACATGAAGAATTCAGCGAACTTCTTAGAAAAGATAAAGTCTATGAGTTGTCTGGAATATTTGATTCAAAAAGCCTTTCTTTAATATTAGAAGGAGTAAAATGTAGTCCATTAGTAGAAGAACGAATCAAACATCTATTATAACGTTTATTTATATTATTGATGGTTGATAATCAATGAGTAAAATATTCTTTTATTAATTTTGTTGATATTATCTAACAAAGTGACAACTTGGATATTTTTACTTGGATAACAGAAATAAAGTAAATCGAAATTTAAACACTTATTTTATAATTTACTGATGAAAAAATTATTATCTATCTTTTTTGTTTTGACTGTAAGTTTGGCAGCTAAAGCATTTGTGGTTAAAGTTTCCGATATTCCGGAAGCTGTGATGAAGTTTCCTATTACCATAGTTTCTCAGCTTGATGATGAGACTCTTGACTCGATTCAACCAGATAGCAAAAACGCTTTTTTGCGTGGAACTCTTGACAAAACTGAGCTATGTAGGCTTATATATTCCTTTGATATAGAAGGTGGTGTAAGAAGTAATTTTATCTATTTTTTTTTAGGCGAGGGGAATGATACAGTGAAATTCCAATTTACAGAAAACTTTGAAAATGGGGGAGTATTTACAGAAACCTATAAAAATGGGGGCGTGATTATGACCGGTGGGGAACTCAACAAAAGGTTAGAAGCTATTAGGAATGAGTATAACAATCTTAAAGGAGAAGAACGAATAGATTATATAAAGAAACAGGCGATGAAAAATATATCCAATCCTCTGGGTGCATTTCTTGTCAGCACGCTTTCTTCAAGCCTTGACCCCAATATTTGGATGGGGCTGTATCATGAGATGCCTGCAGACATGGCAAAATATCCACAACTGATAAAATCCGCTGAAAGGATTAGGGCAGTGGAAGCGACAAAAGAAGGGCAGATGTTTAAGGATATACCCTGTCTTACTCCCGATGGCAAGGAGGTAAAGCTATCTGATTATGTAGGAAAAGGAAAGTATGTATTGCTGGATTTTTGGGCATCTTGGTGTGGACCTTGCAGAAGAGAAGCCAAGGAGGTATTGACTCCCCTCTATGAGAAATACAAAGATAATGAAAACTTCTGCATCATAGGCATTATGACTTCTGATTCTACGGAAAAGCATCTCGAGGCTCTTAAATCGATAAATTATCCATGGCAACAGCTTATCGATTCAGAAGGACTCTCCGGTAAAAATTATGGGTTCCAATTTATTCCGTTTATAATGTTGATTGCGCCTGATGGTAAGATTCTCCGAAGAAATCTACGTGGAGAAGAAATCTGGAAATATGTAGAAGAATCGCTATCGGATAATTAAACTCAAAAAAAAAGAATAATATTAATATATGTAACATTAGTTGGTTAGAAATTGTCGCATTCAAAGTTGAAATTGTCGCATAAAAAATAGTGTTTGAGTTAGAAAGAATTTTTAATTTTGCGCAAATTTTCATGATATTATCAGAATAATAATTATTCAAAAATGGTAAAAACATACAAAACCTTTAATAGAGCAATCGTCTTGAGTGCTCTGTGCGGCTCAATGATGCTCTTTAGTTGCCATGACAATGAAAAGGATGCGCCAAACGACAACACTGAAAAACCACTGTCGCAATACAATACTCCGGTTGCCAATCCATGGCTTGCAAGCAGTATATACAGTATTACTCATTTCAACTCTGCGCAAACTGATGCTTTCCCATATGACGTCAAAGATGGAATTTATAATGTCAATCCTGAGGCATGCGAAGCAAGTTGGAGCGGACCTGTCAACCTGATGACAATAGCTTCTACTTCTCCCGACTTTATGTGGGGTGTAGGGAGCGACAGGGTTTCATATATTAAGATCTCTAATGGGGATTTCAAGAAAGTGGCAGAGGCTGCTATGCCGGGAACCACGATGCGGACAAAAGAAGATCTCGAGAAATTGACTGCCAATTACTCCTCAATCTCTGAACTCGAAGCGGCAGTTAAGGAAGTATTGGGCGCGATGCCACAGGCTTCCATTGCAAATGGAAATTATGTGCTTTGCGATCGCGACAACAATATTTATGTAAATGCCGGAAGAATTATAGCAGTCTACAGTCTTATCGACAAAACAGATCCTTCCAAGGGTATCCAGCTTAATGGACAGATAGACATGACTCCTCATATTTTTGGCTCGTATACTATTATGGGAGTGTCTATGAGCTATGATGGGTATCTGTTGGTGGCATCTCAACGAGGATTGGTGACTGTTGACCGGGCTTTGACAGGCATCATCGATTCCTATCCGTTTGGGGAAGACCAAATACTCACTAATTCCATTTCAAATGATGAGAATGGCGGTGTATATGTTGCGAGCAACAGCACCGTTTCCGGAGGAAAGGGAATTATGCGTAAGTTGATATGCAAAAATGGAGTTATCTCAGATAAGGAGTCTGATGGAGCTTGGAGTGCTTCCTACGACGGAGGTCCAGAAGCTCCTGCTATCAAGCATGGATATGGCACAGGTTCTACTCCAACTTTAATGGGGTTTGGAAATGAAGAGGACAAACTCGTAGTCATTACAGACGGTGCCAAAAGAATGAAAATCGTTGCTTTCTGGCGTGATGAAATTCCGGCGGATGCTAAGGCAATAGATCCGTCTAATCCGCGTCTTGCAGATGCATTTGAGGTTTCTTGCGGTCTGCCATCCGGGACTGAATGGATTCAGTCTGAGCAATCGGTCGTAGCCGGCGGGTATGATGCTTTTGTCGTCAATAACATTGATGCTGCCACTGAAATTATTGCTGACAAAGTGGTAGGAGTCTTGGCAATAGGTCCGTTGACACCCGGTCCCAAGGGTGCGGAATGCGTAAGATGGAATGTCAAGGAAAACAAATGGGAAAGCAAATGGACACGTTCTGATGTAAGTTCTATCAGCATGATTCCTTCAGTCAGTGTGCCCTCTGAGATAGTGTTTGTCAATGGATACGACAATGACGGTTGGGTAATCACAGGAATGGACTGGAAGACCGGTGAGACGCGTCAAAGAGTTTCCTTCGGCAAAAACAATCGTGGCAATGGCGCATACGCAGTGATCCAGTATCTTTCAGACGGAAGCCTTCTCTTTAACTCTGTAGCTGGACCATTCAGAGTGAAATTCTGATTTCTGTCGCATCTCTAAGAGAAATTGTCGCATAGAAAATTTGGAAAATAAGTATACAATGTATTAACTTTGTAACTGAAATAATTGAAATAGAAACACAAGATTATGTACGAGAATAAGGTAAAAACGTTTATCAAATCATCGTTGGCATTGTTGGCATTATTGCCGGCATTGTTTTCTTGCCAATCAGAGGCTCCGCAAGAGAGCAAAGCTGATAAAAAAGAATTTACAGTAAGAGCCTATATTGACACCCCCGAAGATACGAGGGCTGCCATTGAGTATGGATATGGATATAATGAAGGTGATGAGAATAAAGAAATTTTTACATGGGTGAATAATGGTCGGGATCGTGATTACATAACACTGTTTAATCTTTCAAAATTTTCTGATTTCCATCAAACTTATAAAGCTCCACTGATGTACGTAAAGACGATTAAAGGGAAACAAGCAGAGTTTGCTTTTGATCCAGAGGATGATGCGGAAAGTTCCAATAATGCGCTATTCCAAGAGAATATGGAGCCTGGAGATACCATTCTTGCAGTGGTTTGTGAGGCTCACGCAGCAAAATTGGCCGATTGTGACCCTGTGTATAGTAATGTAATTTCTTATGAGGCTGCAAGTCAACTATATGATCAAAAGATTGTTAAGAATCCGACAACTGAAAATGCTATGAGGCATGTACACATGATGATGCATTTGTATGATGTTGTTATAGTTGATGAAAATGGAAATATTCCCGATTTACATTTCAAGCACATGTCTTCTATATTTAGAGTAACTCTACAAAATAAAACCGGAAAACCACTATTCTCCAATATTTCTGAAATAATATTTACAGCACATTCGACAGATATGAGCGCTTTTATATATGGATTTAACTACTTCGCAGTAGTAGGAAATGAAAATGGTGGATTTCATTTAGAAGAAAACTTTAAATTAACACCACCGAGACATCCTCTCAATCCAACTAAGCCTGCGAAAACAATTGTTCTTTCACATAAGACTAAACAGCAGATTAATTATATTAGTGCGGATAAGATACCTTTGGATAATGGAGAGACATACGAGTTTTATGCTGTTGTAACTCCAAGAATTGGAAGTCAAAAATTTACTCCGGAAGTTGTTGATAGTTTGACAATTGATGTATTCAGTAATGGCGCTGAAAGTGGTTACTATGAATACTATGACACACCCGAAAAAGGAAAACCAGATAGATATACAATAACCATCGACAATTTCAACAGAAAAATAGAACCGGGAAAAAGATATTGGTTTAAACTTACCGCAACAAATGATTCAGTGAAAGTTAAGACCAATGTTTATGATGGTCAAGATAAAGTAACAGACACAAAAGAGATGGATGCATTCAAATTAGTGTTTACCTCTCAATATAAAGATCCGGAAGATAATAAGGACGATAATGGTGAGAATACATCACCCGATGAATAACTAACAAATATATTTTCTCAAATCTATACCGTTCCTACACAATGAATAAATGCAGAGACTCCATACGCTGCTAATAACACAGCTAAGGAGTCTCTACTTTTCTTCTGTACAAATTCAAGTCAATCTGTATTATTTTTTTTCATCGCATCTTTTCGGAACTCATTCCATTGTTTTTTAAGATTTTTACGAGATTTAATTTTGCTTATACCTGTAGCTTGCTTCAACATAAGCAAAGCACGTCTGCCGATCTTGAAATTTCTTCCACCAATCTTTTCACTCTTCATATTTTGTCAGGAATGAAATCAAGTTTTACTTCGTTTTTGTCTATATTCTCGACACGCTCAATAAGTGCAAGAATGGATGGAGAGAGAGTTGGAGCATCTGCCGGTTCATAAATTCCTATCTCATCTATATCAAATTTGTGATGCTCCCATTTTTTAGCCTCTTTTGTCGTGATAAATTCTTTATCCAAGATATATACTTCAGCATTAGTACTGACAAAAAAAGGCTCATTAAGCTGGTTAAACCGAAACATCCGGTAGCCTCTTCCTTCCGATTCTATCTCAAAAGAATAGTCAGTCAGGTCCCATGGAGTGATAAAATCACCGATCACATTATCGTAGTTATAATTAAGAATAAATTTTTCAAAATTCAGTTCATTCTTAAAGAAGTTTGAAAGATTTGGCACCCAACTTCGGCTCGAAGTGTCTGCTAAAACATTGATTTTTAATTGTAAGGTATCATTATTTCGCACCCATATTTCAGTTGGTGAATACTTACCTCTGATAGTATCTGATCCAAATTTTATAGACTTTAATTTAGGAGAAATTTTAAAGGTAGAGGGAATCCCAATCCAATCAGACCAAGAAAAATGGTGGTGACTTATATCACTTACACTGTCAAGACCATCTTTGTTTTTGAATTGAAAATAAGAGCGACTTGTCATCACTCTGGGCGACGACCATCCGTTATATTTGGTCTTTCCGGAGGGCAGCATAAAATCAACCATCTTTTCTCTAAAAAGAAAAACAGTATCGGAATAAGTGGTCAAAGAAGAATATTCTCTGACATATGCCAAAATATGAAGCACTCGATGTTTACTTGAAATAACGAGCACTTCGGGTAGTTCGGTTTCTCGACTTACTTTACCTGATACATTAAGTCCAGCCATTAATGTAACAATAAAAAAGAGTATCAATCGATTCATATATTTGCTATTCATTACCTAAGCAGAAGATAGAATTTATGGGCTCTCAAATTTTTATGAGATGGACTCTTAAAAGATTAATCTAACAATTATACGTAAAAATACATCTAATGTAACAAGATTTCGCAAAAAAGTTCTTCATTTTGGTTAAAAAATAAGTTGATCAATACATCAAATTATAATCTGATGCCGACACCGAGCATTAGATTCTGTGGATCCTTAAATCTTCCGAGACGATATCCTGTATTGATATATATATTTTTAGTTATGAAAGTCTTCAGAGTCAAAGATTGATAAAAAGCTCTATCTCCTTTAGGATTGATGAAATCGTAGCCTAAACCGACATTGACAGAAAAAATTGGCATTGTCAACTCTGCATGAGCGGACATTCCAATGCTAATCTGCTTCCCAAAAGGTGGTCTAATGAATTTTATCATATCCTCAGAAGTACCCTCAACCCAGTATGGCGAAAGTCCACCGCTTTCGTCCCACTGCATGTCAAGAGAGGGACCAACGGCAACCCATCGATTGAGTCGACGCATAGGAGCCAACTGAACACCGATTATTCCAAATTTTCCGGGACATAATTGTGGTTCGGGAGGATTACCAATACTTACAACCCTTTTTCTCCATGCTCCGTATACCATTAAATCATAAAGCCATTTCCCTCTATCGGCTTCTTCATAAATTTCTTTGTCTTTAATATTTTCGCTCCTCTGAGAAGAATTTATGCTGTATTCTATCCCCACTGAGCCACCTAAAGAATTCAATCCTGCATTAGGCCATGAAGTGTTTCCGTTAGAAAAGTGTTTTGCAACTAATCCGAATGTCAACTTCCATCTTTCTGTCAGACTATAGTGAAGTTTCAATCCAAGTCCCATATGGGCTGTGACAGCCGTACTTATAGCAGCATTATTGTCCGGAGTTTGCTGATTAAAATGCTTCCAACCGAACGCAGTGCCGAATTGCCATTCATATCCAAGCCAAATATTGTCGTTAAAATACACAATTGGAGCTCCTTGATATGCATACACTGAAATAGGAGTACCAAATAGTTGTTTAGAGAAGAATGTTGAAGCTCCTACTCCAAGTCCTTGATACAACCCTTTGTAAAGTTTCCCTTCTTGTGAATCGGGATTAAAACTGAAACCAGCTCGGACATCTCCAGATAGGCTACTTTTTATCCGCCGCCCTTCAGGATTGTTGCCCTTTAGAAATCCATTTGTGCCTATAACCCATGAGGGAGATGTTTCGATACCGATTCTCCATTCCGGATTTTTTGAAAAATCGGATTTTATTGAGTCTTGTGCTGATATGGCTCCGACGAGAGCCAAAAAGATTGTTGAAAATATGAAGCGTCTATTCATAATCTACAGTATAGTCATATCGTGTGGCATAAATCGAAGTGCTTTTGAAGCCCATTTCAAATTGTTGGTCTTCTACAACATTGTAAATGTAAAATTTCCCCGCTTGAGAGGCTCGGGAATAATGTAGTGTGTAGTTGACAATCGCCTTTTTGTAAGGGGGAACATCTACGGTAATTTTATCATACACGTATCCCGCTGGCGAGAAAGTCCTTCGGTCGCCCAAACTTACTTGATATTTCCCTTGTAATTCCCATTTTTCCCCTGTAAATGTCGGTATTACCATATCATTTACGTCATATTTATTGGCCCACGATTCGTCGGGGATTACTTCATAGCTACAGTTACAGTTGATAAAGGGATAGATCTCGAATTTCTGCGTCAATGAACTATTATTTGTATATGCTGAGCGATGAGAGAACTCTTCTATATCTTTTTCTATTGTCATTTCTCCTTCGGGCATAATGAAGAAATCCAATGGCTTTCCTTCAGTAAAGGTAATACGTATTTCTTTCGTACCAGAATAATCATACTCCAGAAGAAGAATAATGTAATCTTTTGGATAGCTGTTGTAGTAGCTGTTAATACTAAGTTTACGTCCATAAAAGCTTATTGCATAATGCTGAGCTGGATTTTCCAAGACTATGGCTCCAAGTTCTGCAACAGGACAGTCGGGTACTATTGCATTGCTTTTCGTGTCATAATAGGTAACATATCCATCAATATTACGATATGGATTATACATTTTAATACTTGTAAGGCCATCTCTCGGAATGATGGTTGACCATGAACCACCGTCTCCTTCTATCGTTATCTCTGAGTTCTCCGGGAGTGGTTGAGCATCGACAAAGATGTCATTGTTGCATCCTGATAGCAATAGAGCCACCAGCATCGACATTATCATTGTAGTCTGCTTTACTTTCATAATTAAGTTATTTAAACTAATTTCAATTTACAAATATACGCAAAAAAGTAATGGATGTTACATTATTTATGCAGAATTATGACTAATCATCGGAAAATATATACTTAAGTATATAAATTTCGATGATTTTGTGCTACCGTAACAAAATTTGTAGGCATTCTGACTTTCCTGAAAGAATTATTAATTGTATTTTTATTTTCCGGTGCCGAAGCGGGAGGTGTCGATGTCGGTGTCTTGGGGTTTGAAGCCGTTGAAGCGCCATATGAATGACAGGGAGAGACTGCGGACCATATCGTGGACTTTCAACTGATAGTCTTGTCCTGCGCTCTTGATTGTCAGCTTCGGATTCCATGTATTGAAGATGTCATTGCATTTTATATCAATCTCACAACATCTACTTTTCCCGAACTTCCACTTAGTGCCGGCATCAATTTTCCATAAAGGATTAAAGTCTCCGGGTCCTTGTATCTGACCCATCACATATGAAGCATCCAAAGACAGGGATATTGGGCAAGTAGAAGAGAATCCATAAACTTCGTCGTCTTCTAGGCCATGACAAATCAATATCCATCATAAATCAGCGAGGTTTCGGCTATATGCTTTCAATTAATGAATGAAACCGGATTCCAGATCCGGTCTCATTCCTTAATAAATAGTTTTAATTGAAGTAGGAAACAACTTCATTATATCAGTTTGCCGTTTTTATCCATTTTCAATGAGATGGAGACAGTGTTTCCGGATCTTGTAAAATTCATATTGTTGCATTGCACTTCCTCAATAGTTGCTTTACCTCCGGGTGCGGCTGGGGGACGATTTGCAACATACTTTATGTGACATTTCAATTGAAGTTTATTTTTCTTAAACTTGATTGTAATTTTTGAAATGCCACTTGCCTCTTTTCGATCGTTTGTCCATTTCATATCACTTTGATCCGGAAGTTCAGCAGCAAAAATAATAGCTTTCTTATTTCCGGAATTTATCACATCATATCTTATTCTTGAATGGGATGCATCCCCTTCTATGGTGATGGCATCAAGAAAATCTTTGTCTGAGAGAAGATCTTGTCCTTGCCGATCCTCACAAGACACAACTATCTGACAAGAATCATTTGAAGCATTGATGGGAGTGTACTCACCATTGTCGCAAGATGGCAATGTGACCAAAGACATAATTGCCAGAACTAAAGATAAGAATGTTTTCTTTTTCATAATTTTGTTTTTTTAAGTTTCATCCCTATGACGTAGCATTCCTGAAAAATACCTATTCGATTAAGTTTTATTTGCCACAATTAACATCCGTTAATATTGGTTTTCCCCTATACGTAATTATTTATCGACTGCTCGTAACTATTCATCGGATAGTCTCAGTGGACTCATTGGGCAAGCGATGCAATGCCCCTCTGTGTATAAAGCCGGATAAATTAATGCATGTAAGTAGCTCGCAAAAATTAATGATATGATAAATGCGAGATAATCTTGAGTCAG
>CAZGGB010000021.1:0-39438 GCA_964525115.1 uncultured Sangeribacter sp. | reverse complement strand
TGACTCAAAAATATCTCACATTTATATATGCATTAATTTTAATTAGCTACTTATTTTTCAATCTTATTAATCTTGTAAGCCAGAGATGTAGAGCCCTTCGGAGGAGAGGGCGATTCGAGCATAACCTCCATTCTTCAGCGAGCCAAAGAGGATTTCCTTCATTAGAATCGGTTTTAGAGTGCGGTCTATAACCCTGTCAATTTCTCTTGCGCCGTATTCCTTTGAGAATCCTTCTCGGAGCAGATAGTCTTTAGCTTCATCACTAAGCGATAAAGAGACATTTTTGGCCTTGAGTTTATTTTCAAGAATCTTTAGTTTCTTATCCAAAATTAGGGATGCCATTTTTCTATCGATCTCATTGAAAACAACTATGGCCGACAGACGGTTGAGGAACTCAGGCTGGAAAGTCTTCTTCACCTGTTTTAACATAGCATTTCCTGCTGTGACAGAACTTGCGAAACCTACCTTTGCTTGTGCTGCAAAACTTGCACCTGCATTAGAAGTCATTATTAGAATTACATTCCTGAAATCTGCTTTGTTTCCTTTATTGTCAGTAAGGCGACCATAGTCCATCACTTGAAGTAATATATTATATATATCCGAATGCGCTTTCTCAATCTCATCGAGAAGTAGCACACAATCCGGAGTCTTACGAATGGCATCGGTAAGAATACCACCATCTTCATAACCCACGTAACCAGCAGGGGAACCTATCAACTTAGCCACGGCATGTTTTTCGGAATATTCACTCATATCAAATCTCAGGAACCCAATTCCCAATTCATTAGCCAGGGTCTTTGCAAGCTCAGTCTTTCCCGTTCCCGTAGGACCTACAAAAAGAAGTGATGCAAGTGGTTTCTCTTCGTCAGAGAGACCCGCTTTCGACATCATGACAGCCTCCACTACCTTACTTACAGCTTCTTCCTGGCCATAAATTTTATCTGAAATCCTTTCTTCGAGGGTTTCGAGAGATGAAACTGAGTCTTTGCTTATGGCAACCGCATCTACCTTGCATACTTTAGAAAGAATAGCTGCAATCAACGTTTTATCGACTACATTATTTTCATCTGCTAATGGATGGGTCTGCCTAAAAGCACCAGCCTCATCAATAAGATCAATAGCTTTGTCAGGCAAGAAGCGATCTGTGATATGGCGGGCACTCCCCTTGACTGCAAATTCTATTGCTTCCGGCATGTAAGTGACACTGTGATATTTCTCATAATTCCCTTTCAGCTGATTCAGAATATCTATGGTCTCTTTTTCCGATGGTTCATCAATATCTATACGACTGAAACGGCGGACGAGTCCTTTGCTTTTAGCAAAATAGCGTTTGTATTCATCGTATGTAGTGGAACCAATAAATCTAATTTTACCTCCTTCAAGATAAGGCTTCAGCATATTTGAGGCATCCATTGATCCCTCTCCTGTGGCTCCAGCTCCGACAAGATTATGAATTTCATCGATATAGACAATCGCATTCTCTTCCGATGCGACACCATCCATAATAATCTTCATGCGCTTTTCAAAATCTCCCCGAAACTGAGTGCCAGCCAATAAAGAACCTATATCAAGACTATAGATACGAGCCCCTCTTAATTTTTCAGGAACTTTATTTTCATTTATCAATCGGGCAAGACCATATACAAGAGCTGTCTTTCCAACTCCCGGGTCACCAATATGCAAGGGATTATTCTTGTCTTTACGGCATAGCACCTGAATAGTGCGATCCAGTTCCTTCTCCCGACCAATCAGGGGATTTTTAGTTTCGAGATTTTCGTTAATGCAAGTCACAAAGTTTCGCCATTTCGAGTTGTTTTTCGAATCCTCCTTCTTGGAATCCTCTATATTAAGATCTGACAACAATGGGCTTTCATTTATAGGTTCATTTGCAGTAACCAAATCACTCATGAACATTGCCGTGTCGCCATTGATTGCTGCATTTAGAAGATATGCAGCCGTAGACTCTTCTAATTGAAGAATCTGAAAGACAATATGAGGAATTTCTATTACATCTTTTCCTGATGAAGCGAGTTGCATAGCCACTCCCTCTATCACTTCATCTAATTGGGAAGAAAAGGATAATGTGTAGTCTATATCTTCTGGGAGTCTTTCTAATGACTCAAGAAATTCATTTAATTCTTGCTGAATCTCATCAAGATTTGTATCAAATGTATTCAGAATACTAAGAAATGACTGATTCTTTAGTAAAACTTGAAGTGCGTGTTCGGGCATAAGATATTCATGACGAAGAGAGTATGCAAGAATATGCATTTCTTCGAAGAGATCAGAAACTTCTTTTGACGTGATATATTGTGGCATGGTTTATTCTTTGAGAAAGTGCATAATGATTAATTCATAATGCGTAATTGTTGGACGACATTATTAAATTGCAAATAGAAAATGGTGTGATAATATACGAGGATTTATTATTATATTATTGGGAACATGTTGGTTGGAGGGAGATTCTAAGGGGGAAACCTTCTTCGCGTGCCATAGAAGTGGCGCGATCCTTTTTGGTCAGGGCAAGATCGTATGGATAGGAGCCCACTACCCCTTTCCCTTTCTTATGGACATCCATCATGATTGATATGGCTTCTTCTTCTGATTTGTAGAAAACGTCTCTTAAGACTTTCACTACGAAATCCATTGTAGTGAAATCGTCATTATGGAAAATGACTGAATACTTTCGTGGTCTGCCAATATTGACAGACTCGTGTTGCCGGATTGAAATTTGTTCTTGTGCCATACTTTTAACTCAAATTTCTCTTGTGAAATTTGAAGGTTATGGGTTGTTGCTAAATGCATTATGCATTACTCAGGACATACGGTCGCGGTAGTCTTCGTAGGTGAATTCACGGAGAAGGATGGGATTTCCTTCTTTGGGTTGTAGCCAGATGGAGGGGTGCTGAATGCCATTGAACATGTTGGTTTTCACTGTGGTATAGTGATTCATGTCGCAGAGGGTCAATTCGTCGCCTGCTTTTAATGGCTGCGCAAAGTCCCAATCGCCTACAAAATCTCCACTTAGACAGGAGTTGCCTCCGAGACGGTAAGTGTGACGTTCAGAGTCTCCAAAATGATGGTCGCCCGTGCGAAGATCCGTATTTTCTTCTTCCCGTAGAGCTTCTGCAATGACAGGTTTATAAGGCATTTCCAAGCAGTCTGGCATATGGCATGCAAATGAGGCGTCGATGATCGCCGTCTTTATTCCAGCATCTTCAACTACATCAAGCACTTTTGTGATGAGATCACCAGTCTGCCACATGAATGCGCTTCCCGGCTCCATAATTATCTTAAGATTGGTGTACTCCTTATGAAGATCTTTCATAAGTGAAATAAGGAAGTCAATGTCGTAGCCCTTACGGGTCATAAGATGACCTCCTCCCATATTTAACCACTTCACTTTCGGCAATAAGTGCCCATACTGCTCTTTTAGCGCGTCAAGAACCTTTGCCAAATCATGGCTATCTGATTCACATAGAGCATGAAAATGAAGTCCTTCTATTCCTTCCGGAAGACCATTGACCAGAGCCGAGGCGGATTCGCCAAACCTTGATCCAGGTACACAGGGATTGTAGATGTCTGTTTCAATCACGCTGCAATGAGGATTGACGCGGAGTCCGGCACTCACACGATTCTCTGGGTGTGTTGAGTTCCATTCATCGATCTGCGATTTGAAGCGATTGAACTGCGCAAGGGAATTGAATGTGATATGTGTGCATCCGGCAAGGAACTTAGGAAAAGTCTCGTCGGTATATACAGGACAATAGGCATGCACATCATTGCCAAGATAGTCAAGAGAGAGTTTCATCTCATTGAGAGAACTGGCAGTGCTTGAACTAAAGTATCTTTTAACGATCGGAAAGGTCTTCCATAGCGCATTAGCTTTGAAAGCCATAATGATCTTCACATCAGCCTCTTGCTCCACTCTGCGGAGGAGTTGGAGATTGCGTTCGATGCGATCTTCATAGACTATGTAGTAAGGAGTGTTGGGCATTGAATGTTTAATCGTTTGATTATTAAAGCAAATGGGATATCAGAAGTCGATCTTGCCTTTTTTAGCGGCTTCGAGCATCTTGGTGCCCGGCATAAGAAATATCTCCAATCGGCGGTTTTTATCTCTATTTTCGATAGAAGTATTTGGAACGAGTGGAGCTTCATCGCCAAAGGCGTAAGAGAAAGTGTAGGAAGTATCGGCTCCTTGATCTTCAAACCAAGCAGTGACAGCATCCACACGGTCTGCAGTTATGTTGTCTCTATATTGAGTAGAACCGGTATTGTCTGTATGCATTACTAATAACACTCGAAACATATCCGGATCGTTCATATATCTTTTTATAGGATTCAGATATTTGGCTGCGTTTGCAGTCAACTCTGTTGAATTAGGAGCAAAAAGTTCACTTGCAGGAATGGTGATAAGGATCACTTCCTTTTTCCTATACGCTTCTATATTACATTTCCCTTGCTTAGGAGAAAGAGGGCCATTCATGAGTTTTTTTCTGGCTTCAATATCCTGAAATTTCCGGATAAGATCTGCTGCCTTAGGCTCTGACGAAAGATCAACCGACTTGATCATTTGGGAGAATGTCATATCCTCGAGATTGTCTTGAGCAGCTGCAGAAAAGACGAATAACCCTAAGATAAATACAAAGTATAATAATCTGCGGATCTTCATGTTTTATTAATGAAGTTGTTTAAACTTATTTACGAATAATAAAAATATAATGAAGAGTTAAACCAAGAATTCTTTTTATTAATCTTCCGCCATCTTTTGGCTCGTCATTTTAGTTTCTTAAGGAAACTCGCCGATTTTCAATTCGGCCTATTTTCCCTTCATTCATCAGTCGCGATGCCCGCATCGTTCCTTCTTCATGAAGAAAAATCCGCTCGAAAACCTGACGAAATATTAATAAAAAAATAAGTTTAAACAACTTCAATTTAAATCGAGGAGGCCTTCGGGAAGGCGCATGGTAATGATCTTATTGTCTTCGTCCATTTTCTCAATGAAATCTTCAGTGAGTGGAATATAGACTGTGTTGCCATCAGGCGTCTCTACAATAAATAGTTCATTTTCTGTATTAGTATCTATCTCCACAACCTTGCCAATCACTCCATTGTCTATATCTTCAATAGTGTATCCCACAAGGTCATCATAGAGCGCATATTCTTCATCATAGTTTTCAAGCATGTACTCTTTCAGCTTATTACGAAGTGCATAGACAGTCTTATTTACAAGTTTTTTTGCTTCAATCTCGCTATCTATGCCTTCAAACTTAACAAGATAGGAGAAAGAACCCTTTGTCCTCACGCTTTCAGCATAAAAGGGAACATAAATGCCATCAATATCAAGAATGGCAGGATTCCCTTCTTCAAGATAGCCGGGATCTATGTCAAGAAGCATATTAAGCTCTCCTTTAAGAGCGTGCGTCTTCAGGAGTTTTCCTACCGAAGTTATTTCCTCTTCCTTAATCATCAGATTTCAAATATTTGATAATTAGTTTCTAAATATTTTAGCACCAAGGGAATTAAGGCGCTCATCAATATGCTCGTATCCTCTATCTATCTGGTCGATATTTTCAATGCGACTCGTCCCTTTTGCTGACAATGCCGCCATTAAGAGCGCAATACCAGCACGAATATCTGGACTTACCATTCTGGCAGCTTTCAAAGAATTAAATTTGCCACTTCCTATGACTGCGGCCCTATGAGGATCACAAAGAATTATTCGAGCTCCCATATCAATGAGCTTGTCAACGAAGAAAAGACGACTTTCAAACATCTTCTGATGAATAAGCACGCTGCCTTTTGCTTGCGTGGCTGCAACCAGGAAAATACTGAGCAAGTCGGGAGATAATCCTGGCCAAGGAGCATCAGCGATAGTCATTATAGAACCGTCGATGAATGTCTCTATCTCGTAGATTTCCTTTTGATTTATTACTATATCATCGCCCTTGACAGCAAGATTAATGCCAAGTCTGGCGAAAGCATCAGGAATGATACCAAGGTCGCGGACACCAACATTCTTTAGAGTAAGATTACTTCCGGTCATTGCTGCGATACCTATGAAACTTCCAACTTCAATCATATCAGGCAAAAGACGATGATTTGCGCCCCAAAGAGAATCCACTCCTGTAATAGTCACAAGATTACTTCCGATACCTTCAATCTTGGCACCCATACGGACGAGCATACGGCAAAGTTGCTGCACGTAGGGCTCGCAAGCCGCATTGTAGATAGTGGTCTTTCCCTTGGCGAGTACGGCAGCCATTACAAGATTAGCAGTACCAGTGACCGACGCCTCATCAAGAAGCATATAAACACCGTTAAGTCCGGAAGGAGCAGTAATGTTATAGACTCTTTTGGAGGAATCATAATCAAACTTTGCTCCCAATCTTTCCAATCCGATAAGGTGGGTGTCAAGTCGACGGCGACCTATTTTGTCACCCCCTGGCTTAGGAAGAACAGCCTCTCCAAAGCGTGCCACCAATGGACCAATAATCATGACAGAACCTCTAAGAGACTGAGCCTTTTTAAGGAAATCCTCTGAATGTAGAAACGAGAGATTAACATTGTCTGCCTGAAACTCACAAGTATGGCGGTCGATATAAGAAGTCTTTACCCCAAGATGAGTCATCAGATCGACAAGATTATTGACATCAGCTATATCCGGAAGATTTGAGATAGTCACTTTTTCAGATGTGAGAAGAGTTGCACAAATCACTTGTAATGCCTCGTTTTTAGCTCCTTGAGGTTCGATTGAACCTTGAAGGCGACATCCACCTTCTACAATAAATTCGCTCATAATGGTCAGAAATTTTGTCTGTTGTTTTTCTTCTTACCCTGTTTCTGCTTAACAGGCATCACTTCTTGATAATCATGAAGATATATATCACCTGGGAGTAGGTCGATTTTTCCATCGCTCATAAAGCAAAGATCTCTAAGCACCTTTGCATCACTGACGCCTTCCTTATTATGTGCGAGCATAAGTTTCTTCATATGGTTGGCAATCACTCCGATAAGATTCTGACGTTCTTCTGAATCCTCCATATCAGCTACTGTACGAACCATATTTTGAATATGTTTACCATAATAGCGGAAAATAATCTCACGTGAATTACTGTAGGGGATGGGATCAGGAATGGGATTTGCCTCATCAGCCTGAATGACAGGAACCGGGAAATCTATATCGAGTTCAAAACGAGCCATAATATTAATATGATCCCATATTTTCTTTGTGTCGCTCGGATCTTTCTTCAGAGCGGGGAAAAGAATTTTCATTATGTCGGCTATTGCATATGCGCAGCGAGTTCGTTCTTCCCGGTCTGGTATAGAGATACAAAAATCAACGAGATTTTGAATATTGCGTCCATATTCAGCAAGAAGAAGGGGTTGCATACCTGTATTATAAGGAATCATATTGAGAACTTCCGGGGATACTGGAGTAGCCCCAATCTCTTCTGTTTTTTCTTCGTATATTGGTTGTTCCACTTTTATAATTTTTAAATGCTTAATGCATCATTTATAATTCAAAATTATTTATTCATAGACCTTTGACAGCGCTTTTTTTAGCTTCGTATTCTTTCAGGTATTCAGGGACGCTATATGCGACATCAAGAAAATCATTTTCGCGGAAAGCCTTTTCAGCAAGAGCTGTCATATCAGAAGCTTTCGGATTTACACCTTCGAGCCAATGATATCTTTCACCTTTAAGAACATCTTTGGATTTGGCAGCACCGTCACCCATAAAATAGACATCTCGATCAGCCGGAAGTTTAACATAACTATTTTCCTCCAAGATAAGTGGTTGCGGTTTCATCAATTCGTCAAGTCGAAAGTCGTAGGCAGCCGTATAGACCTCCATACGTCTCGCATCAATCATTGGCACAAGAATTTCATCACCTTGCCAATCAATATTGCGGAACATGGCTTTTACAGCAATCAATTGTAAAGTTGAGATTCCAATAAGAGGGACATTAAGGGAGAAACACAAACCTTTTGCCATAGAAAGACCTATGCGAAGCCCGGTGTAACTGCCAGGTCCCATACTGACAGCTACAGCATCTATCTTCCACTCTCGCTGTCGAGCTTCTTTGATGCATTCGTCAACATAAGGTCCGATTGCCCGCGCATGATTCATCTCGGTATCATCTACACGACTGAACTCGGCAAGCCCCTCGTGAATAAGGGCTACGCTGCAGTATTTGCCAGATGTCTCTATTGCTAATATAGTGCTCATATTTGGGTTTAAGAGGTTTAGGAAGTTTAAGGGGGTTAATGATTTAAGGGTTTGGGGGCGTTTAGTGATTGGCATATGCTTTTTGCGCATCTCATTCCGTCGATAGCTGCAGAGACAATGCCACCGGCATATCCTGCTCCCTCTCCAGCCGGATAGAGCCCTTCTATTTCGATATGACATAGCGAATCCTTATCGCGTGGGATTCTTACAGGACTTGATGTGCGCGATTCAAGACCTATTAAAATCGCATTGTTGTCAAGGAAACCTTTTGCCTTTCTCCCGAAGTCTTGAAAACCTTTTTGCAGTCGATTGGAAATGAAAGGGGGAAGCATCTTGTCGATTCTTGCTTCATATAGTCCGGGAAGATAACTTGAAGGGGGAAGATTCTTAGAATCTTTTCCTTCCACAAAATCTTTCATCCTCTGAGCAGGAGCCACAATACTATTGCCTGATTCTTTATAGAATTTCTTTTCCAGATCTTCCACCATATCAAGCATTTCAAACTCACCTCTTCCCGCATACTCCGGGAAATCACCTGGTCGTAATTCCACTACCATACCAGAATTTGCCCAAATGCTACTTCTTGCAGAGGCTGACATACCATTAACAACGAGCTCTTCCGGTCCGCTACCAGCCGGCACAACTACACCACCCGGACACATGCAGAAACTATAAACTCCGCGGTCATCAACCTGAGTGACGAAGTTATATTCTGCAGGAGGGAGCCATCGACCACGACCATTGGGATTATGATATTGTATTTGGTCAATCAGTCGTTGAGGATGTTCGAGACGGACACCTACAGCAAGTCCCTTTGCTTCCATCTTGACACCATCTTGAGCAAGACTTCTATACACGTCACGAGCAGAGTGACCAGTAGCAAGAATAACTGCATCTCCATATATCTTATCTCCTGTTGCAGTTTCGACGCCGACCACCTTGCCATCTTCTATCAAAAGACGTTCAACTCTTGCCTGGAAATGCACCTCTCCTCCACACCCGATAATCGTCTGACGGATATTTTTCATAATACCCGGAAGACGATCACTCCCTATGTGAGGATGAGAATCAATTAGAATATTTTCATCAGCTCCATGTTGTACGAGCAGAGAAAGTACCTCCGTAGGATTTCCACGCTTCTTGCTTCTGGTGTAAAGTTTACCATCAGAGAAAGTTCCTGCACCACCCTCGCCAAAGCAATAGTTTGATTCCGGATCAATTTCTCTTTCACGGTTAAGAGTAGCAATATCAAGTCTGCGAGAATCAACATCTTTACCACGCTCAAGCACAATGGGTTTCATTCCAAGCTGCAGGCATTCAAGAGCAGCGAAAAGTCCTGCCGGTCCTGCGCCAACAATCAAAACTTTATGTTTGGATTGAGACACATCGGGAAAATCAACAGAGACATACCCGGAAGAGACTTTCTTATCTTCACCGGATGCAACTCTTATAGTAAGGTTGATAATTATATCGCGTTTACGGGCATCAACCGATCGCTTGACAATTTTCCAATCGTTTACCTTACAACCAGCTGCTCCAAAAACCTTCGGAGCAAGTAGAGCCGGAGTGGCAGCAATTTCAGGCGATACACGTAGGGAAATATCTTTAATCATAATTTTCACATTCTTAGAAGACGGAACAAAATCATCTTATGAACGTTTTCACTACAAAGTTAATAAATATTTTTGGCACTTCATAAAAAATGCGTAATTTTGTATATTATGAAAGAAAAGAAAGATATTGGATGCTTGTTTGACCTTGACGGAGTATTGGTCGACAGCGAGAGAATATATACCAAAATATGGGAAGCTATAGAAAAGCAATGGCCAACTGGAATTGACAATTTTGCTTATAAGATCAAAGGCACAACGCTTGAAGACATATTGGAAAGATATTTCCCCGAGGAAGTTAGAGAAGATGTCACAAAAGAACTTATACGTCTTGAAGGTATGATGATCTATGAGGCACTTCCGGGCGCAATCGGATTTTTGGATGAGTTGCGGGAAATGTCTATACCAATTGCATTAGTTACAAGCAGTAACGGACTCAAAATGGCACATCTATGGAACGATATGCCCGGATTTAAAGAAAAATTTGATGTTATCGTTACAGGTGACGAGGTTAAGTGCTCAAAACCTGATCCGGAAGGGTATCTTGCGGCAGCAGCAGCACTTGGAGTGGATCCAAAGAGGTGTGCTGTCTTTGAAGATTCATTGCAAGGAGTAAAGGCCGGGAAAGCTGCAGGAGCCTTTGTTGTAGGAATTGCCGGCACGCTTAAGGCTTCCGACATTGCTCCATTCAGCGATATTGTAGTCAATGCTGTAGCAGATATCTATCCTGAAAAGCTTGAAGAAGTATTAAAATCGAGAGGTTAATATGCATAATTTCGAACCATTAGCGGAACGATTGCGTCCTAACACCCTTGACGATTATATAGGGCAGAAACACCTTGTCGGCGAAGGAGGAATCATCCGCAATATGATAGAATCGGGGAAGATCAATTCCTTTATCCTTTGGGGGCCTCCCGGAGTAGGAAAAACTACGCTTGCACGAATCATAGCAAATACTATCGATGCCCCATTCTATACTCTAAGTGCGGTGACATCTGGGGTGAAAGATGTGAGAGATGTGATTGAAAAGTGTACCCGCGAGGCTTCGAGTGTATTTGCAAAAGCTCGTCCGATCCTATTTATCGATGAAATCCACCGTTTCAACAAAGCCCAGCAAGACTCTTTACTTGGAGCTGTTGAAAAAGGAGTGGTTACTCTAATAGGCGCCACGACGGAGAATCCATCGTTTGAAGTGATACGTCCTCTTTTGAGCCGTGCCCAGGTGTATACTCTTAAGTCGCTTGAAGAGGAGGATCTTCAGACCCTCCTTGAGCGTGCTTTGAAAAACGACAGAGTTCTTTCAAAAAGGAATGTTGAAGTGAAATCGACCAAAGCCCTTTTCAGGTTTGCCGGAGGAGATGCAAGAAAGCTTCTCAATATTTTGGATTTGCTTGAGCAGAGTGTTCCAGAGGACTCCCCTGTTGTCATAGATGATGAATTTGTAACCAACTGTTTACAAGTAAATCCCGCAGCATATGACCGTAATGGTGAGATGCACTATGACATCATATCGGCATTCATTAAATCTGTGAGGGGAAGTGATCCTGACGCTGCCGTCTACTGGCTTGCAAGGATGGTGGCAGGAGGAGAAGATCCTAAGTTCATAGCACGTCGACTTGTTATACTTGCAGCAGAAGACATAGGGCTTGCTAATCCGAATGCACTTTTGCTTGCTAATGCCACATTTGATGCGTTGCAGAAGATTGGATGGCCGGAAGGGAGGATAATATTGGCAGAATGTACAATTTATCTCGCCACTTCACCTAAGAGCAATTCCGCATATCTTTCCATTGACAATGCTCTTGAGATGGTTAAGAAGACGGGGGATTTGCCAGTTCCGCTTCATCTGCGCAATGCTCCAACTTCTTTGATGAAGGATATGGGTTATGGACATGACTATAAATATGCACATGACTTCAAAAATCATTATGCGGCGCAGCAATATTTGCCGGATGCTCTCGTCGGAGCGAGATTCTGGATTCCTCAGCAGAATCCGGCTGAAACGAAGCTGGATGCTTATATGAGGTCGCTTCGCTCTGCAGCAAATGATAAATTATAATTGATAAATTCAGGTTAGGGTTTGTCTTTTTCGAGGATGAAGGTGACGTTGTAGCCTCGCTTGGGATGATCGGCGAGGCTTAAGATCAAGCCTTGCTTGAGAAGTATTTGTCGGGATAGGGAGAGACCGATTCCTGACCCGGAGTGTTTGGTAGTGAAGAACGGAATGAAAATCTCACGCGCAACGTCGTCTGGTATTACATGGCCGTCGTTGCTTATCAATAGAGCATCTTGCTTCTCAACATATTCAATGCCAATAGTTTTTGCATCCGCCTCAATTGCATTCTTAGTTAGATTGATAAATACTTGGCGAAGCATACTTTCATCGGCCCTCAACTTCACAATCGAGGGCACCTTAATTTCCCACTTCAAATCAGAATAGAGAGCCGCTATACTCTGACAGAAACCGTCAACTTCAAGTTCTTTAAAAACAGGTTCCTGAAGCTGGGTCATCTTGCGATAGCTGTTTACGAATGTTGCAAGCCCGGTGCTTGTATCATAGATAGCCTGAATCCCCTCTTCATAAGGAGTATCCTTAATTTCGGGAAGGGATAAATAAGCCTGGCTTATGCTGCGTATGGGTGTAGTGGCATTCATTATCTCATGAGTCAGTACGCGAGTCAGACGCTGCCATGATTCCACCTCATTATGTGCAACAAGTTTTTCGATCTCATGCCCCATGTCGTTGAGAGCATTCTGCAAAGCCCTTTCTCCAAACATAAGCCCTTTCGTAGGCAAGCGAAAGGAAAAATCGCGATGCCTCATGGCATCACGCATCAATCTTGCTCTGTCTCTTAGCAAACACTGATGCCGATATATCCATATAAAGATGGATATAATCACTAAGAAGATTGTGGCAACAATCGCTATTGTCATGGCTGATATTTCCGGTATAGAGTCTGGCGTGTGATACCGAGCAACTCAGCAGCCTTACTCATATTCCCATTACATTTGTCTACCACTTTCCTTATGTGTTCTCGCTCTACATCTTCAAGCGGAACCACTTCTTTTGTGTTATCAATAGCATCTTTAAGAACACGTATCAAATCTTCATTATCCCATGGCTTTGTGACAAAATCCACTGCACCATTCTTGAGTCCCCTCACAGCCAGCTTTACATCGGCATAAGCGGTGACTAATACTACAGGAATATCGGGATGTTTCTTGCGAATTACCGAAAGCCAAAATAATCCATCTTGTCCTGAATTGACACCAAGGGAAAAATTCATGTCAAGAAGAATGATATCCACCTCCTCATGCCCAAGAGTGAGAAGGATATTATCAGGGGAAGAAAGAGTGATGATTCGCTCAAACACATTTCCAAGACATATTTTTACAGCCGTTAGTATGGCAGGGTTGTCATCAACAACCAGTATTGTTCCATAAGTTTTTGTAAAATTCATAATGCATAATTATTAATGCATAATCTAAGGACAATGCAATAATCATAATTTACTGCAAAATTAATCAAATAATCGATTCTGCACATATAAATAACGATAAATATTGTAGATTTTCGAAAAGTGTATGATTTTCATACACTATTGTGTATGAAAATCATACAAAATGCCTTTTGCAGCCCAATAATTCATTGCCTTTTCACCGCATTGTCTTACCTTTGCAAAAAATAAAAACGAAAAATGAGGAAGATTTAGTTTGTGATATTATTGGCGATAGCTGCCCCAAATATGATGGCAACGGAGACGGATACACTTAAATTGAGTCTGAAAGATGTCATTGAGTTAGCGCAACGGCAGTCGCCTTCTGCACAGAGTGCGAGAAACAACTTTCTTGCAGCATATTGGAATTATAGATATTATAAGGCAAATTATCTTCCATCTGTCACACTGACATCTTCACCTTATATTAATAAGGAGATGAATAAGATCACCCAATCAGATGGCACGGCAATGTTTATTCGTCAGGATCAGTTTGGTGCTGACCTTACTTTAAAGGTGAATCAAAATATTAGTCTTACCGGAGGAAGCTTTTTCTTGAAAAGTTCACTTACTCGTCTTGATGAATTCCAGAACAAAACGACAGCCTACAGCACGCAACCGCTTCTGATTGGATATGAACAAAGCCTTTTCGGCTATAACTCATTGAAATGGGATAGAAAGATAGAACCAATTCGATACAGAGAAGCAAAAAAGCAATATGCAGAGACCCTTGAACTGGTATCTGCCACAGCCTGCAATCATTTTTTCTCTCTTGCATCTGCGCAGACTGAGTTGGAGATGGCACGACAGAATTTCGAATCGGCTGATACTCTATATCGAATGGCTCAGGGAAGATATGAGATTGGTACCATTACAGAGAATGAGATGCTTCAGTTGGAAATCAACCGTCTAAATGAAGAAACCAACGTTATGGATGCGGAAATCAATCTCAGAGAGGTGAAGCAAAATATCAGGACTTATCTTGCTTTAGGAGACTCGATATATTTCAATCTGCTCATACCAGACAGTGTGCCGGAGTTTGAAGTGCCTTTGTCAGATGCCATGGTGCTTGCACTTGAGAACAGCCCTGACCCGGAATATTACAAACGCATCGTCAAGGAGAGTGAGAGCAATCTTGCCTACGCAAAAGCAAATGCACGTATGAAAGCCGACTTATACGTTCAGTTTGGTCTCTCACAAACTGGAGCGAACATCAGTCAGTCGTTTAATAATCTTATGCATCAGGAGTATGCAAGCATCTCATTATCGTTGCCAATCCTTGACTGGGGTCGCGGACGAGGGAAAGTGAAGGTGGCAAAATCTCAACTTGCACTTACCCAAACGGTAGCGGAACAGGGTATGAATGATTTCAATCAGAATGTGGAGAAACTTGTGTTGCAATTCAATATGCAGGGAAGGAAAGTCAACATTGCTTCCCTCACTGACCGCAGAGCATCACAACGACATTCTGTAGCAATGAAACTATTCGTTATGGGACGAATAGGCATACTCGACCTGATGACGGCAGTAAGCGAAAGGAACAATGCAAAGCGAGGATTCATCAACGCGATGCGTACCTACTGGAGCCTTTACTACACACTAAGGAGCATGACAGCCTATGATTTTGAGGCAGGGAAAGCTCTGATGGATGAAGAGGAATTATTAAAGATAAAAGATTAAATATTAAAGATAAAATAGCGAAATTAATCAAGATTCAACAAGATTAATCATGTTTAATCTTGACATTAACACCCAATTCTTAATTATCAATTAAATAATCATGGATATTCAGCTAAAAAAGAAACCCTGGTATATAAGGCATTTTTCATATATTATAATTGGCATAACTTTCCTTGTTCTATCAGTCTACGCCTGTATTCTTGCATTCGGACCTCATAAAATGAGAATTGATCCGGATGAGCATAGAATTGTGGAAGTGACTGAAACGCCATTCTTGGAATACTTGGATGTGGAGGGAATTGTGCAACCTATTCAGACAATTCAGATAAATGCACTTGAAAGTGGTTTTGTAAAAAAGATTGTTGCCGAAGAGGGAAGTATGCTGGAAGTAGGCGACACAATTCTTGTGCTTACAAACATTGATCTTCTTCGTGCGATAGAGGATGAGCAGGCTGAATGGCAAAACCAGCAGCGAAATTATCAGGAGCAAGAGATAGAGATGGAACAACGTTCCATCACACTCCGTCAGCAAGCACTCGATACAGAACATCAGATATCTTCGTTGGAGAAATCTATGCAGCAGAGCAGGGAGGAGTACCGAATGGGAATCAAGAGCAAGGCAGAACTGGAAGTAGCTGAAGAAAATTATGAGTATCAGCATAAAAAAGCTGAGCTTCAGATGCAAAGTCTTCGCCATGATTCTGTAGCTACTTTATTGAAAAAGGAAATGGTAAGGGCTAATCGCGAGTCTTCGTCAAAGAAACTTGCCCGCTCCAACGACCGAACAGACAATCTTATAGTGCGAGCACCGGTTGCCGGACAATTGAGTTTTCTGAACGTTGCTTTAGGTCAGCAGGTAGGAGCCGGATTGGGGATTGGAGAGATAAAGGTGATGAGTGAATACAAGATGCGGGTAGCTTTACCGGAATACTACATAGACCGAATTATAACAGGTCTTCCTGCCAACATCCAATATCAAGATAATAAATATCCTATGAAAATTAGTAAGGTGATTCCGGAGGTAAAAGAGCGAAACTTTACTTGCGATCTTGTCTTCACTGGAGACAAACCATCTAATATACGTCTCGGTAAGAGCTATAGAGTACAAATAGAGCTTGCAAAACCTGAGAAAGCGATTGTCATTCCACGAGGTGATTTTTATCAAGCCACTTCCGGACATTGGATCTACCGACTATCTTCCGATGGCAAAACAGCGCGCAAGACTGAGATTGAAATCGGGCGACAGAATCCTCAGCAATATGAGATAATATCCGGCTTGGAGCCTGGCGACAAGATCATAGTGAGTGGATATGAGAAATTGGGTGAAGTTGAGGAATTGGAGATAAAGTGATAACAATTAACCATTAACGATCAACGATAAACGATCAATGAATAATGAACAACAATTAAAACGGACATTATGTATATGATTTTGCACAATCTCAAGGTTGCTGTCAGGAACCTGATGAAGTATAAGCTGCAGACTGCGATCAGCGTGGTCTGCATTGCTGTGGGTATAGTGACGCTTTCGTTGGCGCATTCGTATTTAAACAATTTCCAGTTATCTGCTCTCTACGAACTTCCATACTCTGATCGAATATACAATCTTACTTTCAAATCACAGACCAGTGGAGAGAAAGCATATATTAATATGGATATAGTAAGGGCTCTGAAGAAAAGAAAGGGAATAAAAAATATAGACCAAGTTGCACTTCCTACGGCAGGACAATCCGGAGCAAAAACAGAGTTTCATCTACCGGATTCTACCTTAAGAAAAGGATTGATCACAACAGAAACTGTTGATCCCGATTTTCTTGCATTAGCAGGATACACATCTGCTATAACAGGAAAAAAGATTACTGAATTAAAACGAGGGGAAGCGATAATTGGAGAAAAGCTTGCCGAGCAGATTTTTGGCTCAACATCTCCGATTGGGAGTGTACAGCAAAAAATCGGTCCGGTGCAGCCAATTCCAATAAGAATCGTTGACGTCTACAAAAGCATGCCTTCGTTCGATAGATTTTCGAGTGAAGATGAAGTTCTATTTAGTCTTGCCGATAAGATTGAAGACCAAGATATTGATCTGTTTTTTCTTATTCCTTGGATAAATATTGTGAAGAAGGATGGAACTTCAGAAGTGAATTTTCTACAGGAAATTAATGAGATTGTTAAGCCGTATGGAGTTGAAGCAGATCTTGAAAAAACTTTCAAGGATGAGGATATAAGAAGCCATTACTCGTATAAACTGTTGATATATCTGATTGGATCGCTTGTACTTCTTGCAGCGATCATCGGCTATCTGCGCACACAGATACAATTATTCTGGATGAGACGTAGCGAGATGTCGCTTAGAATTGTCAATGGTGCGCATAAAAGACAACTCTTTGGAATGCTTGAGACTGAGGCGGCTCTGACTATCGTTCTATCAGTAGTAGTGGCAGTTATATTAGGATTCTTGCTGCAAGATTTTTTCAATAGCAATAAGGATCTGTTTTCTGCAACAGGTATCACAATCAGCAATCTATGGCTTTTCTGTATAGAGATAGGAGGGCTTCTGATAATCTTTTCTTCACTTATAGCTTGGCTCACTCTTGATAGGATTTCCAAGTCGTCGAATGGATTGGTAAAAAATATGAGAGGAGGCAATAATCATCTGTTCAGAAACGCCATGTTGTGCATTCAGATCATTGTTTGTATGATAATAATTTGCAGTACTCTCCTATTGGTAAGAGCAGGACACAATATGCTCAAGAGTTGCAATACTCCGGAAAATGATGATCTATATTCAGGATGCCTTACAATGAGAACTGATTTGATAGAAGATCCGGATAGGATAGATCGTGTCTTTCAAGGAATTAGCCAATTGGATGAATGTGACAGAATTGTATTGTTCGATCCATACTTTACTTCGATTGTTGATATCCGCAATAATCAGGAAGCAATGGAAAAGTTTAATAACAAGCCATCATATCGTTTATACAAGACTACAGATAAAGAGGCTCCGGTTTTCTTTGGGATAGAAGTTGAATGGTTTCCAAAAAAAGTGGATCATAATGAATGTATACTTGTGGGAGAAACTTTATACAGGAACTTAACTGAAATCGGATTACTCAGCGATAATACAATGACTATTAGTTGTGCAGGTCCTATTCATTCACTTACTCTTCCCATTGCCGGCATAATCAAGAATGCACCATACGAAAAAGACACCGACTGTATTGTGGCAATCAGTAAATATTGGGAAGAGATATACCCTCAGTATACTCTAATTCCAAAGAAGGGCAAAGGGAAAACTTTTGCAAAAAGCGTTGAGAATGCTTTGATAAAGTATGATCCGGAGAATTTGAATAATAACTTCATGCTACATAATTATCGTGATTATATTAATGAAACTCCCAGTGTAGTTAGTGCAGTTTATGTTGGTTGTGTAATTTTGGCGATTGTCAGTCTTTTGATATGTGCAATGAGTATTTTCAGCGCTGTGGCGCTTGATACGAGAGGTAGGAAGAAAGAAATTGCTATTCGTAAGGTAAATGGTGCCAAGAATAAGGATATTTATAAAGTGATTGGAGTGCAGTATCTTGTAGTGCTTGGACTCTCGCTGGTGGTAGCTGTTCCTGCAAGTGTATGGTTGCAACACATTATCGAGCCTCATTTTGGAAGGATGTTGGAAATAGGCAATGTATCTCCAATTATGCCTATTGTCTTAGGCAGCTTGCTCGTAATCGTGTTAGTTGCATTGATAGTCTTCCTGCAAATAAGAAAGATCCTTCAGATTGACACCTCGAAGATTATAGCTAAAGAATAACATTAATGATTAATTCCCATAATAATAAGATATTAAAACAATGAAAAAAATCTTCCTTTTGTTGGTTCTTTCTATGTCGATAATGACATCGAAAGGATCTGAGATTCAAAATGATTCAATCATTTGTCATATTTCCGGGGAGGTTGTAGACCGACCAAATTCAAAGTATGCAATATTGCTTGAGGTGGGAAAAGACATTCGCACCTCTCCTGTTATTCCAATACAAATCGTCGATGGAAAATTCTCCTATACGCTTAAAGATGATATGCCGAGAGTATATAACTTGACTTTTGACGATGAATATAGCAAGGGCGGCTGGAAAATAAGAAATTTCTTCACCGGAAACGGATCTGTAGAATTTTTATGTAAAGACAGCGATTTGGATTTAATTGAATCCTTTAAGTCAGACCTACAGGACAATGTTCTTTATCTTAAGATAGAAAATACTTTAGATAGTATTTATGCTAATAAAATTTCGGTTTTAAATGATGAATTCTCACCGTTGTTTGAAGATGATGCCGTTTATACCCAAAAAGTTAAAACTCTTTTAAAGAAGATGAGGAGTGCGGAATCAGAGGAAGAAAAAGATTCTTTAAGGAATTTATTCTTACAATATAAGAAAGGTCCTAAAGAAAAGATGTATAGTAAGGAATACTTGGATTTTGAAAAGAAATCTCATGATTTACTTTGGAGCCGAGATTCATTGAAAAGATCGATGATCTCGGACATCCCTACTCTCGTGGGCCTTAATTATATTAAAACCGCTATTCTTTATAATAATGAAGAATATGAGGATATACCCGGTTATATTGAACTGTTCGAAAGTCAATATAAAAACAATATGAAGGATCATCCTTATGCCAAAGAGATTGCAGAGATGATTGAAGCAAGAGAAGTGAAAGCCGGAAACAAATATCCGGATTATAAAGTGACGAGAGAGGATGGCTCTACCGAACAGATTTCATCGCTGATAAATGGCAACGTTGCCGTTGTCGACCTTTGGGCATCATGGTGTAGTCCGTGCCGCAGACATTCAATGGAGCTGATACCTTTATACGAGAAGTATAAAGACAAGGGATTCAAGGTTGTTGCCATAGCACGCGAGAATGTAGACTGCAATGCTATGAACGAAGCAATGGAGAAAGATGGATATCCTTGGGAAAGCTTTGTAGATCTTAACGACCAAGACAAAGTATGGCGCATCAATAATGCAGGCAATGGCGGAGGAAAGATAATCCTCGTAAATTCTGAGGGAGTGATTGTTGGAACAGATATTCCGATTCAAGAAATAAAGGAATTCCTCGAAAACACCTATGGAGAATAGTAAGATGTAAGTTTGAATGTATGAGTGCCGGAAGCTAAGCCTTTCGGCGTTCTTTTCTTCTTTAACCTTCGTTGAATAATATAAAAAAGAGGCGCATGTATTCACCAATTATCATTGGGATGAAAAATTGTTTCCTTAGAAAAATGTGTAAACTTACACATTTTACCATATAAAAATGTGTAAATTTACACATTTTTCTAAGATAAGATTGTTTTCTCGTATATTTTTATTAACTTTGCAAAGGAAAATTAAAGATTAGCCGCAGTTATCATATCAAGATCTTTGGGACTGCTTGGATTACATATATCGTTTAATTTTTGTGAGCTACTTATCTATCTTATGGAAATATACAGGGAAATATTAGAAGAACTTGAAAAGTGGAAAAAAAACGAAAATCGTAGACCACTTATCATACAAGGTGCACGCCAAATCGGAAAGACTTGGGTAATGAAAAAATTTGGAGAAGAGCATTACCAACATACTGCATACTTTAATTTCGAAGCAAGCAAGGAATTAGGCATTGAGTTTAGCAAGACAAAGGATCCAGCCAGACTTATCAGTATGCTAAGCCTCTATACAAATTGTCCTCTCCTGCCAACTGACACATTAATAATATTTGATGAGATTCAGGAATGTCCGGATGCTCTTAATTCATTGAAGTATTTTTGTGAGGAAGCACCTCAATATCATATTATGGCTGCAGGTTCACTTCTCGGAGTAGCTATACATCACCAAAAAGGGTTTCCGGTAGGTAAAGTAGACTTCTTACACATGTATCCAATAACATTCAAAGAATATCTTCGTTCTGATAACAATGATTTAGTGAATTTCATCGACAGAATAGATACCCTCCAACCATTGCCGGAATTTATTTCAGGAAAACTTTGGGAAGCGTTTCGCAAGTATGAAATTTGCGGAGGAATGCCGAAGGCTGTGGTTGCCTCTCTTGAAAATAGAGGGAATGATGCAATAAGCAAAGAACTGGATGGAATACTGACATCCTATTACTTTGATTTTACAAAACATACATCCGTAACCGAATTTCCAAGGATTGCAGCTGTGTGGCAGTCATTGCCTTCCCAGCTCGCTAAAGAGAATCGGAAATTCATCTATAAGGTCGTCAAACCAGGCGCACGCGCTCGAGAATACGAAACTGCCATATCTTGGCTTCGCGAGGCAGGACTCGTATATCAGATATACTGTGCCTCAAAACCGGGGTTGCCATTAAGTGCTTTTGATGATCTTAATGCTTTCAAACTATATATGCTTGATATCGGCCTGTTACGTTCACTCGCAAAACTTCCACCCGAAATATTCACTAATCCTAATCCACTATTTTCTGAGTTCAAGGGTGCTCTGACAGAGAACCTTGTTGCCCAAGCCTTAGAGGCGCAATTGTCTCAGCAACCCAGATATTGGGTATCTAATGGAACTGCAGAGATAGATTTTTTAATTCAAGAACGACTATCGATTATTCCTGTCGAAGTTAAGAGTTCAACAAACACTTCAGGCAAAAGTCTTTCAGTGTATATAGGGAAGTTTTTTCCTGAAAAAGCCATCGTCTTTTCAGCAAAAGAACTTTCTTCTTCAAAAGATAGAGAAAACAATACCAGTATACTTCATATTCCACTTCCTCTTATTGACTGGTTGCCCCAATTACTCAAATTGGACACTAATCAATAAAATAAGATCCTTGATTTTGCGAGATTGTATGAAAATCATACAGAGAAGTGTATGATTTTCATACAATCTGCATTCTTGAGGGTGGAAATTCTTTGTGGTTATGGTATCTTGGCTTATCTTTGCATCAAAATAAAAAGATAAAGCCATGTATATGATTTTGCACAATCTTAAGGTTGCTTTCCGTAATCTTATGAAGTATAAACTTCAGACTGTGATCAGCGTGCTGAGTATCGCCGTCGGTATCGTCACGCTCTCTTTTACGCATTCTCTTTTGTCAAGGTTTCAACTTCCTTTCATCTACAAAGAATCTTACTATGACCGAGCTTATCAGTTAGAATTTATTTCCAAAGAGGATGGCAAAAGAGTTTCAATCAACAACGAAATAATTCGTGCTGTCAAAAAAGACGGAGGCCCAAGATGTGTCGAAAAGATTGCTGTGCCAAACGCATGCCCTTTCGCTGTTAAGGCAAATTTTCTCATGTCTGACTCTTCTATACGGAAAGGAAGTATTGACGGAGTTATTATTGAACCTTCATACGCAGACTATGCGGGGTTGCGCTCAGCCATCACCGGCAAGAAAATCAAAGTATTGAAAGCTGGGGAAGCCATTATAAGTGAAGACTTCGCAAAACGAATTTTTCAGGATAAAAATCCAATTGGAGCCGTACAGACGAATATAATAAAATATCAACCTATTCCTGTGACAATAGTAGATGTATATAAATCGCTATCTGTCACAGATTCACCGATAGACAATGATAGTTTCTATTACTGCACAGTCAATGATATTTCTGATAGTGATTTTGATGAATCTTGTTATTATGCAGCATGGATATCTGTCGTGCTCAAAAATGGATCCAAGAAAAATCAGTTAGAAAAAGAGATTGAAGATCGAATCAAACCTCTTGGATTGCAACTGAAGGTGAAAAGGGTATCAGAGAGTGAGGATCTAAAGATGATAGTAGCCATACAAGTGATTGGCAATATAATTGGTTCCCTAATTCTTTTGGCAGCTATCATTGGTTTCCTGCGTATAGAAATTCAATTATTTCGCATAAGGAGGCGTGAATTATCTCTGCGCATTGTCAATGGTGCGAATCGTCAAAAACTGTTCGGGCTGGTGTTTATGGAGATATTTGTTGTCATAATCTTTGCAATCATCGTAGCTCTTATTCTCGGAATTTTGTTACAGGACTTCTGTGACATGAAACTTAATTTGATAGTCAATAATATCGGAATAAACATACATGCGCTCTGGCTTTACAGTATAGAAATAGGAGGGGGACTGCTTGCAGTATGCAGTATTATTGCATGGATCGCACTTTCCGGATTAAATCGACAAGGTAATAGGCTGGCAGAAAACCTACGTAGAAGTCGCAATCATCTCTTCCGCAACGTAATGTTGGTCATACAGATTGTAATATGCTTCGTCTTTGTATGCGGTACTTTCATACTAATATATGGAGGCAACAAGATAATGAAGGAATATAATATTCCGGATAATGACAGCTATTATAAAGAGTATCTATATTTTGAACCGATGTATGCCAAGGAAAAGGAACGGTTGCTAAAAGAAATCAAGCGTCTTCCCAATCTTGACAATATCATCCTTTGCGGAAAATCCTATACATCTATAATCGAGATTCAAGAGAGTAAAGAGGCAATTGAAAAGTTAGATAGACATACTTATTTCCTTTCTTATTACACCGATGACCCGATATTAATTTCTAAGCTTGGAATGAATGTAGAATGGTTTAAAAATAATACCAATCATGACGACTTTATGGTGCTTATCAGCGATAATTTATATAGAAAGTTTCAGGAATTAGGTATTCTCAGCAACCACTCTCTGACCATAGAGGCCTTCAGTAATAGAGACGTGACGTTTCCCATAGCCGGAACAATCAAAAGCATACCATACGACATGAAAAATGAATCTCTCGTTTTCATACTGCCAAATTGGGAAGAAAGCCAATTCATGCAATTTCTTCTTGTACCCAAACCCGGGAAAGGTGAGTCGCTGGCAAGAAACGTAGATGAAACCGTTGAGCTGATAGAACCGGAACTCATAAATAAGTTAGTTTCAAATTACCGTGAACGAGTAAGTCCGATACCGGGATTCATAGAAGCAGTTAGAGGTGGAGGCATAATATTAGGAGGAGTTAGCCTATTAATATGCGCTATGAGTATTTTTAGCACAATCGCCCTCGATTCGAGAGCCCGAAGGAAAGAGATTGCTGTTCGCAAGGTCAACGGAGCTAAAAGTCGGGATATATACCGTATGTTCGGAAGAGTATATATCGTTATGATCGGCATCTCCATCTTTATCGCCGTGCCAATATGTATTCTATTTAATAAGGTGGTAGAGTCTATGCTTGTGGATCTCTCACCAGAAAGGTCCCTCTCCCCTCTTATGCCCATAATTTTTGGAATTATCATCGTCACTATGCTTATTTTCTCCATCGTAAGTTGGCAGATACATAAGACGATGCAGGTAGATCCGTCGAAAATTATTGCGAAAGAATAGGTATATTTGTAATGTTTGTGAAAATAATATTTTTTTCAATCTTTTTGAATTATTTTACGTCTCTATATTTAGAGCCCCTCTCAAATTTATGAGATGGGTTCTAAGACAATAACAATTCTATTATAAACTAACAGATATGAAGAATTTTAAGCAATTATTAATCGGTTTGGCAGTGTTGGGAAGTTTTTCTGCCATATTGGCTGTTCCTGCTCCCAATACAAGGATCATTGACTATCCGATAATCAATTATTCAATTGAGGATCAAAAAGATTCAATCGTTTGCCAAGTATTTGGCACAGTGATGGATCGTCCGGAGACCACTCAAGCCATAATCATCGAGGCAGATAAGGATTTCAGGATTCACAAACCTATTACGGTTCCTATAGTTGATGGAAAATTCAGTATTACAATATATGATACCATACCAAGGGCTTATGAGGTAATATTCGATGATGAGATGAAACGTGGTTCATGGATATTGAAATATTTTTATTCAGGTAACGGCGACGTCAATCTTTTCTATCATAATCAAGAGAAGGCTGATGAAAATAGAGTGGTATCAGACATTCCCGATAATATTCTGGCCTCGAAGTTTATAGAAATAAGAAATTTGGAGATTCAAGAAGAAGAAAAGCGTCTTCATAATATGATAGATACTCTATACGCCAATAATCAAGCATATTCCAAGGAGATGCAAGAGCTTCTTGATAAACTTGATAGTATGCCTAAAGGTCATGAACGTGATTCTATTCAAGACTTAGTGGGAAGAAAATTTAAGGAAAGTCGGGAAAATCCTATCTCACGAACAAAATGCTACTCTGAAGAGTATTTGATATATGAAAATGATTTGACCGAATTATATAGGAAAGGAGACATACTTAAACGAAACTTTATTTCTAAGAATCCTTCACTTTTCGGACTGCTTTCAATCAAACAGTCGTTGATGAATAACGGATGGAACGACTGGCTTGATGTCACTGTATATGAAGATATTTTCGAAAATATCTATAAAAATAAATACCATCATCATCCATATATAGAAGAGATCGTAGGAATGATCGAGGCGAGGAATGTAAAAGTTGGAAATAAATATCCCGACTTCAAGGTGACGAGGGAGGATGGATCTTACGAAAAGATTTCTTCACTTGTTAAAGGGAATGTCGCAGTCATTGATCTATGGGCATCGTGGTGCGGACCTTGCAGAAGGCATTCTAAAGAATTGATTCCAGTGTATGAAAAATATAAGGACAACGGATTTAAGGTAATTGCAATAGCAAGAGAAAGTGACGACTGCAATGCTATGAACGAAGCAATGAAGAAAGATGGATATCCTTGGGAAAGCTTTGTAGATCTTAACGACCAAGACAAAGTATGGCGCATCAATAATGCAGGCAATGGCGGAGGAAAGATAATCCTCGTAAATTCTGAGGGAGTGATTGTTGGAACAGATATTCCGATTCAAGAAATAAAGGAATTCCTCGAAAACACCTATGGAGAATAGTAAGATGTAAGTTTGAATGTATGAGTGCCGGAAGCTAAGCCTTTCGGCGTTCTTTTCTTCTTTAACCTTCGTTGAATAATATAAAAAAGAGGCGCATGTATTCACCAATTATCATTGGGATGAAAAAGAGCTTCTTAGGGAAAATGTGTAAATTTACACATTTCTCCATATAAAAATGTGGACTTTTGCACATTTTACCATATTAAAATGTGTAAATTCACACATTTTCCTAAGATAAGATTGTTTTTTCATATCTTTTTATTAACTTTGCAAAAGAAAATCAAGATCCTTGCAGCTGCTTGGAATACATATATCGTTTAATTTTTGTGATCTTCTTATCTATCTTATGGAAATATACCGGGAAATATTAGAAAAACTTGAAAAGTGGAAAAAATCCGAAAATCGAAGACCACTTATCATTCAAGGTGCACGCCAAATCGGAAAGACTTGGGTAATGAAAAAATTTGGAGAAGAGCATTACCAACATACTGCATACTTTAATTTCGAAGCAAGCAAGGAATTAGGCATTGAGTTTAGCAAGACAAAGGATCCAGCCAGACTTATCAGTATGCTAAGCCTCTATACAAATTGTCCTCTCCTGCCAACTGACACATTAATAATATTTGATGAGATTCAGGAATGTCCGGATGCTCTTAATTCATTGAAGTATTTTTGTGAGGAAGCACCTCAATATCATATTATGGCTGCAGGTTCACTTCTCGGAGTAGCTATACATCACCAAAAAGGGTTTCCGGTAGGTAAAGTAGACTTCTTACACATGTATCCAATAACATTCAAAGAATATCTTCGTTCTGATAACAATGATTTAGTGAATTTCATCGACAGAATAGATACCCTCCAACCATTGCCGGAATTTATTTCAGGAAAACTTTGGGAAGCGTTTCGCAAGTATGAAATTTGCGGAGGAATGCCGAAGGCTGTGGTTGCCTCTCTTGAAAATAGAGGGAATGATGCAATAAGCAAAGAACTGGATGGAATACTGACATCCTATTACTTTGATTTTACAAAACATACATCCGTAACCGAATTTCCAAGGATTGCAGCTGTGTGGCAGTCATTGCCTTCCCAGCTCGCTAAAGAGAATCGGAAATTCATCTATAAGGTCGTCAAACCAGGCGCACGCGCTCGAGAATACGAAACTGCCATATCTTGGCTTCGCGAGGCAGGACTCGTATATCAGATATACTGTGCCTCAAAACCGGGGTTGCCATTAAGTGCTTTTGATGATCTTAATGCTTTCAAACTATATATGCTTGATATCGGCCTGTTACGTTCACTCGCAAAACTTCCACCCGAAATATTCACTAATCCTAATCCACTATTTTCTGAGTTCAAGGGTGCTCTGACAGAGAACCTTGTTGCCCAAGCCTTAGAGGCGCAATTGTCTCAGCAACCCAGATATTGGGTATCTAATGGAACTGCAGAGATAGATTTTTTAATTCAAGAACGACTATCGATTATTCCTGTCGAAGTTAAGAGTTCAACAAACACTTCAGGCAAAAGTCTTTCAGTGTATATAGGGAAGTTTTTTCCTGAAAAAGCCATCGTCTTTTCAGCAAAAGAACTTTCTTCTTCAAAAGATAGAGAAAACAATACCAGTATACTTCATATTCCACTTCCTCTTATTGACTGGTTGCCCCAATTACTCAAATTGGACACTAATCAATAAAATAAGATCCTTGATTTTGCGAGATTGTATGAAAATCATACAGAGAAGTGTATGATTTTCATACAATCTGCATTCTTGAGGGTGGAAATTCTTTGTGGTTATGGTATCTTGGCTTATCTTTGCATCAAAATAAAAAGATAAAGCCATGTATATGATTTTGCACAATCTCAAGGTTGCCGTCAGAAGCCTGATGAAATATAAACTTCAGACCATCATCAGCGAAGTCAGTATTCACACTTGAGGCTTAGAAGATTAGAGATAAAGAATAGATATATGAGCAATTTTTGCGAAAAAAAATATTATTTTTCAATCTTTTTGAATTATTTTACGTCTATAATTTTAGACGTACCATTATAAACTGACAGATATGAAGAATTTAAAACAATTTTTAATCGTAATGGCAGTGTTGGGAAGTAATGCTGCCATGATGGGTGCAAACCATTCCAATTCAAGAATAATAGACCATCCGATAATCAATTATTCCAACACCAACACAATCGACATTCAGAGAGTGGAATTGACCGATTCCAGCACGAAAGTTTATGTTAAGGCTTATTATCGACCTCACTTTTGGATCATGATCGCTTCAGACACTTATCTGAATGCAAATGGCAAAAAATTCGCATTGACCGGAACTGAGAATATCGAGCCGAACACTCATTTTTGGATGCCCGACAGCGGAGAAGCAGATTTCACTCTTTCATTCCAACCACTCCCCCTTTCAACAACAAAATTCGACTTGATTGAGGGAAATGCGGATGGAGCATTCAAACTATGGGATGTAGATTTAACAGGAAAAGAAGTTTCCGAATATCCTGAAGGATTGCCATCAGAGCTGAAAAGTATATCTGAAGCAGAAACTATTCCTGATCCTGCTTTTGAGATAGGTAGGACAACGGTAAAATTTCATCTGCTTCCAAATATCAAAGAGCTTACAAGTGCAGCAAGTCTCTATTTAAACGGTATGGATGGATCTCAAACAGAGTATCCCGTAAAATTTGACGACAATGGAAATGCTTCAATTTCTTTTGTTCAATATGGAACAGCGAGAGCGTTTCTGGTTGATGACAGCAACCGTGGCATATTAGGGTCGTATACATTCTTTCCCGGAGAGACTGTTGATTGCTTCGTCGATATGAGAGTTACGGGTAAAACGACTATGTCTAAAAGAGAGAAAGAATATCAAGGAAAGGCTTGCCGATCAATTTATAATGGAAAATACAGCGGTTTTGACAGAATACAAAATAAGGGTAATTATGGTTATTATGGATTTGATCCATATACAGGCTATTTTGCAGATTACCACATGACTGGGGATGAATACAAGTCAATGGTGAAAAGTAAATATGATGCTTTATCAGATTCCATATCACAATTAAATGCCCCACAAGCTGTAAAGGACTTTAAGATGCTCTCGCTTCAGAATGAAGTGCTTGAAGTAATGGCCAACTATAGGTATTTCCTTGAGCATAACTATCGCCATGTGCATGATGCATGGGAGCAAAGAGAACTTCCACTTGATTCGATACCAGGACGACTCACTGATGAAGACCTTAAGGAAGTGACTACATGGTTTGAAATTGACAATCCTAAGCTTCTTATGGTAGATAAGAGTATTGGATCTCTTGATTGGAATGCTCTTGGAGTGAAGGGTGAATTGTCAAAATCAATGAATATGTTTATGAGAATGGCTTCTCAAGCAAAGCAAATGAATCTGACAAAAGAAAATTTGGATGAGTTAAAGGGTTTGTCAGATCCATTCTTCGCTGCCGCATGCGATTCAATGTATCAAGAATCAAAACGGGCATTGGATAAGATCAACGCGGTGGAATGTTTCCGAGAAACCCCAAAAGTGGCAGATGAAGAGATTTTTGATGCTATTATTGCGGAACACAAGGGAAAGGTCGTTATGGTAGATCTATGGAATACATGGTGTGGACCATGCCGAGCGGCAATTAAAGCGACTGAACCACTTAAAGAAAATGAACTTTCTGATAAAGACATAGTCTGGATCTACATTGCGGATGAGACATCAGATCCTAACAAATATCTCGATATGATTCCCAACATTAAAGGTATCCACTATAAACTTACCCGTCCACAGGTGGAGAAAATTCATAATCGTTTTGACGTAGATGGTATTCCATTCTACATTCTCGTGGATCGAGAAGGAAATGCTAAAGGAAGGCCTGATCTCCGAGACCATTCCAAATACATTAAAGCCATAAAGGAATTACTTTGATTGATATACGCAGATCGCTGGGGCGCCGGAAGGATTTCCTTTCGGCGTCTTTTTTTTCTAAAAATCTCAATAAATTAGCAATAATTTTTGTTTTTGTAATACATTTATATTATCTTTGCAGTATAAAATAATATAAATATGGACATAGCTTTAAAAAAGAACCAAAGTTTTAGGCTTTCTGTCGATCTTATTGATAGACTAAAGCAACTTGCAAAACGACAAAACAGGAGCCTCAACAATTATGTTGAAACGCTGCTTCTTGATGCAGCTTATCATGAGCCCAATGCTACTACCTTAGCTGCCATGAAAGAGGCAGAAAGTGATAGAATGGATGAAATCGAACCCCTTGACATGTCTTCAATAGAAGCGATGGAAAAATCAATGGGATTATGAAAAAACTAAAACCCACATCGCAATACAAGAAGGACTATAAGCGATATCGTAATAATCCCACAAAAGTCAAGAAACTATTCGATATCCTCGAATTGCTAAGGCTTGAGAAACCTATACCGGAAGAAAATAAGCCACACCCATTAACCGGAAATTATCATGGACATATGGAATGTCATATCGAAGGAGATTTTCTTTTGATTTGGATGGACCCAAGAACAGATACCATTAGCTTAGTCCGCCTTGGATCTCATTCGGAATTATTTTGAATTTTATAATAACATACATCTGCCAAAAGGAAATCCTTTCGGCATACATTTCTTTTTCTAAAGTTGTTGTTTATTTTGACAAAGTCAGCTTGGTGGTATAAAAGATAATTGTATGAATAGGGTTCCTGCAGATCATAAAGATGCCTAAAATTGACATTTTGCATATTATAGCGAACGAAAAATATTATTATCTTTAAATCTTTTTGCATAATCTTTCGTCTTATATATAATATATAACACATTTATATTTTATCTAACTTTCATTTTATGAAAAGACCTTTTTTTATAAATGCTTTATTAATAGCACTATCGTCACTAAATGCAGGACTTGCATATGCAAATGAGATCGTAATAACGGGTAATGTTTCTGCTATCCCTGATAGTACGGTGGTGACGCTTTTCCGTTTTGAAGGACAAGTGGGAACCGGTATTGCAATGGATACTGTCTATAATGGTAAATTTCAATTGATAGCTAAAGTCGACAGCGGCTTGACTAAAACGGATCTCAATCTTTTCAAAGATGGACGCGCAAGCCGGAGCCGAATGCTTTACCTTCGACCCGATGCCAAAATAGAGATCAATTCAAATGATCCAAATGTTCAAACATGGGAAGTAGTAAGCAATGTCCCGGAACAGATAGCATATGATCGCTTCATTTCTAATAGTAAAGATCTTCTTGATCAGTTGCAACAAGATAATGATTTCCTACGTTTAATCCAGCCTAAGTCTGATCATCCCACTTTGCCTAATACTGAATTGAACGCTAATAAATCATTGCGCGATTCATTAAATTCAATAGTAATGCTAAGAGACATTGATCTTCTTAATCAGATGCCTATCTCTACAGTATGGTTTGATAAAATGGAAGATATCGCCCGAAAAATGAGTTTCTATGAAGATTATTCAGGCTTATGTAGAGAACGTTTACTGGAATTATATCAGAATCTCAATGATGAAGACAAGAATTCCCGACAAGGAATTATTGTCAATACCATGCTTAATCCTCCTTCAATATTAGCAGTGGGTGACTACTTGCCGGATGGTATCTTTTCTGACATTGATGGCAATCGGCATTCATTGTCTGAATTAAAAGGAAAATGGATTCTACTCGATTTTTGGAGCAGAGGATGCGGGCCTTGCATCATGGCGATTCCGGAACTACATGAGTTTGAAGAAAAACACATGGAAGATGTGGCAGTTGTTAGTCTTTCAATCGACAACAATAAAATGTGGCGAGAGGCAAGTGAAGCCTATCAACTGAAAGGGAACAACTGGAATGAAGGTAAAGAAGATATGGGTCTATACCAGAATTTTGGAGCCCAAGGACTACCTACATTCGTACTGATAGCTCCTGATGGTAAAATCAAGTCAACTTGGTTCGGTTACGGAAAAGGGATTTTTGAACGTTACTTTAAGTTTTACTCGCGTGTTAAGGATAAACCGGAGTATTTAGAATCTAATGGTGTAAATACTATCCGTCTCCCTGAGTATGAAAGCAATCAAACAGATACAAGTATTGATGTGGAACGCATTGAGCTTTCCGATGAGGGGACTACATTATTTTTCTCCGTTAACTATATACCTGGTTGGTGGATATCAATTTCTCCCAATTCTTATCTGATGACAAATGACGGAACAAAGCTTGAGCTCACAGGAAGTGAAAGAATAACTCCAGGAGAGCATTTTTTTGCTGACGAAAACGGATCCGGATATTTCAGTCTTACTTTTAAGCCCCTACCTCAAGGCACTCAATCAATATCATTCTACGAAGGCCCTGACAGCGACTGGACTATAGAAAAAATTCGCCTGAGATAGTAAAAATATAGTCGATTGTATGAAAATCATACAGAAAAGTGTATGATTTTCATACAATCTGCATTTAGGAGGGTGGAAATTCTTTGTTGGTATGCTATCTTGGCTTATCTTTGCATCAAAATAAAAAGATAAAGCCATGTATATGATTCTTCACAATATCAAGGTTGCCGTCAGAAACCTGATGAAGTATAAACTTCAGACTGCGATTAGCGTGCTTAGTATCGCCATTGGTATCGTCACGCTTTCTTTTACGCACTCTCTGATGTCAAGATATCGGTTGCCTCAAATTTTTGATGAGCCTTATGCTGATCGCACATATATTGTGAAATTTCTTCCGACAAATGAAGAGACAAAATCTCATGTCGAGCATGAAATGAGAATGTTCAGAGCATTCGAAGGAGAAAACTGTGCCAAGATTGATGAAAACATAATACGCGCACTAAAAGGAAACGGTGGGCTCCGAAATGCAGAGAAGATTGTAGTTCCCAACATCATCACTCCTTCTCTTTCTGCGGAATTTCATCTTACTGATTCCACAATTCGGCAAGGTATGATAACTGGCAGAATAATGGATCCAAATTTGCCTGATTATTCCGGCATCACTTCAGCCATTACCGGCAAAAAGATAGGAGCCTTGAAAGCGGGAGAGGCTATCATATGTGAAGATGCAGTCAAGAAGATATTTGGCGATAAGAATCCTATTGGAGCAGTTCAGACCTATACCAATGAATGGCAAAATTTTCCGGTCACTGTCAAAGACGTATTCTCTTCAACTTCTATATTAGAACCATATTTTTCAAACTGCGATATGTTTTATTGTATTGCAGATTCTATTGAAGACAACTATGTGTTTCAGTTTAATTTCACTCAATGGGTGAATGTTGTCATCAAAAAAGGGGCTACTGTAAAAGATCTTGAAAAAGAGATAGACACAAAAGTCGCTCCATTAGGATATAAATCTGAATTGATCACATTTTTGAGAGGAAATCCAAATTTAGAAAAAGTAACACCTATCAGAATTCTTGTCAGCATAATTGGATCGCTCATTCTTCTTGCAGCTATAATAGGTTTTCTCCGTATTGAGATTCAGTTATTCTATGCTCGTCGACGCGAATTAGCACTCAGGATTGTAAACGGAGCTAAACGTGGTCAGGTATTTGTATGCATTTTTTCAGAAATTTCTATAGTAATAGGTCTTTCCATAATTATATCTATTATTCTGGGTGGACTACTACAGAAATTTTTCGATACGAAGTTTATTAACTTCTTGGAGCATATAAATTATAGTTTGCGAATAGCCGACCTCTGGCAGAATAGTATAGTCATAGGCATTACCCTTCTTATAATCTGCAGCTTAATAGCATGGATAGCATTGAGTAGGATGGCGAAAGAAGAGCATGGAATTGTCGCAAATATGCAAAAGAGTCGAAGTCATATCTTCAGAAACTCCATGTTATGTATTCAGATGGTAATCTGCATCGTGTTTGTTTGCTGCGCCTTCACTCTTTTCAAAGGTACAGAAGAGATTCTAAAAGCTAACAATGTCCCGGAAAAAGATGCAATTTATTCTAAGTACCTATATATTAAACCTAATAGGGCATCAGATGCTGACCATCTTCTAAATGAAATTAAAGGCCTTTCCAATATCGAAGATATGGTTATGTATGACATTAATTATCAAGCATTGGAAGAGCTTGCAGACAATCCTGAGTTGTCAGAGAAACTTAATGGGGAGGTGTATTACCAGTTCTATGAAACATTGGATACTACAGTGCTTGCCACTCTTGGACTTAATGTCAAATGGATAAATAACAATATTGACAAAAACCAATGTTTCATACTATCTGAAGAAACCTACAAAAAGTTTCAAGAATATGGAATATTCGATCATTCAACATTGACTATAAAATATAGTAATCTGACACTACCTGTTGGAGGAGTAGTCAAAAACATGCCTTACGACAGACTTGAAGGGGAATTTATTATTACAGTTTATCCGGACTTGGAAAAATCGCATCATAGTTACATACTTGTTCCCAAAGAAGGGAGGGAGAAAGCACTCAAACAAAGCGTTCAGAAAACGATAAATCGTTTGGAACCACAGGCAATTAATGATATGCTGTTTAATTTCCGAGAAAAGATGAATCCTATGGTTGGAGTTGCTGAGACGATCAGATACGCCGGTTGGATATTAGGGATTGTAAGTCTTATAATTTGCGCCATGAGTATTTTCAGCTCGATTACTCTCGACACGCGCGCAAGAAGAAAAGAAGTGGCAATCCGTAAGGTCAATGGAGCAAAGAATCCGGACATCTACAGAATGTTTGGCAAGATATATATGGTCTTGATAGGCATTGCTCTCTTAATTTCTATTCCATTATGCTTACTATTCAATAAGATGATAGAAGATCTTATCAAGGAAATCGTACCATCGACAATCCTCTCCCCTGTCGGACCGATTATCATAGGCAGCTGCATCGTCATCCTTCTGATCTTCGCAATTGTTTGTTGGCAAATCCATCGGGTGGTTCAAGTCGATCCCTCAAAAATCATTGCGAAAGAATGATAAATAACGATTAATGATCAATGATCAACGATTAACGATTAACGATTAACGATCAGAATAGATAGAGCGATTTTTTAAATAAACAATTAAAAATTAAAAAAATAAAAAGTTATGATTAAGTTAGAAAACATCAAGAAAGTGTTCCGCACTGAGGAAGTGGAGACATGGGCTCTCCGTGAAGTGAATCTCGAAGTAAAGGAAGGTGAATTTGTGGCTATCATGGGTCCTTCCGGATGTGGCAAATCAACCCTCCTGAACATCTTAGGATTGCTTGACAATCCTTCAGAAGGCACATATACCCTCAATGGCAAGGATGTCAGCAAACTTAAAGAAAACGATCGCACTGACATTCGTAAAGGAACAATCGGTTTTGTATTCCAAAGTTTCAATCTAATCGATGAACTCAACGTATATGAGAATATCGAAGTTCCACTCCTCTACATGAAGACTCCTTCAAAAGAACGCAAAGAGCGCATCGAAGCAGTGATGGACCGTATGGCTATCTCCCATCGTCGCAAGCACTTCCCCAACCAACTCTCCGGCGGTCAGCAACAACGCGTGGCTATCGCACGAGCTGTAATACCAAATCCGAAGATCATCCTTGCCGACGAACCAACAGGTAATCTTGACTCCAAGAATGGCAAAGAGGTGATGAATCTGCTCAGCGAACTCAATAAGGAAGGCACAACAATAATTATGGTGACCCACTCCCAGCATGACGCAGCGTATGCCGACCGCATCATCAACCTCTACGATGGACAGATTGTAGACCAAGTAGAACTTTAAGCAACGATCAACGATTAACAATCAACGATTATTCATCATTATGATAAAGCATAATCTTCGGGTCGCTATACGCAATCTGATGAAATATAAGCTTCAGACTTTGATAAGCGTGGCAAGCATTGCTGTTGGCATTGTCACGCTATCGCTGGTGCATTCATTGATTAATGCTTATAGATTCCCATCCATCTACTACGAGTCATATTATGACAGGGCGTATAATATCTACCTCAGTAATAGACCATTTGAAAATAAAGAATCCATTAGAGCCATTAAAAAAGATGGAGGGCCCAAGAGTGCAGAAAAGCTTACCGTTGCCACTTGGAATACTCTGGGTCTTCCTGTCGAGTTTCTTCTGACAGATTCAACTGTAAGGAAAGGGAATGTAGGAACTCACTTGATAGATCCGGAGTATGCTGATTTTGTAGGACTCAGATCTGCCATCACAGGAAAAAAAATCAGGAAACTTAAGCATGGCGAAGCGATAGTAAGCAAGGACTTTGCCGATGCAAATTTTCCTGATAAAAATCCTATAGGAGCTGTGCAAACTGTTACAATCTTTAGTGAATTACCCAATCCACTCACAATCGTAGATGTCTATAATTCAGTTCCATTGTCTGATCGTCCTCTTGAAAACAAATGTCTGTATTTTTGCTATGGCAACGGTTTTGAGGATTATCACGCAGGTACTTTTATGTTTTCACATATCAAAGCGGTTCTGAAGGAGGGTTGTACAGAACAACAGCTTCTGAAAGAAATCAACGATATATTAGAGCCCTATGATTTGACTGCGAAACTCCACAAAGTGTCTGACGATCCGGAGATAAGCAAAATCATAAAGATAAGACTGCTTAGCTACATTATCGGAGCTCTAATACTGTTGGTGGCAATTATAGGATTTTTGCGTATACAGACCCAGTTGTTCTGGCTTCGCAGACATGAATTGGCACTTAGAATAGTCAACGGAGCGAAACGGGCAAAGCTCTTCGAGATGCTTTTTACAGAGGTAGCCATTACAATATGCTCTGCCATTATTGTCGCACTCTTGCTTGGGACAATGCTTCAGAATTTTCTTGACATGAAATTGAGTTATTTCATGGATAGATCTGATTTCAAGGTCAAGGAACTCTGGCGTTATAGCATCATAATTGGTGGAATTCTAATCGCTTTCTGCAGTCTGATAGCATGGGTGACAGTACGCAATATTTGCAAAGCAAACCAAGGGCTCTCGGAAAAAATACGGAGAACCAGACAGCATCTGTTGCATAATGTGATATTAGCGGTGCAGACATCTGTCATCATTATAGTGGTCAGTGCTACTTTCATTTTGATGAATGCGGGCAATGTAATAATTAAAGCATGCAATGTGCCTGAAAATGACAGCGAACTAAAGGAGTTTCTCTTTTTAAAACCTGAATCATATAATACAATTAATCAGATTATTGATGAAATAAGACATCTCCCGGATCTTGAAAAAGCAATAAGATGTGGAGATAATTATCAACGCATTAAAGAAATAGAGGAGATTCCTGACTTTTCTGAGAGGTTCGAACACAGTGGTTATTTTCATTTCTATTGCACTGACGACACTACGCTGCTTTCGGCTCTTGGTATGGAAATTGAATGGCTAAACAAGAACATCGACCGAAACAATTGTCTTCTTGTCAGCGAAAAGATATATTCTATATTTAAGGAACTCGGACTTATTGACTATCCCGCATTGAATATCGGTGAAGTATATGCTCGCCAGACACTACCAATCGGAGGAATTATCAAGAAAATACCATACGATACGCAGGGAGATAAACTTGTAGCTATTGCTTCTGAATGGAGCAGATTTTCAGGTGCCGATTATGTGCTTATTCCAAAGCCGGGCAAAGGAAAGACGCTATTGCATGAAGTCAATAAAGCAATCGAAAAAGTCGAACCTGAATCCTTCAACAAGATAGTTTTCAACTATCGGGAGATAATGAACGCGATGCCGGATGTCGTAGAAACAGCCCGAGTCGGCGGCATAATCTTGTGTATTGTGAGTCTGATCATCTGTGCTATTAGTATATTAAGCACTATAGCTCTTGAGACAAGGAGAAAGCTTAAAGAGGTGGCAATTAGAAAAGTGAATGGTGCCAAGCGATGGGATATTTATAAAATGTTTGGATCTATCTATCTGATAATATTTTTGATTTCTCTCTTTATTGCCGTGCCTGTGAGTGTATTTTGCAATCAAAAGATGCAGGATTATGTGGCGGAAATTATTCCTGGAAGTACACTATCTCCGGTATTTCCTATCATTGGAGGAGTCACACTTGTCGGTTTATTGATCCTGCTGATAGTCTGGTGGCAAATTCGCAGAGTAATGAGAATCAATCCTTCTACAATCATAGCGAAAGAATAGAGATAGCATTTAATGGATTTCAGCTAAGCTCGATGGATTTATGTCAAAGAAAATATTCAATAATTCAAAATTTTAATCCTGTTTATAATTATTTCATAAATTTTACGTCTATATATATGAGTATTGTTTTCTTTTAATTAGCTATGAAACTTGAGTAAATAACAATAATGATGAATACAACCAAAATGTACAGACAGTTATGTCTTATATCACTGATTAGCGTGGCGATATCGGCGATCGGAGCAAAAATGGTGAGGATGGAGAATCCTTTAGTTGAAAAAACCAATACAGCAAAATTATTCATTGACGCCATTGAGTTGACTCCCGATTCAACCACCGTAACCTTGCACACATACTGCTATCTTGGTAATAACATAAATATCCAACCAAGTGTCAAGCTTCTCCATGAAGGGAAAAGTTATCCTCTGCGCAGCGCAAAAGGAATAGAACTTGGCAAGACAATAGATATCCCAATGTTAGGCGACACTATCTTCACCCTCTCATTCGAACCATTACCTGTGAAAGCGAAATCCTTTGATTTCATTGAAGGAGATGGTGATAATGATTTCAGACTGGAAGGTGTGCATACAGACAAAACTGTTGATAGCCAGACACCTCTTGAATCGCTCAATGTGCTCCCCACCCAGAAATGGGAGAAAGGGACTGCTATACTTAAAGGTAAGATTATGAATTATCAGCCATCTGAAGAAGAATCTTTAGTGAAAGTATATCCTCGGTCTGCTATCGGAAGTCTGATAGATAAAAAAATCGGGGTGTCGGTTGTCAACCCTGATGGTTCATTCGAAGTGAATCTACCTATTTTTCAATCCTATGAACCTTGTTTCTTCACTGCTCCGGGTTTTTATGGGCTAATCTATCTATCGCCTGACAAAGAATCATATGTGACAATTGATAAAACTCAACGTTGGTCAAACGGGCATCAGGGTAAAGATGGCAGTGTGGCCTTCTCCGGAGAAAACGAGGAGCTTAACAACCAACTTGCCTTGAATATCGGACATGATATGGTGTGGGACGTTTTTATAAATAATTGGCAGTGGAAAAAGAAATACCCAACTGCCTCAGAATACAAATCGGATTTATTACGCCATGCTGCTAACAGAAAGGAAAAAATCAAAAAACTTCCTTTCACTCCAATGATGAAGCAGTTGATGGATATATCTATTGACCTTGACATTACAACTACTCTGTTAGATAGATCTACCACAAACAACTTTGAAGAGATCGATTCTTCGTACTATGATTGTTATAGAAGTTTAGATGTTGATAATCCAGAAATTATGTGGTCAGATGGTTTTGATTCGTTTATCAATTATTCATACAACCCTTATACAAATGATCTAAATTTAAGAATCGAGAATATTGAGCCTGAATATTATTCTTACTTAATTGAGAATAATATAG
>CAZGGB010000020.1:0-41501 GCA_964525115.1 uncultured Sangeribacter sp. | reverse complement strand
CAGTATCCAATTTGTCAGCTAACCAATAAATGGATGCAGCATAAGCTACTGCACTATTTCGAAACTTAGGCTTTACTCTATTCGGAGTATTTCGTATTAGATATATAGCCGAGTCAATATCTCCTTGATTACGTTTGGTTGCAGCCAGATACATTTCAGTCTTAGCCTTGAATTCTGGTGGAAGGTTGTTGCTGAGGCTGATTGCCTCCTTTAATAATGTTTCCGCTTTATCGTTATCTCCTTGCTGGAGATAGTTGACTCCTAAAAGTTGCAAATCATAGACAACAGACATTGTGTCTTTCATTTCTCGCTCTATCTCTAATGCTTCTTGTACATATGGAGAGGCTTCTTTATATAGTCTCATATAATTTAGGAGTCGTCCTGTCTGGCTTGCTATCCTCGATCTTAAATCCAAATTCTTTTTGAGAGGGAGAATATCAAGTGCATTTTGGAAGTATCTTAGAGAAGTGGGATAATCCCCAAGATCGCTATAGACACGACCACCATAATACAAAGCCTCAGCATACAGACTATCTTTCTTATGATTCTCATAATATGAAATGACATCGAGAATAAGACTATCAGAATTATGGCTGACATACGCTTTATCCTTTGCTTTGATCGCCAATAGGTCAAAGAAATGCCGATCAGCCTCCGACAATGCGCTATAATCAATTGAATCAAGGTATTCCAAGGCCAGTTCCGGGGTATCTGATACGATTTCAGATATTTTGATTAGACGTTCATCTGACATTTTAGTCGAGCAGGAACACAAAATGTATGAAACACTTCCTATAAGGAACACAACAAAACTATAAATATCTTTTTTCATTTTGAGAACATTTCTGAATATTCATATTGAAGTTATTTAAACTTATTTTTTATTAATATTTCGTCAGGTTTTCGAGTGGATTTTTCTTCATGAAGAAGGAGACAATTCCATTGAGTGAGGGCAGAAGGCAAGCTTGCTTGCATTATGCCGAACGTGTTGGAATACCTGAAAGGAATGCGGGCATCGTGACTGATGAATGAAGGGAAATATGCCGATTTGAAAATCGGCCAGTTTCCTTAAGAAACGAAAATGACGAGCCAAAAGATGGCGGAAGATTAATAAAAAGAATCTCTGGTTTAACTCTTCATTGTATTTTTATTATTCGTAAATAAGTTTAAACAACTTCATTATTAGCATGGCTAAAGACTGTCTTTTGCTTCGAAGATTATAGGCAATGCGAAGGGAATCGGATATTTTTTAGGGGTATAATATTTTACCTCATATTTTGGCATTGATTCTATTAATCTCAGAGCCTCTGTATTTAACTCTTCGTTTTCATGACCTTTTATAATTTTCCCGTCGCTCACCGTACCATCGGGTTGAACAAAATATTTCACCACCACTCTTGCTTTTCCTTTGAATCCATCAGGAATGCGTATGTTTTCCTTTTCCCATTTTAACATTTTACCAATTCCTCCTGGGAACTCACAATAATAATCCTGATAATCGACCCATAATCCTTCTAAAGACTTCTCAATTTTCTTTTTTATAGATGTCACACCACTTTCTGAAATCGAAACGAAAGCACACTTATTGCCATATTCATCATATCCAATCTCAATTTTAGTTATGGATTCTGGTGAAGCCATGTTTATATCAGCACCTCTAATCCACTCATTGTTGAAATATACAAACTCTATGCTGTCAGCCTTTTGTATTCCACCACTTGAATACCCAACTGATGAAAGACGCTCTCCAGCCATATTGATATAATACCAGTTATCGCTTTCCCAATAATGGGATTCCCCTGAGCTTCCTTTTACTTCTTTCAATTCTCCTTTATCAGTCACTTTTGCCATTCCCTTCTCATACGGAAAAGCAAACGCAAACATTGGATCAATAATCACGTATCCATCTGCATTAGCATATCCAATCTTACCTGTTTTATCAACAATCCGATACCTGTCGCATCTCACATAATCATCACCATTGTCTGTTTGAAATGGCTTGAAATCGGCTTCAGAAATATGTTTGAGTAATATCAAATCAGGATCTATCAATGTAGTATTAGCTGTATCTAAACCAACCTCCAAATATGAAGGAGTGTTTTTTGACAATACGATCACACTGTCTTTCAAACCAACATACTTAAAATTAAGAGAATCACCCATATGGGCTGTTAGAGTAAACTTCCCAGTAGTGTCAGTTATAACAGTATGGTCATTCGCCTTATTCAAAATAACAGTACCTTTCAATCTTTCTCCAGATATTCGGTCATAGACATAGCCCTGAAGAGTTCTCATCTTCGATGATCTATCTTCTTTGCGGGTACTACAACTGGCAAAAAACAATATACTCAGCAATACAAATATACCAACATATTTTTTCATGTTCGCTTCCAGATTAACTTTACATATAATCGTCAAAAGAGCTACTTGCAAAGTTAGAAATTCTTTTGATATTACACAACTTTCGATATTAAAATATAACCGGAAATTTCATTAATGAATAAGGAAATGATATCATATAAGAATTTTTATATTCAGTTTTTTTGTAAATATGGGATTTTAACCGTAAATTTGCAAGATAGAAATAAAACTATGTGCTATGAATATGGAAAAGGATAATGGTATGGAATTTGAAGGAACTAAGTATGAGTCGCGTTGGGATGCATCTACATGGGCGTTATTGCTTCTTATATTTCTGGTGTGCCTATGGCCTGTTCTGCTTGGAGAATGGGTGGGACCGGTAATAACTACGGCCGGGTTGCTAATATTATTTATCGTATTGTTTCGGGGAACGTATTATCGTATTTCCGGAGATAAACTCGTAATATACCAATTCTTTAAACCTACACCACTTCCAATTGATAAGATAGCAGAAATAAAACCAACAAAAACTATACTTGCGGCTCCAGCCACTTCCCTGACCCATAGGATTGCAATAAAATTTTCTGACAGAAAAGTACTGAAAAGTACTGCCCCTCTTATCATTTCCCCCGTACGTCTGGATGAATTCATCGCCCAGCTGACTGCCATAAATCCGGCAATCAAGGTGGAGAAGTAAAATATTGATATATCTTAAAGATTTTCGATAATCCAATTAGTAAGTGTGCCTGTTTCCGTGGAGAAATTGGCTGCTATGAGGTATTTAATACGTGAATCTGCACCAAAAGGACGGGCGTATCCTTTTGAAAGGAGTTGCTCCATCGCTTTTTCTGGAGTGCTGTTGATCTTGAATTCAAATATGTAGATGTATCTGTCAGTTAGAATCTGCATATCACATCTTCCAGAAGATGAATGAATTTCTGTGCCTACATGAAAACCTAAGAGCTTCATCGTGATAGCCATCATATCTCGAAAATACCCCTCTCTCATTCTGTCAGAATTATCTTTTTTGTCAGTAGAATATGGGACATCAGCAAAAAGACTCTGAATACGAAGCATATAGTCCTCTGGTCGACCTTCATTCAAATCTTTGAGAATCTTATAAAGATCCAAAGCGGATTTGCCATTGTATCCTTTAAAGAAGTGGGTAGATAATGACTCCCAGAAACTTTCATATACCTCAAGGTTTGGAAATCCTAATGTATAGGTCTTTGTATTGACATCATAATCTTTTATCGTAAGATATCCGGCATCAAAAAGCAATGATACCAAATCTGAGTCAACATTATCGTTACTGTTAAGTGCCATCTCGGTTCTCTTCTCACCTTCCAAACTATCCAACGGATAATTATGTCTTTCAATAAGATTGACGAGGAACTTAGAAGAACCACTTCTATACCAAAAAGAACTGATTTTTTCTTCATTAAAGGCACTCAAGACACTATACGGATTATAGACATCCTCACCTCTTTCTGCAAAATGATAACCGTCATACATTTCCTTAAAACGTTTCCAGGTCTCATTTTCTGTGTAGCCAAGTTCTTCCGCAAATTCTTTTACAGAACAAGAAAAGTCACGATGAAATTCCGATTCGGTTATTCCACAGATGCCATTAAACCTTGGGATAAGAGAAATATCACTAAGGTTGTTTGGACCGCTGAATATTGAAACCTTGCTGAATCTCGTGACACCAGTCAACATTGCAAATTTTACATACTCATCACTTGCCTTTATGACCGAATAAAATCCTCGTAGCTCAGCTTTTATTTTTTCATGTGTATCAACATCATCAAGACAGTCAAGCATCGGCTTATCATATTCATCAATCAATATCACAACTTTCTTATCAAACTTCTGATAAGCTTGCTTGATGAGCACAGCAAATCGATCTGCTATAGTCGTAGTGTCAGAAACGAGTGAGTATTCCTCTTCTATATCGCTTAGACATCTGTTTATTCGTTGCAAAAGACGGGATGGATGATTAAAATTCTCGCCACTTAGATCGAAACGAAATACCGGATAGCTTTCCCAGGTAGATTCTAATTCATCTATAGCCAATCCTTTAAATAAATATGCTTCACCCTTAAAATATGAAGCGAGGGTAGACATAAGAAGACTTTTTCCGAAGCGTCTCGGACGACTCAGAAAGACATACTTATATTTATTGACAAGTTCATAGACATAGGCAGACTTATCAACATATAAGTATTTCTCCGAAATAATTTCAGAGAATGTGTGTATTCCTACGGGATATTTTAAGATTGTAGCCATCTCAAGTCATATTTCTGAATACAAAAGTAATATTTTTTTCTATTATATCCTAATTTACTGAGCGATTTGCTCAATTTAAATTAATCATCAATGCGTCAAAATATAATACTGTGAGTAAGTCAAGCAAAAATCACATTGCAATGTGATTTTACTTGCATATCTCGATTTTTAATTAATTTGAGTAAGAATTAGAAATCAAGTTTCAAATATGACCTAAAATTCTCTATTGAATTATTTAGAATAAGAGAATCCGGAAATTCCGTTTCATTCAAGAGAGGTGGGAGATATTCATAGTTGGCAATATCAAACGATATATGGGCGTCGCTCCCAAGTATGACAGGCACCTCATAACGCTTGCATAGCGTTAGAATCTCAACATTATTATCTCTTGCAGATAATTTCTTGCGTATCGGTTTCAAACTGCTATTATTGATTTCAAGTAGAGTATTGTGTTGCTTGGCAGCAAGCACAATCGGTTCAAAATCCAACTCCGCTGTTCCATCTCCCGGATGGCTTATGATATTGATAGAAGGATTACTGATGGCTTTTATCATTCCATGAGTATTCTCCTCTCGCCTTCCCCATTTATAACACAGCGAATGAATACCGGCAATTCTGAGATCCAGTTTAGACATCAATTCATCGTCCATGTCAAGATTACCCTCTCCATCAAGAATGTTTATCTCTGCTCCCAAAAGCAATTTCACGCCATACATTTCGCGTGGCACTACATGAAGATTCCGGAAATAGATAAGCTCACAAGTCCCGGGAATACCGGGAGCATGCTCTGTGATACCTAAAAGCTTAAGTCCTTTTTCCTTTGCTGCCATAGCCATTTCCTGAATGGTGCTGAATGCATGGCCACTGGCAATAGTATGAGTATGTACGTCAAGTTCTACCTTATTGAAATCCATATTGCATTTTCTTTTCGCAATGCAAAATTACTAAAAAAAACTAATAGTCCTTCGAAAAACGATACAAGAAAAAAGATTATTCTTTGGTGCCTCTTTAACTAATCTTATACATCAGCTTTCGCTTACGAAAGTTGAATTATCAAGATTTATTTCATTTCAAAACACTTGTATGGTTTCTTCATATCCTGTCTTCGATCCCCTAAGTATGAACTTGAGAGCAACTTCCATCTTCCACATATTTAATAATGTGTGATTCCTTTCTTCAGTTTTCTTTTTTAGAAGGTTGCTAAATTCTTCAGAAAAAGCCTGGAACTCATCAAAAACATCAATATACTTTTCTTTACTCTCGTCTACTTCGTAGACCGCAATCATATTGATTTCATTTAGCCATTCAAGAGAAACAAGAGCTGTATTTTTATTCATGTTTGAAGGCAGAATTTCCAATAATGATTCTTTTATCTTTTGCATTTCCACTGGAGTCAAGGCTTCTTGTGGTTCGAGATCTTTAAGATTGTTAATCTGTTTGGAAGAAATATTAAAGACTCTTCCATCAGAGATATCCTTATAAAATATTTTGAATACAAGCGCAAGATTATGAGTATTTATTGAGCGGATAAAATCAGGAGCTACGGCATTAACGGCATAAAGTAGTTCATCAGGGAAATATTGTCGAGCCAAATTCTGATAAAAGGCATTTAGCGAGACTGATTTATCATTATGAATGAAATAAACGTTGCATACATCTCCTTCGATGGTGCAACCCCAATATTTTATTTGAGAATTATTAAAACCGCGAATTTGTGAAGATTTTCCTACGATTTCCTGATATGTTTTCATATTAAAATTAAGATTCTTGATATAAGAAATCATTGTAAGATTCAGAGCCAGACAAAATCCTAAAAATACAATGAAAAGTCTCCCATCGAAATTATATAACTTTCTTGCATATTTTGGAAAATACAACTCTCCAGATTTACTTTTGAGGAAATAGGCAATCCAACATATCCACATTAAACAGAGGATAATTTCCATAACAAATTGTGGAGATATACCACCATCCTTGACAAAAATATATATCGAATTTATGGAATCGGTTAGAAGTAATATTGACAACGATACTATAGTCGTAGCCTTTGCATCTCTTAATCGCAAAACAACCCCAACCAATGAATAAGCAGGAAGAATGTAAGTGATACATGCAATCCACTTGGTATGGGATGGTAGATATTGATTTTGGAAGAATCCATATAACCCAATCAATAATCCCACAATAAGGCACATACAATAGAGAGTTAAATACTCGGAAATTGAAGAATTTTCACTTTCGCTATTGTCAAGATCATTTATAGATATTCTCAATCGATCAAGCATAATTATAAGATTTTTCTGGAATTAGATATATCTGCTTTCGATTGCAAATATATAAATAATAATGCTTAAAACAATGACATTTTAGTAACTAAAATTAAGATTGTATGAAAATCATACACTTTTCTGTATGATTTTCATACAATCTTTACTTTCGACACAAAAAATACTTAACATTATAATCATCTTAACCTTTTAATCTTGCAACGTTTATCTGCAATTTCCCGCGGCACCGATAGATCCGTCTGAGGAGACGGTTTGGATGTCTGCTTTAGGGACGGTATTTGTGCCATTGTTATAGAATCTGAAAGTAGCCTTTCCATTCTCGTCAGGGACTACATCAGGATTCCAGTAAAGAGTGCGTCGATAATCTTTCTCTATTGGCATCACAGAATAATCCGGAGAATAGAATTCCTGTGGAGTATCATATCCATGAATACTTGTCTTTCGTATACCCTTACCTCCATCTACCATTACTTTTCCGTCAGGATATGTCTCTATCATCACAACGCAGCTATATATTTTATCAGCTTCGCTTGGGGGTATCATTTGCCAACAATATTGACCTATCATTGTGATATCTTCACTAATTGAAATAGATTTGATTGCTTCCAGCCTTACGTCTTTATAACGATAATAATCCTCATCTGTAGGACCGGAAAGTCTTTCATAGTCCACCACAATCAGAGGCATCTTTTGTTTATATCGAAGCTGGTCTTGGCCAAAATAATTAATTCGAGTGAATTGAGGATTCAATTTCATGATAAGTTTTTCGATATCGCATCCCATATCTATATATTCACCTTCGTCTCTAAGGGAGTTGACTTCATCGTCCACTTCATAATATGCCACGGCTCTCTTGCGAGCTTGCGCCCTTGCATCATCAAGCCAGTTCTTTTTGTGGGTGACTTTAACTTCCTCAAGCCATATGGATTTGTCATCACCAGTCCGATAAGAGTCTAAGGAATCTTCATCGGCCGTAGATTCAATTTGCGATGCCAGATCATTATCAGCCATAGATGCTAAGTCGCCCTCGGATGCCAAGGGGGCATCCATCTCGAAATGCATGAATCGACGAGGATGCGGGATAAAACTCTTATCAAGAGCTATCTGGCTATCTACCAGTTTACTTTTCCTCGTAGTATTGAGAATAAGTTTCCACTGATCCTGAATATTGACAGTGAAAGAAAATTTCCCAAGAGAATCGGTTCGTGTCATATCCATAGGTGGGATCGACTTTTCTTCTTCTTTATCTCCTTTAATAAGGAAAGCCGTCACATCAACATTCAGCATCTTCTTATTGGTAAGGCTGCGAACAGTTCCTTCTATTTCAATACCTTCCGATTCCGGTTGGTAACGAAGATTCTCCTTATTTTTTTCAATAAGTGATTCCCAAGGATATTTTCTCCAACCTTGCACCATCATCAGAAGATCAAGATTGGAGAGATGTGTGCTGTCGATAGCCTCGAAATAATATCCTGGATTGGCAACGTATCCCTTGATGTCTGACATCAGCAATAGATCGGTGCAAATATCTCGCCCCCAAGCAGTCTCATTTTTCCCATCCCTGACTGAAAGAGAAAATGGATGACCGACTGGATTGCCATATGCATCCGTCGATGATACCGACAAGTTTATTGCTTCATATGGTTTGTAAATATCCTTATCAAACGAATATTTAAAGTCAATGAAATCAGTGGAATCAGGCATATTGAAAAATAATCTATCTGCAATTTTCCTTCCTCTTGTATCTACAAGTGTTACCTCAGCAACCCCCGGAGAGAGGTTTTTCCTATCGAAAGAGATTGAAAGTGGTTTTCTGAATGATGATGCCACTGCACTATACGTCTTCACGACTCCATGACTTGTCAGTATAACTCCAACTGTGTCAATACGATTAAAAATGCCCCCACGATTGACTGTAACTGAAACACTATCATGATCTGACAGATTGTCAACACTTAAGGAGAAACCATTTTGTTGAACTTCAGGAAGCTTTAGTTTTTTTGTTTTCCCTTTATATTCCACCACGGCATAAAGGGTATTCCCAGCCGGAATGAGATTAAATACTCCTTTTCCTTCGTGAGTGGAGTTGAAAGTGACCACTGTATCTTGATTAGAGTTCAAGATAGCGCCAGTTATGTCAATTGGATATCCTTTCTTGTCTTTAGCCTCGAATGCGATTTTTGTCGGGAGTCCATCAATGATATGTCCCCCTTCAGGATAAAAAATTATATTGAGGTCTTTACCATTTTGCGGTTGCTTTCTGGTATATGTGAATTTTCCAGTTCCGAATTTCCGTATACTCCTTTTTTCATAGTCTCCTTCATTTTTCGGAGTATCAAAGACAGGGATTGCTCTTGAAAATGCAGTTTCCGATCCGAAATTCATCATATATTTAGTGTAGGCACGAATCTCAAAGAAACCGGAATAGAATGGGGTGCAATTGATTTTAAAACTGCCATTAGCCCTGCCATTCTCAATTTTTAATACTTTTGTGTCTATGATATCCCCACCGGGATTAAGAAGATCTACATAAAGCGTTTTGCTTACTACATCGGATGTATTTCCATCGGAGTTTACGAGGTAGGCGCTAAACCATAAAATTTCATCCTTGTAATAACTCGAATTGTCAAGATGAAGATACACTTTTTCTTTTGGAAGCGAGGCTGCCATTATATCAGAAAAGAGTGTTTGAAGATTTCTGTCCGGTGAATGTGCCTCAACGTCTGTTTCAGCTTTGCCTATGGTTGATGACGTTGGAGCAGCAGAAGTCCAAAAGCATCCGATCATTATGATCAAAAAGCAATATAATCGAATGTAGTTTATATTTTTCCCCAGCATATTTGAATCATTTAACTTTGAAATACTCATTTAAGGTCTTCGCATTGCGAATATCAGGAGAAAAGACTAACCCCGATATTCTGAAGGTTGATTTGATGTCAGACGTCGGAAATTCAAACGTAAACTCTCCGTTATCGTCAGTCTGGGCACGTGGAAGCCACAACAGTGTACTCCGAAAATCCTCGACATCGGGAATCACGTCATTATCATCAGGAAGCTTAAACCTGTGTTTGGGATAATATCCTTCTGACTTATGTATACCCTCCATCGCCAACAGATCTTCGTCGGAATATCGAGGACCCTCATATATAGCATATAACTCTTCAATTTCAAAAAAATTTTGCATACTGTCAAGCCATTTATACTTCACCATACAATATAATTTCCCTCTTTCCGGAATACTGATGTTTTTGGGAGGATGCTTATAATATTGCTGATCGTCTATGGGATGATGGGTGTATCCTGGATAATAATCGTTCAGGAATCCTCCCACATACTCGCCGTTGATAATCTTTCCGCAGCAGACCCACGCTTGCCCCTTGCTGATGGCAAGACTGTCAAGGTATCCCATCACTTTGTCTTTTCTCTTTTTTGAATAATATTTTTTCTTTCCCTTGACCAGAACCTCGTCAAGACGTACGGTATGCCGTCCGGAATAATCGACAGTGTTCTTATTTTCGATTATCTCATTCATCCCAATAATAGGGAAATATCTGTCATTAGCTCTGATACGTATTTCATCTATTTCTTTGAACGGCTCATCGAATTGCAATTTTGGTTTCAGATCCTCATCAACCAACGCTTTAATAAGTAGTTTCTTGCCAAGAGAAGATCCTATATCGGGGGAAACCTCGAAATATCCATCTTTGCCGGTTGATATTATATTGACTGCACCCTTCTCTGCAGACTCATCAAAGACATTTATATATTGTCCGTCAAGAGGAATGGTATTTTTCTTTCTTCCTGATCTGAGGCGTCCTGAGACTGGTCCGTCTGATAGAAAGGGCTCGAAGCCACGATTTTTCGTCCTTACAGAATCATATAAAATACCATATAACTGCGACTCTATATCTATATCCGCCAATGGGTAGGAATAGAGAGCGTCTGCTACGCTCAAAGCTATCACTGAACGCATCGGAGTTCCGTCTGCATCTGTAACCCTTACAGTCGCTTTTACTTTGCTCCGTCTATGATATTCTGTGCTGTCAAGTGTGACAGTGATATTCAAGCAGCCAGGATCAGTTGTGTCTGCAATATCTACGTACTGCATACGTTCTTTCGCAGAACTTAGGAAATCCGGAGCCTGCGGTAGTTCTTGAACTATGAGCAGACGTTTTGGATACAATACGGTATCTCCTTTAGCAAGCGAATTTCGAGTATGCACATACATCCGATACTCACCCGGTTTCCAGTCATCTCCAACATACACTTGGCCGTCGCACATGCCGTTTGACATTCTGTACTTCTCTCTCCATACCACACTGTCGGAGGGATCGACAATCTCCACGTATGCAGTGTGCGACCTATCGGAGATAAACATGGTGCTGTCGTCAAATGCAATGCACTTGAACCAAAGATCCTCACTGGTCTCATATATACCTTTGCTTGTGAACACGTGTACACAATCCCTCCCCCATAGTGGAAGAGATAGGATAGCCAAAAGTATGTATAAAATTAAATGTTTTTTATATCTTGCCATCTTATCATAATTCTTATCTATCTTGCTTGAATCATCTCTCAAGCGAGACAGAATCCATTTGCAAATATAAGAAAAAAAGATTAAAAACTTGATGGAAAGACTTTAAAATCGACTCTGAAAAAGCGAAATATCAACATATGTTGATATTTTTTGGATGAAGTGTCGGTTTATGGATGCAAAATTATATTATACTATTCCTATTGGGTACGATTGTACTAATACAGAGTAACGCCAAGGTCATAGAGATAACTTTTTAGATAATCGTTATTAAAATTCGGAATCATTACCTTTCCCTTCCTATCTATTAGAACATAGTGTGGAAGCCCGGAGAAACTGAAGAGATCCATCACTTTCCTATAATCAGAGTCAGGAAGACGCAAAGTTGTCTCATCTGAGAGATTTTTGGCAACGTAGTTATTATAAACTTCGATCATCGGGGAATCAGCCTCACTCGAAATGAATATTCGCTTGAAATCAGGATGATCGAGATTGCGTCGGCGTTCATCAGCTGAATCCTCTATTTGAGCACGACATGGTCCACATGTAGTACCCCAGAAATCAAGAAGTATAAATTTTCCTTCATATGGGGCAATTATTTCTTTTATTATCCTTCCTCTATCATCGTCAGGAAGATCAAAATCTTTTGGGCTATATGCCCTATCATAAAAGTCAGTCAGAGCCTTTGTCACAACAGGATGTGTGATAACTTTGGTATTCTTGATCTCTTCAAGAATCTCAAGCATCCTTGCCTTGGAATATCCGTCTGGATTGAGTCCATGGCCTCCAGTCAAAATATATGTCTGTATTGCCTGCCAAAGAAATGGGACCTCATCTTTTCCGATAAATCTTTTTATTGCATCAGCTGTAAGATTCACATTATATGCTTCATCAATATTATCCTCCACAACACCGCTATCCAATAATCTTCTTCTTTGATCCGAATAATATTCTAAATACTCCTTTTCCAATCCGGCACGCACAGCCAATGAGTATACTTTAGAGAGATATTCATCGTAGACGTTTCTTTCATTTGCCCTATAGTAGAGGGTCTTGCCTACATTTGTGGCAAACCATTCTGCTATTTCTTCTTCTTCCGGAGTCAGAATAGCCCCTTTTGATTTGAGGAAAGCAATAGAATCAAAATAAACGACACATTTGTATCTTGTTTGAGCATCAATCAGATATGGCAAGAAACTGGCTAAGTAACATGATTGGCTTCCCTCCATATATTGGGACGTAAGAAACCATTCATCTGTTTCCGTCAGCAAGTTTTTCCACCAATCATAGAACGACAAATCAGGATTCTCTTTCAGTGAAGGTGCCTCCGGATTTGTCATATACTTATAAATACGAACGTGTTCATACTCTCCAAATGCATCGGCATTCTGACCAAGAAGTTCGTTCCTGAGCAATCTTACAGAAAGAGGATGAAGGTCGTGAGAATTAATGTAATCTTCTGTTATCTTTTTATTCTCTTCAAATATGGCATTTAACTTCTCAGCAGCGACACTGGGCACCGCATCATTAGCCAACGTTCGGATATCACACTGCTTCAAAAGTGGACAAGCAGATATCTGGCGGTTGATTTCCCCGGTATCTCCTCCAAAACGGGATACTTTCTGCCCTATGCAATGGTAGTCAGGATAATTCTCATATTGTCGCTTTATATCCTCAAAATCAAATTCAAAATATAGGGTTCTTGAAGGTTCTGCATAATATCTGGCTGAGAGCCAGTTGTTGCCTCCATCAATTGTGATGAATCCGGGAGCCTCCATACCTATGATCGCAGAAAAGCTTCCGTCATCTGCAATCGCTGCGGTCTTGACAGTCCTTTCCCCTGTCAACGGATTACGATATATTAATGAAATGTTGTCAAAGCCAAAATCTCTGGTATAGTCAGATATTTTGCCCGATATGAAAGCATCTCCTTTAGAGAAGAACTTCTTAGGAATACCGGGATACGAATCGTTAATGACAGCGGTTGATGCCACTTTCTGCTCTTGAGGCAATCTTTCGGATGCGTTGGCTAAGATTGGCGTAGCCTTAGAAGCAGTCATCACAGGAATCACTCCGAAGACCGCGATACTTGCCGCTATTTGTTTTAGAGTATTCATCAGTTGATCTGTCGTAATTTTATTTACAAAGTTAATTCATATTTTTATGAGATGGGCTTTTAGATGTAAAGCACACAAAAGTATGCATTTATAATGATAGACGTAAAATTTTTGAAAAAGATGAAATATATCAAAGTAAATTGCATTTTTTAAGAGTGTTGTTGACGTATCCAGATTCAAAGCCGAAAAAAAAGATTCGCATCATAAAGAATAAGATAAGTCTATAATGAGCTTTTCCAATACTTCAAGGTCTCTTACATCTATATGCTCTTTGACTATTTGGCCTTCTGGGTCAACCAATATATAAGTTGGAAAATCATACACATTCAGATATTCTTCCAATGCTTTCTGTTGCTTTTCTGGAAGATTTACTTGATCCCGCAAAATATATACTCAGGAATACATTTAGAGATGCTCTTTCTTTCCAATTCTAGTCTTTGTCTCGGGCGTGCGCACGGGGGCTTCAGCTGAGCCTCGCTTCACTGGCTATCGCGGATTACCGACAACTATAACTTTCAACTAAATTTGAGAAGAACAAATTTTATGATTATAAAATTTGCATTAGACATTTATTCCTATTATCTTTGCATAAGAAAAAAGGAATCGAGATCATGTCACCTAAAATCATTCAAAAGCTACGTATATTTTTTGAATCCGAACATTATGTCATTCCCCTAACAATATAAGCCTCGGCAAATATATACCTCCCTTAGATGCAATATCCCGAGTGTTTTAGGTTGATGCAATTGTAATTACAATCTTTATATAGCTGAGATACTCCTCACTCTCTGATACGAAGGGATTGTTTGATTTAATTTCTATAAGTTTGATTAGGCTGCCACCATACATTTCTTTGTCTGATAACATTGTTGTATAATGAAATTCTCCTTGGAGCTCATACTTATTGCCATTGATTAGTATGGTAAGTTGCTGGCTCCCATATCCAGATGTTTCATCATCTGAAAATTTCATCTGAGACATCAGAGGAAGAGGGAAATTAGACTCTATAAATTTTTCTCCCTCAATATCCTTTAGCCATCCGGAAAACTTATATCCGTCATGCTGTATGAAGGTTATGTCCTTGACAAACTCTTCATTTGGAATAAGGCTATTGCCTTCCGAATCCTGAACATCGAGCAAAAAGCTGTTGATGGTAACGGAAGCTATTCCGGGATACTCTACTCTTTCTTCTTTGCTGCATGATGTCATGACAAGCATCAGTAGCATGATTGAATAAATAACTTTTTCTTTCATTGTATGAATTAATGTGGTTTATACTATTTGAGGTTAAAAGGGAAAAAATATCCATCCCTTGTTTTTGATGCAAAATTACTACTGAAAAATCACTCTTGCCATACCCAAATGGGTACGATTACATACCCCTAATAAAGTTTTAGCTCAAGATAAAGAAAAAACGAAACGCTCGACCTCACTGCCGAGCGCTTTAGAAGTAATAGACCGAGTGATTTTGATTTATTCAAGTGTTATGACAATCTTTATATAAATACCAAATTCAACACTCTTAGAATCCATGGTGAGCAATTCGTGTCCGCGGGCCATCACTGCAATCTACTTAAGAATTGCTGATCCAGCTGTGCCCGCTCCTGAGAGTTCACTATTTCGTTGCACTTTCTTACCATACCCTACGGTGTATGTGACGGATACGGAATATCTGGTATGGAGTTGAGTGCCAAATGTAGTGCTGTCAAAATTATAATATTCGCTGGAAAGGGTTTCTTTGCTCTCTTCCCAAGAAGTATGGAAGAAATTATAAGCAGAGGCTTGGAGGTTCCAAGCTCCTTTTCCCCAACCTAACTGTATTTGATATTTACTTGGTGTACTACTTATAATTCCGCTATGTGTCTCTTGATATTTGCTTGGAGTCATATACCACCCGAACAGATAGAAGTTGCCGAAATAGTAGGTTAGCTGAGCTGTACATGTCAACTGATTGCTGCTCCATGCATAATCGCCTGTCGTCTTACGAATCCAATACTGTGGGCGCAATTTGGCAACCAGTTTTCCGCCAAAGAATTTCCCCGTAGCGTTCAGACCAATGTAATCGCTGAAATAGTCGCCGCCATTGAAGTATTGGCGCAGCATAGCTCCATCAGGTGCTGTCGGCGAATAGAGTGTTACGCCACGATTCTTGATATAGCCAAAATATGCGTCTGCAGTCAGCTGCCATCGATTATTGGGAAGCCATGTATATGAGAGCATTGCATTGGTATATCTGTAATCTTTCAATTCAGGAGTTCCCCTATACCACATCAACTCGTCTTGGCGGAGCATATTTGGACTCTTTTGAGAAGTACTCGGAAACATTGAGCCATAATTGGCTGTAAAATACAGCTGGTTCTTATCGTTAGGCGACCATGTGGCGTTGATGTTTGTCTGAGGGAAATTGTTATCAGCTTTCACACCTGAAATACGGTTCGTCTCCCATATCCATGCCAAGCCAGCTCCTACATTCCATTTGTCATTGAAGATATGCTGGTAGTTCTGACCAAGAAAGTATATCCCTATATCATACTTTTGAAATGAAGGGGAGTCTCCAAGATAATGGATGAGGTTCCAGTTATGCTGCACACCAAAATTTGAAAAGAACTGATTTGACTTATTAGGATTCCAAGTAAGATGCAGGTAGGTCGACATTTTATGTACGTCTTCAGCTGCATCGTTAATTATAGAGAGCTCATCAGGAATCCGATAGTTGGACTTTGACACATTATGCCCGTAAGTATAAATGGCATCGACATTCATAGCCACTTGTTTTGAGAGCATGAAAAAGGAATCTCCGACATACTTAAGAGCCCAGTCTTTTGACGATGCAACTGTAGAAGAGTTGGAAATAGGAAACAAACTTGAGGAATATGCCAGAGTGTTGTCTGAGTCATTGTGCGGAACATTAGTAAGGCTATACGATACTCTGTTTGATATCTGAATGTTTTCGGTGTTGTATAGAGCTCGCAAGCTGAAATCATTGCTATTGTTTCGATATAGCGACGATTGTGTTTCCGACTTTCGAGTGACATCCATCGGCCCATATCCATTATAATCAATGAATTTGAATTCTTCAGTTGAAGTCTGCCCTTTATGCCGGTCAGTCAAATAGATTTCATCCGCAAAGATGTCGAAAGTAATCCTCTTGTATGTCAATTTAGAATACAGGGATACTTCTGTACGGTTTACGCCAAACCATTTGTCTGCATTGATCTTGGTATAGCCACCCCACTCATACTGCTGCATTACAAAGTTGATGGCATACTTGGCACCCTGAAAACGAGCATCCGAAGGATGAAGGTAATACTCTACTTTCTTCACATCCTGAGTCTTCATGCCTTGCAGGTCTTCTGCCGAGGCAGGGACATAATCGATAAATATGGATACGTTTTGACCGTGGGCGGTTTTTACAGCTTGGTTTATAGGGTCAACATCTATCTGAGGAATCGACATTTGTGACAGAAGAGAGATTGCATTTTGGGCTGCGTTCTTCTGTAGGGCGAGGGGAATATAGGTAGACACCTCCCCGTTAATTCTTTGATTGGAAGCTTCGACTACGATCTCGTCCAGTTCTTTGGAACTGATAGAATCCGGTATTTCTTCCATCATGAAATTCAAGTTACTTGCCAAGCACCCGAGGGTAATAATGGAAATTGCTAATAAAGTAAATATTCTTTTCATAATCGTCTTTTTAATTTTCTCCTGCAAAATTACAACTGAAATATTTCTCTTGCCATACCCAAATGGGTATGATTGCATGCTCCCTGCATATTTCAGGTCATCATCCCAATGCCGGAAGTAACCACATTTATAATCGGATAGAAGATGTATTGCCTGAGGATTCCTGAAGATCATCTCCACGTTGCACTTTCTTTCCATATCCAAACGTGTAGGCCACTGTAAAATTAATTCTTCTATGGTCGTTGACACTAATAGAGGTCGTTTTCATTGAATAATCCGGTGTATCAATCATCAATATATCGCTATTCCAATCACTTCGGAATGGATTAATCAAGAAAGCTGAAACAGTCCATGAAGAATTACCCCAGCCTGCCATTAACCAGTATTGGGATCGAACCTTTCTTTTTATAGGATCTGCTTGATTAAAATATGTTTCTGGTGATGAATAGGATGCACCAAGGAAGAACTTATCCCAATAATATGTTGCATTCAGGGTTGCGGCAAAAGTAGTATAAGATTGATTGAACATTCCTATAAATTTATGGTAAGATACGGCAGGACGAAGTTCTATTACAAGGTTACGATTAAAAGTGTAGGCTGAAAAATTGATGGCAGCCCATGCATTATGATAATTGCCGCAATTTTCAGGCTTAACCATAATCCCTTTCTCATCTTCAGTCAGCGAATATGTATCAGCGAAATAATTGTGTTTGTAGATCCATGCTGCCATAGGTGATATGTTGATATATTGAGAAGGATTCCATGTATAGCTCAATAATGTGGACAACGTTTGATATGATCGCAATTTTGGATTTCCTTGCGACCATTTAAGCATATCCATCTGAAGCAAGACGGCATTTGTCTGTGATCCATTAGGAGTATTGATGGTATAATTTATCGATACTCCAAGTCGGTGGCGTTGTTTAGCCAACCAATTGAGGTTGAACTTTACAGTGGGATACCACTTGTTTTCTTCTACATCAGATGTTTTGGAAGAGTAGTAGGTGGCATACAGTCCGAGCCGAGTATACAATTTTTTGTTGGGCTGAAATGTATATGATACACCTAGTAAAAAAAGTAGATGTGATGTATTGTTTTTGTCTGAGGTTGAACTTATGTAGTCAATTTTACTATTATAAGTAATAGCTTTTAACTCCAGGGAGACATTATGCGTATCAGTGAATGGCCTGGAGATACCAATCTCACTTGCTGTACCCCATATTTTTTCTCTTGCCGTCAGATCGCGGACTGTAATGTCACTTTCAGACCTTACTTGGGTTTGGGTGATATGGTCGTAAGCAAGTTGAAAAGAAGCCGATAAAGCCCAATTATTCGGTAAGTTTTGAAAGAAATCGTTGTCCCATCTTATACTGTTCTCACGTGACGGATTGTTTATATCCCATTTATTTACGTCGAAGAGACTTGGAGTATATTGAAGTGCCCCGCTTCGTCTGTCGATACGAGTTCCTTCATACGCCCAGTCACAAGTTGAGGAGAATTGGGTATTGTTACCTTGATACAAGGCTCTAAAAGACACACTCGGTCTGTTGGCAATATATTTGGAATTCTTCCATGAGCTTGTTCGGGTAATGCCGTCCGGGGCAATATCTTTATATCCCGGTAATCTAAAAAAATTGCACCTCATTGGTTCCATTATGATTGCTGTTAGTATATTGGTAATATGCACGCGCATCAAAGGTCATCTTCTTATATACCATCTTGGAATTAAGGGTGTTATAAGACGAGAAGCAACTCAAAAACATTTCCGTAGTGTTCAACTTTGTATATCCACCATATTCATATTTCTGCATAATGTAGTTGACTACATGCGCTGAATTTCGGAATTTAGGGTCGGTGGGATGGTCTAATATTTCTACACGGATAACATCGCGAGTATTCATGTCGGCTACATCATTTTCAGAAACAGGCACTCCGTCAATAAAAAAAGTCACAGGCTCTCCCGTGTTCATGGTGACTATTCCGGAAAGAGCGTCAACCGTAAGTTGAGGAATGGCTAACTGTTGTAAGAGCATTGTGCCGTTAGCAGATGCGTTACGCTGTTGCTTTGTAGGAGAATAACTGACTTTATTTACTGTCATGTGCATCCTATCCGCTTCAACAACAATCTCATTAAGCTCCTGATTCATAATTGAGTCAGGAACTTCATTCTGTGCAACTGCTAAGATTGGAAGCAGTAGGATTGGTAGTATCGTTAAAGTCTTCATACTGTATATATTTATTTTTTGCTTGCAAAGTTAGTAAGCAAAATCAACCTATGCCATACCCAAATGGGTACGATTGCATACTCCTTGAAAGAAATTTAGGCATTAAAAGAAAAACGCCCCCCGACATCATTGCCGAGAGCTTGATTGATATTTATTCTTGCTATTAAAATACCAAATAGCAATTATTTATCAATAGCAATTCCCAATTTTATATTATTTTTTCTGATACTAAGTGAAATAATTTTTATTTGGGGAATTTTCCTACTATGCTCATAACATCAACATCTGTTTCATCAAGGGAATAGGAGGAAAATATACCCACACCTCCTTTAATGTTTGAAAAGTATTTGATCGGTTCCGATATTCCGAGGTCAATCATCCCTCCATGAAGTCCTTCTGAGTCTGTGTTGTTGTATAGCACACTGAGTAGATATTGGTAATAGTCCTTTGAAATTGAGAACAGCTTGAACGTTCGGTTCATATGAGTGTACTTTGTCAAATCCCTGCCATTGGCGCCCTGAACCATTTCCCTCACAATCAAGGTATGAGTTTTCCCCTCAATCCCATAGTCTGTGAACGGCAGTCCGTAAGGTGAGTAGGGTTCCCATCCCGGTATATTGGTATTTATGCGGTTGGCAAGCTGCTGAAACACATATTCGTAAGAATAGTCACGCTCACCCATTGGAACACCCTTACGAAAGTCAGACGTATCATAATGGAGGAAATAATAATTATCCTCTTCTACCGGGTCAGAGAAAGTTATCTCGTAGGTAAAGATATAATCCCTGTCAGTATATACCGCTACAGGTCCGCGACGGCTGACTTTGACCGACTCTATACTTACAGTCCTTGGTATAATGTCACTGCACTTTATTACTGAGTCACCATAGACGGTATTGAGCTCCACAACTTCACCGATCTTTGGCGTAATCTTCGACTTATACATATTTGTCTTCTCATCAAATTCAAGGCTTCCATGATTTTCTCCGTTTATCAACACTTGAAAATCAAGATCCTTGACATAATCACGACTATTGTGAATGTCTGAAAAGAAATACGTCTTGGTAGCAGCTACGGCGATTGTAGAGTCAGGGTTAACAATGGAGTTGATGGTCAGCAGATGTTCGCCGTTTTGACCCTTGTATCGGTCAAGGTCAATATCCTGATAGCAGCCGGTTGTCAATACCGACATCACAGCATAGAGCAAAACATTATATATTGTCTTTTTCATATCCTTTAAAATTCGTATGTATAAGAAACTGAAGGTACAACAGGGATAAGGCTGAATTTCTGGAATGAGCGGGTCTCGTCGCCCAACCCCACAAAATTGTCCTTGCGTATTGTCATGGCATTCATACGGCAATAGGCATTATAGAGACTGAAATTCCAGATTGTCCTTCTTCCATTTTTCAATTGCTTGTATATGCTCATGCCGATGTCAAGTCGGTGATAAGCAGGGAAGCGAATGTTGTTCCTTCCTGAATAGTAATCAAGACCCGATGCCTGTTCCCAGTCCATTCCCGATGTTCCTATTCCTGTGGAGGGTGCATCGGGGAAATTATCGCCAGGTTCATCATAATTGTAGAGCGACAGAGTAAGGCGGTTGCCTGTCATATAGGTCCAACCGGCATTAAACTCAATCTTGTCATTAAGTTTGTAGGAGGCATTGAGGTTTATTTTGTTGCGGTTGTCGAACTTGGCAGGGAACTTCATGCCACCATTCAGGTCTGCAAACTTTCTCCAGTTCCACATAAGCCCATAGCTGACAGTTCCCGTGACTCGTCCAATCTCTTTTGTCACGCTCATGTCCACACCATAAGCCCAGCCCTTGCCTGAGGTGGTCTTCTCATCCCATGACAGTCCCGGATTGAGTGATGATATTCCCTCGCGGTATTCCACAAGATTTCGCATTGTCTTATACCATCCCTCTACGAAGAAATACATGCCTTTGGGAAGATTACCGTAAAACCCTAATGAGAACTGATCGCTCCCTAATGGGTTGTCGCCTTTTCCCACCGGTTGCCAAAGGTCAGTAGGAAGATTAATATAGTTGCTTGACGCCTGCTGCACAAACTGGTTTATACGAGCGTATGATGCCTTCACACTGTAATCGTCTGATATATTAACTCTGAAAGAGGCGCGTAGTTCCAGACGTGGGAATGATTTTCCTTGAATATGGTGGTCGACAAACCTCAAGCCCACATCAAGGGATGCTCTTTCTCCGAAATTGAACAGATTGTCGATATAGGCGAACACCTCGTTTGATTTTACCGATGGATTGTCATTATTGTCGCTCCAACGGCGATCAGCATCCGCATATTCATTCAGAAGACCTTCCGGGTGATAATTGTGATGCACATACCCTACACCAACTTTCAGAAGATACAGCTGCTCGAACTGCTGCATATATTGTGTGTTTACACCAATGTCAGCTATTGAGTTCCTTGTGCTATTGAGCGTGAAGCCGTATGTGTCCTTGTCAGCAAGGTCGGTCTGATGCTCGCTCATCTGGCGATAATATGATGAATATTTTGAGTAATAAGCGGTAGTGTTTAGATAACCGTTACCAACTCTAAAATCAGCATTCAGTGATACGCCCCAGTTGCCCCATGAGAGCCCGTTGGTGTTCTCATCGAAAAACCGGGTCTGATTTTCATCAGGAGTGACGGATGAGACTGTTCCGTCAGGATTGATGACCATAGTCTTGTCGGTTGACTCGAATGTCCTGTCTCCGAATTTAAGATAATCCTGACCGTAATAACCGATAGCATAGACTTTTCCTCCTCCGAGTTTCCAGTCTATACGGGCATTGAAGTCAGTGAAATTATATCCAGCGATAGTTTTCTTTCCATCCTTTTTCTGTACGGCATTGACAATTGCCAATGCAGGCAAACCAACCAAGTCTATCCAAGACCTCCTGACAGCTGCGCTGAAAGCAAGTTTGTCTTTCACAATAGGACCTGAGATGTAACCATTTGCCGCCAACAGACCGATTGTGAACTTACCAGTGAACTTCTCAAAATCAGGAGCCATCATGTTGATGTTGGTGATGCTGGAGATCCTGCCTCCAAACCTTGCCGGAAAAGCTGACTTGAAAAAGTCAACATTACGTATAGTCGAGACATTGAAAGAGGAGAAGATACCACCCAAATGACTTACATGATAGAGGGGAAGACCATTGTAGAGAAACAGGTTCTGGTCATTGTCACCACCATGCACGTATAAACCGGTGAAGCCCTCGACACCCTGTGATACACCGGGGAGTGTCAGCAGTGCCTTGACCACGTCCGGCTCTCCGAAAAGCACCGGCAGTTTCAATATTGCCTCCCGCCCCAATATGTGCCTTCCCATCTCTGCAGCTTTCAGATTGCGGTGTGCTCCGGTAGCCGTCACTATCACCTCATCAAGAGTCTGATTCGGGATAGTGTCGGCAATTGATTGTGCAGAAATGCAAGAAAAGGCAAGTGCAGATACAGCTGTTGCGGTCAAACGATTCATGATTTTCTCACTTTTCTTCAAGATATACCTTTATGCCCATATCCTTGTAGTGATAGAATGGGTTCCCGGTATATATGCCTGTAACATTATATTCAATTCCATTATAGATTGTGGTGCCTTCGAATCTGTCGATGTCTGCCCCTACCTGAATATTGAATATCTTATTTTTGGGCAACAGGCCTTTGACCTTTAGAGTCACGTCATACCACGGGAAAGCATCATTGTCACCGCATCCTTCCAGCTGTAAGGATCTGACTGTGATCTCAGTCACTGATGTCTGCTCTACACCGTTAATATAGAATTCAACTTGGTCTTTCCCAAACGCCCAGTCCCGAGGGCTTCCCTCATTTGAGGGAGACGGTTCATCATTGTTGCTGCAGGCAGAGAGAAAGAGCATAAGCAGCATTGTAAAACAAAAAATCTTTTCTTTCATATTCATATTTTTTTGAGGTTTATATTTCCATGACTTAAAAAAGAAGTGATATCCCCTATGGGGGAAAATCTATTTTCAACTGCAAAATTACAACTGAAAAATTTCTCTTGCCATACCCAAATGGGTACGATTGCATACTCCTTGAAAGAAAATTAAGCGGCATAGAGAAAAGACGCTCTGGAAGTCGATAGAAATAAAAATCTATTCATAGACACTGAAAAATTTGTTATTTTCATCCAAAATAATTAACTTTGTGACATAAAATTAAAAGAATATGTTGAGCAAAAAGACAAAAAGCCTCATACCAATAATCCAAAGGTTTATGATAGGTCAGCCAATACTTAGGGCATGGCTTTTTGGTTCATATTCCAGAGGAGAAGAGAGACCAGATAGTGATATCGATATAATGGTAGACTATGATAATTCAAAAGGAATCGTATCATTATTCAAAATGGGAGGAATCCTTATGGATCTTAGCGACTTGCTTGGGAAGAAAGTCGATCTGGTTGAAAGTAAAGGATTGATGGATTTTGCAAGGGAGAGTGTTGAAAGAGATAAAATTTTGATATATGAGAGATCCTCTTAAAGATTTTGGACGATTGGAGCATATGCTTGACATGGCATTATTGCTTTCCAATGAGAAGGAAAACCACTCTTTAGATAAAATAAAACTGGATAGAGTGCTGTTTTATGGTTTATCAAAAATGGTTGAAATCATCGGGGAAGCTGCCTACATGATAACCAAAGAATATAAGGAAAAACACACTCAAATTCCATGGCGTCAAATAGAGGGAATGCGCCATATTTTGGTTCACGGATATTTCTCAATAAGTCCGGAAGTATTGTGGGATGTAATTATCAATGACATTCCAACATTAATCCCAAATTTAAGAACCCTTATTGAAGAATTCAAATCCGATAATATTGCACTATAGGGATTAGAAGTCAACAAGGAAATAATATTATGTGCAGGTATACGGATACGATGTTGGGAATCAAGAGACTTGATTTCAATGAGAAAAGAGGAAAGATGGCTGTCTATCTTACAGATGGGAGAGAGATAATCATTCCTGTAGGAATGTTCCCTGAAATTAAGAAATTAAATAAAGCCCAGAGAGAGGATTATATGATTCTCGACGGACAATTCTTTTCATTTGAGGCCATCAGTAAGATATTTTCAATAAAAGATATTCTTGCATGCTAACACAACTGAGCTTAGGCTTCGGCAAACACTTAAGCCAATTGTAATACTCGATAATTGAAATTCACCCCGATAGATAAAGTGAGAACTTTTTCTTACCCATCCTTCTTTAAAGAATGGATATTGTATGCGAATCAAGTAATAGAGATGCAAACTTATAACCGAAAAAATTCTTATGCCATACCCAAATGGGTACGATTGCATACTCCTTAAAAAAAGTTATAGCATAAGTAAAAAATGATGCCCCGGCCTCACTGCCGAGAGCTTGATTTATTTTTCTTTTTGCTGTTAAAATATCCAATAGCCTAATGATATAGAGAGTGTGCGTTGCTTACCGTTGCCGTAATATGTTGTATTTGCAAGACCGAGATCATATTCTGCTTTGAGCGTAAAATGACGGTAGTTTACATTTAGAGCAGCTGACAGTCCTGCGTCAATCCTATTGCATCCTCTATATTGGGGATAATTATTTGGAAGTACTGAAGATTTAAAGGTCTTTACTCGGGTGTCGAAGGGCTTATTTTTGTTATCATATTCCGTATAAAATGAATTTCCACCGATACCCAAAGAGAAGTAACCTCCTGCTTCAGGTTTTAGACTGAATCCGTTACCTAATTTTAATTTATATCCAACCATTAATGGAATCTGAATATAATCCATTTCTGAAAATTTTATTGATTCTATTTTGATAAAGTCTCTATAGCCTATAAATAAATTAGCTCCCTTGCGAATGTAAGCCAATCCCGATTCAAATGAGATCTGATTGCTAAGGGTGTATTCGGCATTGGCTCCAAACTTAAAGCCGTTTCTTGCTGTTGCTTCGTATTTCTCAACTGCAAGGGTATTGTTGACGTATCCGGCTTCAACGCCGAAATTCCATTTCTGAGCGAAGACGCTCACTGGCATCATAAAAAGCAAAGCCAGCATAGTTTTAAATAGACAATTTTTCATATTTATAAATAATTGATTTTTAGTTTGAGACGCAATGCTCCCTAAATAGTCCTATTCTTATTGTAAAAAAGTGATACTTATCACTCTCTTTTGAAAGACGCTGCAAAATTACAACTGAAAAAATTCTCCTACCATACCCAAATGGGTACGATTGCATATCTGCGAAAAAAATTTTTTATCCTCAAGTCAAAATGTACCCATTTGGGTATGGCATACGAATTGAAGATATTATAATTTTGCGGTGGATAATTCTGCCGTTGGCATCGTGCACCGGCTTTTAGCCGACTTGCGCTGAATTTCCACTCGCGATTATCCAATTGCTATGTAAAAAATGACTTATATGACAAACGAAGAAAAACATCAGATAAATGAATGCCGAGTAATGATAGTCGGCACAGGAGACTTCATTATCTTTGTCAAAGAAGAGTTGGAGCAAATTGGATTCAAAGATATTAGAATTGTATCAAAGGCAGATCCATTGAATTTCGGTTGTGCCAAAGGAATCATAATAGAGCTCATTGAAGAGACACATCCCGTCTCAACGGATGCTACCGGTATTCCTGTAATATTAACTTTTGACTTTGTAGAGGGAGCAGGGGCTATTGTCGTTTTTCCTGAAGATGAAAGGGATTTTCTCGATAAGCAGAATGTTCGCTCGTGGGTAGCGGAATATTTGTCGGGGTATTGTGCGTTCTGGAATATGGAGGATTGCGACTGGCTTCATGATAATCTTCTCTACATAAAAGAGGGCAAAACATCTATGGAATCTCAGAAGACAGCTGCTCATATATGCGCAAGGATAGCTGCCAACATTGCTGTCAGCAGAGATGTGAAGCGTTATCCGCGATTTTACTTGTGCAAAAACCTAAAGTAACTTGTTATTGGTGGCTGCTACGATGGCCTCTGTTATATTGCGTACACCCAGTTTCTCAAAAAGTTGCTTGCGATATTTCTTGATGGTGTCGGGGGATAGGCACATCTTGTCGGCAATCTCAGACATGGTATAGCCTTGTATTGAAAGAGTTATGACCGATTTCTCACCTTCTGTGAGAGTCGGCATACTCCTTTTGTCCCATCGGCGAGTCAAACGGTTGTATTCAAAGTACTCAGGTGAACCCACGCGGTGCATCTCTATATGTCCGGGTGTTGTGTGATTGGAAGCTGAAACTACGCATAGGGCGAGCCAGATCCTACCATCGGAGGTTGTAGCAATCGGAGTGAGCTTGTGGTTTATTAGAATCGGATGACCGTCATTGATGATGTGGAAATCGTATTGGATGTAACAGTCTTTCCTTTCTTCCACCGGGATGGTGCTGTAGAAAGAGAATCCGGCACGGTTCAAGTCGAGCAAAAGCGACTGCTCATCCTTCGGCACATATTCAAGATAAAAACGGTAGCCTATTTCTTTCATCTTTTCCGGTGTCAATCCGCATAGAAACATCGGGTTGGGCGATACATATAGGAAATTTTGCTTGAAGTAGTCGATTATATATACGCTTTGATATGTGGATCGAGAGAAGGCTTCAGCCGAGCGAATGTACTCATCCACTTGGCTATAGTCAAGCTCATCGGGAAGCTTCACTTCATTATCCGGTATGAAGAAATCATCTACATTGCTATGCATCATCCAAAAATTTTTGAGACTTAATATTCGTTGTTAAAGTTACTAAAAAAGATGACAGAAAAGATGATTTATGATGAAAATCTTCTCTAAATAGGCAAAATATATACTTAAGTATATTATTTCGTATTTCTTAGAGTTAAGTGATGATTAAAAATACTTGGCAAAAATACGAGTTCCAGTTAGTGCTGTAATCATTCTATTTGGTAATTTAGGCCTGAAGTATCAGTGACATGCTCTTTCAATACAAATGGACCAGAACTTTTGGATACCTCTATACAAAGATAATCTGCATATCCAAATGGGTATGATTGCATACATGATCTGGAATCCTTACCTCATTACCACAATTAGTTGTCAGGAGGTTGCAAATATAGTTGAAAGCAAGTCTTTAGAAACGGTATTGAAGGGTGAGGATTATGTTGCGGGGACGTATGCGGAAGGAATGCTCGGTCCGGGAAAGGGTGCCATAGGTCACATATTGATATTCGCGATGATTCAGCAAATTATTAGTATTAATCATCAGACGTAGTTTATTATTTATATGCCAAACTGCTGATGCATCCATAAGGATGAGATTTTTCAAATTACCCTCAGAAAATTTGCTAAGAAAATGCTCTGCTCCAAATGTGAATTGCCAACTGTCATTTGGCATTAAGGTTGCATATAGTTTTTGATTGAATGAATGGGAAGTGTTGTCAATTTCTCTATTCTTAAGTCGGGAAAAACCATAGTTTGCTTCATAATTCATAGAAAACCATTTGTTCAGACTTCCCTTAAAATATGGTTTTATTGAAATTGTCTGTTGTCTGTAGTTCTCTACTACATTTTCTCGCATCGACGAAGCGGCACTCGTTGCGCTACTCATATCACATCCTACCACCATACGGCTATGCCCCAACCCTTTGCTAATTCCTCCCGTAAAATACCAAGAATCACTTACCGATAGTTTATCGGCAAATGTTGAAACAATAAAATCATCAATAAACACCTGATTAGACATTATAGAACTGCAGCTATAATTATACGTCAAAGAAGCGTTGATAAAGAAAGAGGATAAAGGATTACGATATCTATAGCTAATGGTAGACGATATATTTTGCGAATATTTGTCAATATCATTAGCTACGAAAAGATTATGGTAATCAGAAAGCACTGGAACCAATATATACATATATGCCTGAGGGGAACCAAGTTGATATGACACAGAAGCCGACAATTCACTCTTCGCTGTCATATATTTACGCACATAAAACCTTGGCAAAACATTGATATAGTCGCGCTGCCCGTTTACACTTTGATGCAACCATTTCACTGGAATTTTAATAGACAGTAGCCAACCACGACGATCATAATCAAACTGTGGAGTCGCATATACATTCGATAGAAAAGATATGGTTTCATCATCATTATCAAAGGAATCCAAACCTATCAGCATCAAGTTTGTCTTATGATAATTAAGATCAATACCACCATTGATATAGAACTTCCAAAACCTCCCAAACTTACCCCAACGTGATTCCGTTGTGCTTCGAAAATCAGTCGTACCAATGCTTTGCATTGCATCCTCCCCGCCACTTACAAAAAGTCGGTCAGGACGATGGGAAAATGAATTGCGAGATGTCAGCTCAAAAAGTTTCTTGTCATTACGCTTTATGAGTTTTAGATCATTGTTGGCAGCCAGATTACGACGCAGAATACGCTGGAAGAGATCGAAAGATCCTGATATGGAAGATCTTGAATTTTCCCATTCCCCTTTAACTGTGAATTTCTCCTTTAAAAAATAACCTCTCTTATTAACTTGCGCATTGAACTGAGCTGAGACATCCTGACTCTTAGTGCGCAAACTGCTGTTTTGAATGAATTCAGGGATTGTTTGACTGAAATAATCGGTATGAAGTCCGGAATTATAATCAAGTCTCTCTCCGACATAATTGAGTTTTAATCGCATTGACGTGTCACCTCGCTTCCACGCAGTAATTGAATTAGCAAGCCAGGAAAGATTGTCGCGGGTGCGCTTCTCATTAAGCGGGGCATTTACAATATCAGCAGTTATATTTTCGCGCCACAATGACTCTGAATATCCAGTGAACGACATATCATTGAAATCATGTTCCAAAATCTGCTCATCTGGATTCCAACCTGTATTTCCTGCTCTCAAAGTAAGTATATTATTCACCTTAGAAGCAATGCGCATTGCATACATCGAACCATCGTAAAGCCAGGGCTGTACTCCCGTTCCAGCCTTTGCCACTCCTACCCAATTGCCTTTGGCACCCTCATGCAGCTTAATATTGATGCCGGCTTCCTCAGGGAAGTCGATACCTTCAAGAGCTTTGACCGGCTGATGATTTTCCATGACCTCTACCGATTTTACATCTTTATGTGAAATGTTGTTGGTAGCAAGTCCGTATTGTCCTCCCAGTATATCGTCCCCATCAATATAGAATTTATTGATAGGTTTCCCTTGATATTTAATTGTACCATCATCTTCCACTTTAATTCCAGGCAATCGCTTGATCACATCAATAATTGCATTATCCGATGCATTTGCATAACGCGCGACATTGAACACAAGAGTATCACCCTTAGTATAAATATCGGGGGCGTGCACTATAACATCTTTCAACTGAGTAGCTTTCTGCCACAGTTCTACCCCGGTAGTGAAAGCATAGCCTACAGGAAGTTTTAAAGGTTCATATCCCAAACAGCGGAATGAGATAGAATCGGTGGCATCAGATATTTTAAGAGAAAATGCTCCATTAGAATCTGAAGAAGCAAACGTTGTGGCTTTACCTTGTCTATTAAGCGATTGCACCACAACTCCAGCTATCGGCTCATGGGTTTCACCATCAATGATTTTACCCCATACCTTTTCCTGGGCCACCGCCTTTATAGACAGCAGCCCAATTGAAAAGAAAAATATGACAAAAATTATTTTTTTCATTTCCTCCAATCGCGTTCAATGTAATCATACGACAATTCAATGGGATCAAAGGCATCAAGAGCTGGATTTCCCGATTCGTCATTGACAGTAATGTGTCCATGACCACCAGCCTCAAAATATGCATACGGATTTATGTCATAGCGATGCTTGGCATCATAATATTTTGAGCGGGTCGTCTTGTTGTATGGCACTTTATAAATAGTAATAGGTCGTGAATCAGACGATTTTATACCTATGCATTCAAAAATATAATGACCCTCTTTGTCGGAAGTCTTCATAATGAGTCCCGGAAGCCCGTGTAATTTCCAGGGACCCTCCATCAGAGGAATTTCTTCAGTGTAAAATGCGGTCCATTCGCGTCCTCGAAAGTTGCAGACAGCAGCATGGCATTCATAGCCAAGCACATTTATCACACTGTCGGTCAATTCCCATTCAAGTTCTGGCATATCTTCTTGATAACTAAACCAATCCATACATATTTTCTCAGTATGTGTCAGCTTTCCTTCTGGATAATTTTTGAAAATTGTCATAAATTCACCATTTGAGAGTTTGCCGTTCATCGCCGCCTCTCCCACTTGTTCGGGTGTAAGGCTCATAAGAAGAGAATCAACTGTAAGATTCTTATAACTTGAAAACTTCGACAGTTTGCCCGGTCCTATTTGTAGTAGCATTTGGTCAGATATAAAGTTATCTTCCAACTGTGCTGTCGTGTCAATACAGCAAGAATAATTATACACGAACTCCATTGTCTCAGGAGCAATGGTTTCTGTTTCCGGCACTTCTCCTTGAAAAATGGACAAAGTTCTTCGACTTACTTTTCCTGAGATAGCCATAGTAATGAAAAACATGGCTAAGAAAATGATTGCAGCTTTTCTCATATTTTTATTGTTTTTGATTTAGCTGCAAAATTACAATCACCAACCCTTTCAAGACGAAAAAAATCATTACTCAAACATTATGGAATTATTACTAAATTATTACTATCAAAAAAATATTGATTGATTTCTGTGGCTTATAGGCATATTATAGTTAATTTTGTGCTATGGAAAATAAAATTAAGACACTTTATATTCTTTCTATAGCTGCTATACTTGCCTTCCTCGGGATGCAGGCATATTGGCTTTATACCCGCTATGAGTACTCTCTTAAAGATTACGAAGACAGAGCTGAGATTGCAGTGGCAAATGCGCTGATTGAATATGACAAAGCGAGATCGAAAAAATCATCACTCCAAAGCGATACTTTTAGAGTAATGTCATCTTTCAACATGAACCACGATATAGACTCATTGGGAAAAGGAATACGAAAGGTAACAGTTTCTACAAAAGTCATAAAGGGTAAAGATTTATTAGGAATCAAAGAGGATCGGAAACTCACTCCTAAAGAAATGACAGCCCTCGAGAAGATTGTTTTGGATAGCTTAGAAAAAGCTGAGACCAAACGCGCCACTTTGGATGTGACGAGTGCTCCTTCCGATGGGGCGGCTTGGAGTGCGATGAAGAATTTTGAACTTGAAGTCCAATCACCATTCACAATAGATGGCATAGATTCCATTCTGAAAAAAGAAAACATCCGTGCCAACTTATCACTCATGCTCACCGACAGCCTGGCGTGGAAACCAATTTCTATCCGCCATTCTTCACCAATATATCCACGCTTGAAGATTACGACATATTATTCGGAGCTTGAACACAAAGCAGTAGTAGTGGATTGCAAAATACCTGTAGCTGAAATCATAAAGGAGATGGGGTGGACTCTTTTATTGGCATTTGTATTATCTTTATTCCTTATACTTTGCCTTGTATGGCAAATAAAGACTATAGTTAAACTCACGCGACTTGACAAGATGCGCAATTCATTTATCACTACAATGATACATGAATTGAAACGCCCTCTCACAACATTGAAAATGTGTGTATCTGGCATTGATAATGAAAAAATGATGGAAGACGCCCAATTAAGGCATGAAATGGCAAGTGAGACGCGAATTGCACTTGACAACTTGGCAGCTTATTTCACAAAATTGCGCGACATTACATTCAATAATGTGGAGCAGATCCCCCTCTATATTACTTCTTTCAATCTTGCAAATCTGGTGAATGAAGTAACACATTCAATTGCCGTGCCAAGCTATAAACACATCACATTTGAAAATCAAATTCCTGAAGATCTTGAGATCTCGGCCGATAGCACGCACTTGACAAATATAATAATCAATCTGATTGAAAACGCAATAAAATATTCAGGAGAGAATGTCAATGTAATAATAAGCTCTGAATCTTCAGCCGATGGAATCGCCATTAAGATTGCCGACAATGGCAATGGAATACCTGCTGCCAGCCGAAACAAAATATTCGATAGATTTTATAGAGGGAATGCTTCTTCAACCGATATTCCGGGCATGGGACTTGGATTGGCATACGTAAAACTTCTTGTTGACGCTCATGGAGGAGAGATTTCGGTTGAAAGCACAGAGAATATAGGCTCAACATTCACCATAAAACTGCCACAATGAAAAAGATTCTTTTAGTCGACGACGATATCAAAAACTCTATGCTACTAAAACGCTTCATCGAAGAGGAAGGGTATGAAGTGACATACGCGCCAAATGGGAAAGTTGGACTTGAATTATACAAAGATATACATCCCGATTTAGTTCTTCTTGACATAAATATGCCAGAGATGAATGGTTTTCAGGTGGCTCAGACAATACGTAAGACTGATAGAAGGGTCATCTTATTCTTTCTCACTGACCGCACAGATAAAGTTGACCGCCTTTATGGTTTTAAACTCAAAGGAAACGACTATATTCCCAAGCCATTCTATCCTGAAGAATTGATAGCCAAAATCAACGAGAGATTTGAAAGCGACATAACATCGCAGGATGTAGAGTATCAATTGGGCGAAACTTTATTCCGCCCAAATCTCGCATCTTTAACTTACAAAGGAGAGACCAATACCCTATCAGTGCGTCAGACGGAAATATTATCTATCCTTGCACAAAACATAGGCAAAGTCGTAGACCGCGAGACGATCCTCAATGCGGTATGGGGCGACAGCAGCTACGCCAATTCTCTCGCCCTAAACGTACAGATAACATACATACGCAAATTCCTTGTAGATCCCACTATTTCCATCACATCGCTGAAAAAGAAAGGATATATTCTCTCAGCGACCTAATAGTCTGTTATTCTCCCACAAGGCAATTCGTCGGGATATAAGAGCCCATTTCAAAAATTTGAGATGGACTCTAATTCCAGATTTATTGGAAATTCATGATTTGCATTAATCATGTTTTTTAATACTAAACCCTGAAATAACTGATTTGAGTGCCCTTGTAAATTTCTCTTTTTTCTTATATGTTGGGGGCAGTGGCATATGACCATTCCCTACCCTAACATCAATATCCATTCCAAGACGTCGCTGGTCATGATCAATAGCATTTACACGAGCTATCAGATCATTGATGACGGAGTCTCTGGGCACCTTCTCAGATTCAAGTACAAGGCTTGCCTCTTCAAGCGCAAGCAGTTGATCTTTTTCTTTTCTTTTTGCATCCTTGACAGTCAGATATTCACGATCAGCAATCACAAGGTCTACATAAGTCGTGACATATAGAATGTTATCATAGCGAGTCTTGAATCGGAACATATCATGACCTCTTCCCATCGACTCAATATAGCAAGACATACGATCAATATTCTGAGGTTTTACTGAGAATGTGTCACAGTCTGAGTACTCAAAAGTCAAAAGCAAGCGCTCGAAATCAAGGTCGCGCCACAATCTGCTGTTCAAACGCGGTGCCCATTTGCCACGCAAAGTATCTGCAAGTACATCAACATCGACTCGTAGCTTAGTGCTATCCCTTCTCCACACCTCAGCAGCAGAGTATAAACCCATAATCGTGTCAGAAATCAGTGGGTTTCTGACAATCGTCGCAGGTTGATTTACTCTGGGAGGCAAAGAAAGCCAATCAGACCAAGAGAAATGATGGTTGATCCGGTCGGACACGCTGTCTTGACCCCAGACATCGGTAAATTTATAGTAAGATTTTGATTTCAATATGCGAGGGTCGGTCCAACCCTTAAAATGCTTTTCTTTTTCTGCAGGAATCATGAAATCGACCCATTTCTCTCTGTAAAGCATGACGGTATCAAAAGATGAAGACATCGTCGATATTTCTCTCAAATATCCCGTAAGATGCAGTATAGGACGCCTTTTAGTATTTACTTTCACTTCCGGAAGGTCAAAAGTCATTCGCATCATTTCAATGACAGTATCTGCCGGAGAAGAGACTTTTTTGTCTGCATATCCAAGGCTACGCAATGTAAGGGGATAAGCTCCGGAATAGATTTCTTGTATGCAACCTTTATCATCGCCAGTGCCAATCATCTTGCCGGTGCGATCAAAGATAGATACCCGTGCTATAGGAACATTACTTTCAGCATCAAGCACTTTCGATCGGTCGGCAGAGCTTTCTTCATTGAAAAAAAGAACTAAAACAAATATACACAATAGTGAAAAAGCATACTTTTTCAATTGTCTTACAATAGATACCGGGTTATATTTATTTACATTTTGCTCCATCATGTGGCAAAATTATCATTTCTTTGCATCAGTTCCAAGCATTCCTATCATCTTTTAACTTATCTTTAAAATTATTATGAGACAAAAACATCTTGCTTCCGCATCCAAAGCAATCTCATTCTTAGAACCCATCTCTTGGCTCATCGACTGATTTATGTAAAATACTTTACTCAATAAAATTTCTTTCAAGAAAATTTGCATATGTCAACCTTATGCATTATCTTTGCGTTATAGAAACAGAAAAAGGACGGAGAGCCGCCCATACAACGAGAATAATCCCAACACCACATCAAAGCATTTTGGGAAACTCATCAAACTTATATGAAATACCGAGACCATCTGCCGGATGCAATGGCGGGCCCCCCACTTTCGGGTGGTGTTCCCTTTGGGACGCAGGCGGATTACAAAGCGCCGGTGGAACTCAAATCCTGTCTATCGGAGTTTCATCACAAACACCTTTGATGTGGCTTTTATAAAGGAGGCAGAAGGCATAGTGCCTTAAGCCTCCTTATTTTTTACAATATAACCCCTTACAGCGAAACTTAATTATTTCAAATATGAAAGATGTAAAACAGACCCTGCTCGACAGGGTATCTATCCGCCGCTATGAGCGTGAGGTTATACCTCAGGAAACCATGGACTTCATCTACGATGCAGTCAGAAACACTCCCACCAGCTACAATGGACAGCAATACTCAGTCATTGACATAGATGACCAGGCTCTTAAGGAAAAGCTCTATGAGCTTACTGGTCAAAAACAACTCAAGACCTGCAACCGCCTTCTTATTTTCTGCTCCGACTATCACAAAATGACTCTCCTCGCCAATAAAAAAGGCGTTGAAATGCCACCTTTTACTGACACTATGGACGGCACTATCATTGGCATTATCGATGCTTCCCTTGCCATGATGAGCGCTGTCGTGGCTGCTGAGGCATGCGGGCTTGGATGCAATTGCGTCGGATATCTACGCACTGTAGATCCAAAGGCCGTAGCAGAACTCCTTAAACTCCCTAAAGGTGTCTTTGTAGTATGCGGTCTTGCACTCGGCATTCCTCGCGAACATCCCGACCTCAAGCCGAAACAACAAAGAGACCTCGTGTTTATGAAAAACTGTTATTCTCAAGATCCGGAAAAGTTGACCGAAGAACTTGTGGAATATGATAAAGTCGTCACAGACTACAACCAAAACCGCGCTGGTGGCACTTCTGACAATGACTGGTGTGCCCACATCATCAACTACTATGATCATGCGATGAATTATAACATCTTACAATATCTTAAAGATCAAGGCTACGACATAAAAAAATAATTTAGCTATATACCAAGGAGCCCCTCGCAGTCATAAGCGAGGGGCTCCTTGGTATATTGTATCAGATTATCGGCGTCCACCAGCCTTTTGACGCATCTGCTTCATCATAGCCATCGGATTCTTGATGCCACCCGTTGCCATACGCATCATCTTACGCGTCTCTTCAAATTGCTTAAGGAGCCTATTGACTTCTTGAAGCGAAGTGCCACTCCCCTTTGCGATACGCTGCCTACGGGAAGCATTGATAATCTCTGGATTCTGACGCTCATATGGAGTCATCGAATAGATGATAGCCTCGATACCCTTGAATGCATTATTGTCAATGTCGATATCCTTGATCGCCTTACCGACTCCAGGTATCATTGCCGCCAAATCCTTTATGTTACCCATCTTCTTGATCTGGTGTATCTGTTTGAGGAAATCGTCAAAGTCAAATTTATTCTTGCGGATCTTCTCCTGAAGACGTTCTGCCTCTTTCTGATCGTAAATCTCCTGCGCACGCTTGGCAAGCTCAACGATATCACCCATACCCAGAATGCGATTGGCCATACCCTCTGGATTGAATTCCTGAATGTCTTCCATCTTTTCGCCGATGCCGACAAACTTAATCGGTTTGTCTACAACCGAACGAATCGAAAGTGCAGCACCGCCTCGAGTATCACCATCAAGCTTCGTAAGGATCACACCATTGAAATCAAGACGATCATTGAATTCTTTTGCAGTATTGACGGCATCCTGACCTGTCATTGAATCGACAACGAAGAGTGTCTCGTCCGGATTCACAGCTTTCTTGATAGCAGCAATCTCCACCATCATCTCCTCATCAACTGCAAGACGGCCTGCGGTATCGACTATCACAAGATCAAGTTTATTATCCTTAGCATACTTGATTGCATTCTGCGCTATCTCTACAGGATTCTTATTGCCTTCCTCTGTATATACCGGCACATCAATCTGAGCTGCCAACACTTTCAACTGTTCGATAGCAGCCGGACGATAAACGTCGCCTGCCACAAGCAAAGGCTTACGCCCTTTCTTCTTGAGCTTAAGTGCAAGTTTGCCAGAGAAAGTGGTCTTACCTGAGCCCTGAAGACCAGACATGAGTATGACTGCCGGCTTTCCTTCAAGCACAAGTGGCTCTTCCTTACCACCCATAAGCGATGTGAGTTCATCGTGCACGATTTTCACCATCAGCTCTTTAGGCTTAAGGGCATTGATTACGTTCTGGCCAAGAGCTTTCTGCTTTACTGTATCTGTGAAATTCTTAGCTACCTTATAGTTGACGTCAGCATCGAGCAAAGCCCGGCGCACGTCTTTCATGGTCTCGGCTATATTAATCTCGGTGATTTTGCCTTCACCTTTTAATATCTTAAACGATCGTTCGAGTCTTTCGGAAAGATTATTAAACATAATATTTGAGTATTAATGTATAATTCATAATGCATAATTCATAATTACTCGTCTCTGAATCTCCAGTTGAATGCATTTATGATATTATACACTATATTTTAGTTATTATTTCAATAGATTTGTAGCAGTGTCGGGGAAAATCACTTTCGGCTCGAATATCTTCGCCTCTTCAGGAGTCATAGAAGCATAAGCAATTATGATTATGACATCCCCTACTTGTGCCTTGCGAGCAGCTGCGCCATTTAGACATATCACTCCAGAATTAGGTTTCCCGGCAATAACATAAGTCTCTAAGCGCTCTCCATTATTATTGTTGACAACCGACACTTTTTGTCCCGGTAAAATACCGGCGGCATCAAGTAGCGCTGAGTCTACAGTTATGCTTCCGATATAGTTTAGATTGGCCTCGGTGACATGCACCCGATGTATCTTGGAGGCCAGCATTTCTATCTGCATTGCCGTATTGATTTATTTATACCTTATATTATCAATCAGGCGCACACTGCCACAATAGACAGTAATGCATCCTACCACATCAGGTGATTCCGTCCATTCATCTACGGGAAGGAGAGTGCGTCCGTCGACTATTTCAAAATATTCCACGTTCATATGTGGGATTGCATTGATACGCTCTACTACAGTGTCATGAGTAGCCTGAACTGAATGTTCTTTAGAATACTCCACACTATACTCAAGGGCAGCGTGAATCTCTGGAGCCACTTTACGCTGCTCTTCGGTAAGAAGTGCATTGCGAGAGGAAAGGGCGAGGCCATCGGCAGCTCGTTTTATAGGAACGGGGATTATTTCAACATTGATATGTTCTGACTTCACCATATTGCGAATGACAGCAATCTGCTGGAAGTCTTTTTCTCCAAAATATGCACGCGTCGGGCGACAAAGACGGAATAACCGGCTGACTACCTGTGCTACCCCTTGGAAATGTCCGGGACGGAATTTCCCTTCCATTACTTCAGCCGCCATGCCCAGATCAAATTCATGATCTCTTTCGGTCCCTTCCGGATACATTTCCTCAACTGACGGTGCGAATACCGCAGTTGCACCCTCTCCGGCAAGAAGACGGAAATCTTCCTCTTCGTTTCTGGGATATGTGGCGAGATCAACCGGGTTATTGAACTGTGTCGGATTGACAAACACACTGACGAGAACCACATCATTTTCTGATACGGCCCTTTTCACGAGCGAAAGGTGACCATCATGAAGGGCACCCATTGTAGGAACTAATCCTATTGTCTTTCCACTGCCAAGCGTCTTGCCTACAAAATCTTCAAGATCGCTGACACTACGAATTATCTGCATTGCCATTGCTTTATATTGATAATCTTTCTGCCGACATAAATGTGCGGCATATTACCTGATAAAAGTTTCAACTTGCAAAGTTAATAAATAACTCACAAACCTACCAAGCATTTCCGTCAAAAAACATATGCCAATGTTAAAAAAACAGAAAAAATAGCATAAAAAATGCAAAAGAATCAAAAACACACCCTACTATAGAGGCTATGTGGATTTTTTTTTGTAATTTTGCATAATGGCATATATCGACGCGCGAAGCGAGACGATATGCAGAATATAAAATTTAGATATGGCCAAGAAAAAATTCCTTTTTGTGGCGCAGGAAGTTGCCCCTTATCTGCCCCCCGAAAATATATCATCTCTGGGAAAAGAAGTAGCCACAGGCATTCACAAAAGAGGTTATGAAGTGAGAACATTCACTCCCAAATGGGGTGGTATCAACGAACGTCGCAACCAACTCCATGAAGTGATCCGTCTCAGCGGACTCAACGTAACTATCGATGATAACGACCATCCTCTGCTTCTGAAGGTTGCAAGCCTTCATCCTACACGCACACAGGTCTATTTCATTGACAACGACGACTTTTTCCAAAAGCTTGACTCTGACATTGACGAGGTAGGAAGCAATCGCCCCGACAATGACAAGAGAATTATTTTCTTTACAAGATCTACAATCGAGACAGCTAAAAAGCTCCAATGGGATCCGGCTGTAATCCATTCGCAGGGATGGGTGGCATCCATGACTCCTGTATATCTCCGCCAACTTAGTGATTCCATTCCTTTCGAGGACTCCAAGGTGGTATATACAGTTCTTCCTGAAGACAATGAGGTGGCGTTAGACCATGATTTCTTCCGCCGCCTGAAGGAAGACGGAGTGAAAGAAGAATATTTGGCTGCATATGAAGGATGTGAACTCAATAGCAAACTTCTTCACAGAATGGCTATTGATAATTCTGATGGTGTCATTTTCATGACAGATGTTCCCGATCCTGACCTACTTGCCGCCGTTGAATCAAAAGGAATCCCCTACCTCAAAAAAGAAGATGCCAACGGTAACCTTGAGGCATACATTGAGTTTTACGACAAACTTTCAGAAAAATGATGCGCTACAGATCTTTGCGCAAGTCGCTCAAGCTTCTTGCAGCCCCCATCTTCGGTATAGCCGTCGGAGCCGTTTTCGCTTCCTGTGAAGACAACGTGTCGACCGTTGGCAGCGACCTCGCTACGGGTGAAGTACAGATTGCCCTTGACTCTTTGACTTGGGACGGAACCGACCAATATATTCACAGAGGAGATCAAAAAATTCAAGTTGCTTGTCCCAAAATCAGCTATTCTACCCTATTTGACGATGCTGTCGACTCAAGAAGCACAACTAATCTTCTTGGCAGAATTAGCGTCCCTGAATATGGCGATCTTAACTGTTCTTATGTCAGCCAATTACTTAGCACTACTAAGCTTGACATTCCGGATTCTATTCCCATCTCTCAGATAGACTCCATGAAACTTATATTGACTGTGCCGAGAGGAGAACTGACAGGTGACTCTCTTGCGCCTCAGCAATTGAGAGTTTATCGTCTGACTAAGAGCCTCCCTAAGGATATCAACAATAAGTTTGACCCTACAGGCTATTATGATCCGGAAAATCCGCTTGGAAGCCGAAGCTTTACACTCTCAGCTCTTGGCATGAGCGATTCATTATATCAAAAAAGGAGATATGTCGATATTGAGATTCCTCTGTCAAGGGAGATGGCTGTAGAGACTGTGAATGCATATCGCAACGAAAAGACAAAATCCATCTTTGAATGGCCTCAGACTTTTGAACAGCATTTCCATGGCATATATGTAGAGCCTTCGTTCGGAAGAGGATGTATTGCCAATATTAGATTGACTAACTTTGTCATTTACTATAACTATAAGTCGGTAGAAACCACAACCACCGACGATAAGACCACAACCACAATAAAGACAAATGTCGGGGAAGTCGGAGTTTTCGCATCCTCTCCTATTGTATTAAACAGCAACAACATAAAATATCAGCCATCTGATTATCTTAAGAATCTTGCTGCTGACAACCAGGCTATCATTACCACTCCGGGAGGATATAGAATAAATCTTAAGTTCCCTGCTAAAGAGCTCCTTGACATTTATTATAGATCTCAATCTAAACTCGCCGTTGTCAATAATCTTTCGTTTAGCATCCCGGCTGAAGAAATAAAGAATGACTATGGGCTCACTCCTCCACCATATCTCATAATGGTGAAGACATCTAAACTTTCTGAATTCCTTGCAAGCAATTCATTACCTGACGATAAGGATTCATTCTATGCTGAATATACTGAATATTTAACTGGAGAAAAGAGTTATACTTTCTCTAAAATGAGAGATTATATCCTCAATCTTATTCAAAACGGAGTGAAAGATGAAGACCTTGATTTCACTATTATTCCGGCAAATATCGTATTTGAGGAGGAGCAATCTTCTACCAGCAACTATTATTCTTGGCTATTAGGATATAGCACTTCTTCAAGTTCTAAGAAAAAATATCCTACCAAGTGTACTCCTTACATTACCAAACCATCCATGTGTAAACTGCATATGGATAAAGCGCGAACAATATTCACTTATTCAATACAGCAGATGAAATGACACTGAACGCTTCGGCTATCATACTCTTATTCAGTCTACTGCAATTTATCACCGGCACTGCGGCCAATCCGGCCGACAGTGCCGT
>CAZGGB010000019.1:0-42410 GCA_964525115.1 uncultured Sangeribacter sp. | reverse complement strand
AAACCAAAATGAGGCATTGCTTCCTGACATTTTTGATAATATTGAGCCGCTTTCTCTTGCAAGGAGCAGAGCCAATAGACTCTACGGTATATTTTGATACCGTGGAGCTTAATAGTGTTAATGTATATGGTAAGAGTTCTGCCAAGAAGCTTGAGGAAGGAGCTTTTTCCGTCAATGCAGTTGAGATTACGCCGAGCCTAAACAAGATGGTCACACTGAATGATCTTGTCGACAGGTCAGCCGGTGTAAAGGTCAGGAGAGAGGGAGGGGCAGGCTCAGACTTTGATCTAACCATCAACGGAATGTCGGGAAATTCTATCCGCTATTTCATTGATGGAGTGCCTTTGGAATCAAAAGGCACGGGGTTGACGCTCGATAATGTCCCTTTAAATATAGTGGAGCGTGTTGAACTTTATAAAGGCGTGGTGCCATCACATCTTAGTTCGGATGCTTTGGGTGGAGCAGTTAATATAGTAACAAAAAAGAAAAAGCAGAACTTTCTTGATGCCTCTTATGGAATTGCTTCATTCAGCACACACACCGGCGACATCACAGGTCAATATTTTATTCCCGGCACATCCGTTGCCATACGTCCGACACTGAGTGCCAATTATTCCAAAAACAACTATCTCATGAAAGGGGTTGAAGTGTGGAGTGAAGAGGAAGACAAATATATATTTACCAACAAGAGAAGATTTCACGACGATTATCATTCCTTATTCGGACAGATAGAGGTAGGGGTGACTGATGTGAAATGGGCCGACCAATTCTTCGTCGGAGCATCTTACAATAAGCTTGACAAGGAAATACAGACGGGAGCGATGCAAAACAAGGTCTATGGCGAGGCAACGCGCCATTCTAACTCATGGAATCTTGCAGCACGCTACCTAAAGAAATGGGGACCAGTTGGAGTTCGCTTTAATCTTTCGCATACATGGGATCATAGCGAGACGGTAGATACAGCTTACCGGAAGTATTCGTGGGATGGCAGTTGGATGCCTTCATCAGGCAACGAACTCAACAACAGAGCCCGCACCTTAAGGGTCTATAACCGACCTCTCTTTATCCTTAATGCAGGAGTTGACTATAAGCTTGCTGAACATCATTCGCTGGCGTTCAATTATATGTTTAACAGGCGGGGCAACGATCGATATGACAAGGCTGACAAGCAATTTGAGTCGGCAAACGATATTGTCAGCAAACATATAATTTCATTGACCTATTCTCAGAATTTCTTTGATAATAGATGGCAAACATCTTATTTTGTAAAGGATTATATAAATTCGTTATCGATAAGGCAGACTGATGATTTCACTACTACTGGTTCTGACAAAATAGATAGGGATGCCACCAAGAGTTACTGGGGAGCAGGAATAGGCAGCCGATATGCGTTTTGCGAGCCTATAGCAATAAAGGCATCGTATGAGCACAGTATCCGCCTTCCTCTTTCCAGAGAGCTTTTGGGCAATGGCACTACAATATATGCTAATCTTACACTTAGTCCTGAGACAAGCAATAACTACAATGTAGGAGTCTTTGGCAGTTGGATTGCTGAAAATGGACTGCATCAATTAAGCTACGAAGCTAATGGATTTATCCGTCATGTTCAGAATTATATTCGGGCTACTGTCTCAGAGCGAGAAGGCATGATGCAATACGTCAACGAACCGGCAATCGACATCAAGGGATTTGATATTGATTTCAGTTATACGTGGAACAATAGTCTGCAACTCTCAATGAATTGTAGCTGGAATGATGCTCGCGATTTGAAAAAATACAAGACAGATGGCAATCCCTCTGCTACATATCGCAATCGAGTTCCCAACCGCCCATGGTTTTTTGGCAATATGGAAGTCTCTTATACATTCAGAGATTTGGTATTTTCTGCCGATCGCTTGCGTATAGGGGTATCCTATCAATATATTCATTGGTATTTCCTGAACTGGGAAGCATTTGGCGCAGTATCTTCCAAGGCACGCATTCCTACCCAAAATATAACTGATTTGTCATTGACTTATTCCTGGAAGCACGACAGATATAACATCTCGCTGGAATGTAACAATATCTTTGATGAATTGGCCTACGATAATTATATGTTGCAAAAACCGGGACGCAGTTTCGCTGCCAAATTCAGAATATTCATTAATTAACCATAATATCAACAGACAATGAGAAAATTTAAATTCCTTCTCTTCTCGTTTATGGCGCTGGCTATAGCCTTTGGCATGACAAGCTGCTCAAGTAAAGACGAACCGAATACTCCGGATGATGACCCAACAATTATCCAAGACTATCACTTCGATCTTTGGGTCGCTCTTGACCGTCATGGTGGCATGGGCCGTGATGTGCAGACTCTCGTCCGTAGTGTAAACTCTCTTGAATCTGACCAACCGGAAATAAACTTCCAAGGCACCGGCACAGAGGTTAACTCAATCCTCTCTCTCGAAACTATCCTTAAAGGTGCTTACTACTATCAAGTGCCTGTATCCGGCGACCGCTTTGCAAAGTACACTATCACTGACAATAAAATAGAAGTGATCAAAGAACGCCGTTTCCAGACCAACACTTTCTCCACCAGAAAGTATACTCATGCTTGGATCAACGATAACACACTTGTGATAATGGCATCCAATGGTGATGGAGACAAAATCATTTGGACAAAACTGAACGCAGATGATATGTCAATCATCGCAGAAGGTAATCTTGATGTAAAGATGCCTGAGGGTGGAGAGCTCTTTACAACTGCCGGAATCCTCAAGTATAGAGAATCTGACAACAAACTCTTCTACTTCTATTATGCTAAAGGTGGAGGCAAACGTGGAAAAAGAGTAACACCGATGATGACAGCAGTAATCAATCCGGCCACTATGGCTGTGGAAAGTGACACTCCTTGCTTCCTTGATTGTGAAATGGTTGGCACAGCATATGGGGAACTTCTGCAGACTACAACCTTCATTGACGGTAACAATAATCTTTACATCGCTTGCGTGACTGATGACGCAGATGGAAATGAGCATAGCCATCTTCTGAAAATACCGGCTAACACTACCTCTTTCGACCAAAGCTATGATGGTTTCACAGCAGAGGGAAAACTCATTTCTGTAATGTATGTTGGCGACAACAAAGTAGTAGCCTATGCACGTGAGGATAAACTGGGTACGGACATAGATGCTTTCAGTCATTATTATACAGTAATTGACGTGGTTTCAAAGACCAGCACTCCTATACAATATAATGGTCAGCGCCTGGCATATAGCAGTGGACGATTCTCTTCCCGAATGGCATACGTAAATCATAAGGCGTATATAGGAGTAGATGCAGAGGGGCAGAAGCCTCAGATATATATCTATGATGTCCAGACCGGTCAGACATCTCTCGGCGCTACAATGGCATCCGGCTACTACTTTGAGCAAATCAGAGTGGTTGAAAATGTGAAGTAAAACAGTTTTTCATAATTATTATACTATAGTCTCCCGGGGCCGTGAGGTTCTGGGGGACCCCATTTCTTTTATAATCAAAATGAAAAAGATTCTCATAATAATAATGATGATTTGTTGGATGGCAGGAATGAATGCAGAAGTCAACTCCGAATTTCCAAAGGGAAAGACCGCGATATTGATGGTGCATTTCGGCACAACATTCGACGATACTCGCGCTCTGACAATCGATGCAATCAATGAAAAAGCCGGGAAGACTTTTGCTGATATCAAGGTAGTAGAAGCTTATACATCGCGCATCATCATCAATAGGCTCAAGAAAAGAGGGATCTCCAAACCCACTCCGCAGGAAGCTCTTCTCCGCTTGGCTGCTGACGGATATACCCATGTGATGGTACAGGGCACAAATGTAATCGACGGTGTGGAAGCTGAAGTGCTGAGAAACGATGCTAAACTGATGAAGCCCTTCTTTGAGGAAATCAGGGTAGGACGTCCATTGCTCTATTCTGTTGAAGATTGCGAAAAGGTCGTCAATATACTGTCTGAAAGATATAATGAAGCAACTTCCAAGAATGGGGCAGTAGTGCTAATTGGTCATGGCACTTCTACTCCTGCTAATGCTATATATTCCCAGATAGACTATATGTTTACGGCGAATGGTCATCCTGCATTTCATGTAGCCACAGTGGAAGGGTATCCAACATTGGAGACTACAGAAGTACTTCTGAGAAAAGCACGTAACAAAAATGTGACGCTTATCCCATTTATGTTTGTAGCCGGTGATCATGCCAAAAACGACATCGATGGTGAAATGCGTGAGGAGCTAAGCAACGAGGGATATAATGTAAGCACTATCCTTGAAGGCTTAGGTCAGATACCCGAAATTCAAGATATTTATATCGAACACATCAAAGATGCTTTTGAAGCTCCAATCAAGGATGCATCAGAGCAAAAATCATCGTATATAAAAGAAAATCTTTAAGAGATGGCAAGAGTCAAGAAGCTATTGCCAATATTAATAATATTGGTTGTTGCAGGATGCATTGGCATTGTAGCGTATCATATTTGGTTGAAACCGACAAAAATACTTGTCGTAAATCCATTGCCGGCACAAGCAGCTGAGATAGTGCTGAATAATGACAGTCGTCATATCAATGTGGTGTGCACTTCAATGGAAGAAGCCTCAGATTTTGATGACTATGATGCTGTACTGATGTATGGTCGTGGGCTTTATCTTGACTCTTTGCAACTTCAATCACTTGATAAAGCAGCAAAGAAAGGGGTGCCGGTTTTTACAAATACCTTAAGAAATTTCAGTTTCGTTGTAAATCATAATCTTGATTCTATCCAGACAGCTACTCTTCAGGATTATTTTTCCAATCCTTGCAGAGATAATTACCGCAATATGCTTCGCTATATGAGAAGTATAGCCACACCTAACCGGATTGGAGACAAGGGTTATGATCTTCCTAAGGAAATGCCTTCCGATATGTTCTATCATATTGAACCCGGTCAATATTTTAAGGCTCAGGAGGAACTGACGGATTATCTAAAAAAGAAAGGAATTTATATTAAGGATGGAAAAAGAATCGCTTTCGTATCAGGAGTGACCTTTCCTGTGGAGAACAATCGTGCACATATTGATACGCTTGTAAGTCGTCTGACAAAGGAAGGATATAATGTCTATCCGCTGACAGCTACAGGACGCCAACGCTCTAAGATGATAAAGTCAGTAAAGCCGGATGCCATAGTCTATCTTCCGATGGGTCGCCTTGGTAATGATTCCCTCATCAATTGGGCATACGATAATAAGATTCCATTGTTTATGCCTTTCCCTCTTATACAAAGTAGGGAGGAATGGCTTGACATCAACAATCCTATGGGTGGTGGCACTCTTAACGCCAGGATAGTGGTTCCGGAAATAGATGGAGGTATGACTCCTCTTTGCATCTCTACTCAAAACCCAAACGATGAGGGATACCTGCTCTATACTCCCGAACCGGAGAGGATTGATGCCTTTATAGATCAGTTTGATCGTTTCATGAAATTAAAAGAAAAGGGAAACGCTGATAAGAAAATAGCCATAGGATATTTTAAATCTCCAGGGAAGGATGCTCTTCTTGCTTCAGGTATGGAAGTTGTTCCATCTCTTTACAATTTCCTTCAGCGCCTTCAATCAGATGGATATGATGTTACAGGACTTCCCTCTTCAATAGAAGAATTTGGGCGTCAGGTCATGGAGCAAGGAAGCGTGATGGGTTCTTACGCACCGGCAGCACAAGAACATTTTATGGATCACTCCAATCCTATATGGGTGAAAGCATCTGAATATGAAGAATGGGCTAAATCTACCCTGCTCCCGGAGAAATATGCAGAAGTGGAAGAGCGATACGGTAAGGCTCCCGGAAATCTCCTTGCCCGGGGCGACAGTCTGGCTATAGCTGCAATAAGATATGGCAATATATTGCTGTTTCCTCAGCCGCGCCCTGCTTTAGGCTCTGATGACTTCAAACTTGTGCATGGAGCTGAAGTAGCTCCTCCTCATTCCTATATTGCTCCGTATCTATATATGCAGAATGAATTTGATGCTGATGCGATGATTCATTTCGGTACTCATGGCAATCTTGAATTCACTCCTGGAAAGAATGCCGGACTTTCACAAGCCGATTGGGCTGAGGTCTTGATTGGCAATCGCCCTCATTTCTATTTCTACACTACCGGAAATGTCGGTGAGGCAATCATTGCCAAAAGACGCAGTCATGCGGTGATGGTCACTCATCTCACTCCTCCATATGTGGAAAGCGGCATGCGTCAGAAATATTCAGCACTCCTCGAGGATTTGCATGAAGCAATTGCCAACCCTGAAAAGAATAACTCAGCCCTTAAAAATAAAATCATCGACTTAGGATTTTATAAAGACTTAGGTTTGGATTCGATCAAAGGGGGAAAATATACAATCGAAGAATTAGAAAAAGTAGACAGTTTTGTTGAGGAGCTGGCAAATGAAAAAATCACAGGTGCCTATTATGTCATGGGTCAACCATATTCTGACACAGACATGAAGACAACCGTAATGGCCATAGCAGCTGATCCATTGGCTTATAGAAGAGCTAAAGCAGACCATGAAAAGGGAAAAATCACAAAGGAAAACCTTCAGGACTTCACTTTTGTATCCCACCATTATCTGTCAGCTGCGAAAAAAGACATAAATGCTGTGCTTAATGGGCAGAGCAATAAGAGTGAAGAATTGTCGGATGCACTGGAATACAGAACGATGCTGAGAGAATCCGCAGGTGCTGAACTCGATGCAATGATAGGGGCTTTAAATGGTATCCCTGTTCGGCCTGCTCCGGGGGGAGACCCGGTGCTCAATCCCAATGTGCTGCCTATGGGTCGAAATATGTATAGTATCAATGCAGAGGCAACCCCCGGACCCAAGGCTTGGAATGATGGAGTGGCTCTTGCTGAGCAGTCTTTGAAAAACTACTATTCGCAGCATGGAGAATATCCTCAAAAAGTCAGTTATACATTCTGGGCCGGGGAGTTTATATCTTCGCAAGGAGCTACTGTAGCACAAGCCTTGCGGATGCTTGGAGTAGAACCGGTGAGAGATGAGCAGGGGCGTGTCATGGATCTTAAACTGACACCCAGTGCCGAACTTGGTCGCCCTCGAATTAACATAATGGTTCAGGTCTCAGGGCAACTTCGCGATATTGCAGGGTCACGCCTTAAGATGCTGACTGAGGCGGTTAATCTCGCTGCCAACAGTAAGGATGACATCTATCCGAATTATGTTGTCGATGGTTCTTTGGCGCAGGAAAAGCAACTTGTAGAAAAGGGGGCTTCGCCTCAACGTGCCCGGGAGTTGGCAAATATGAGAGTATTTGGTCCGGTAAATTCAGGCTATAGCACCGGAATGCTTCGTTATACTGAAAGTTCCGGGGAATGGGACGATCGTCAAGAACTCGTGGATGGATACCTCAATAATATGTGTGCAATGTATGGTGATGATGAGCATTGGGGAGCCATGGACAAGGATCTCTTTCAAGCTGCGATCACCAACACCGATTTGATTGTGCAGCCGCGCCAAAGCAATACTTGGGGACCCATCTCTCTTGACCATGTATATGAATTTACAGGGGCTCTTTCGTTGACAGCCTCCTCAATCAATGGCAAGGAGCCAGACGCAATATTGGCTGATTATAGAAATTCTTATCTTCCTCGTTTGCAAAATACAAAGGATGCAGTGGCAATAGAGACCAGAGCCACAATCTTGAATCCTGAATATATCAAGCAGCGTATGAAGGGAGATGCTACCACTGCACAGATGTTTGGCGAGATATTCCGTAATATCTTCGGCTGGAGTGCCACGCGTCCAAGCGCATTGTCGGAAGGTTTCTATGATGATCTATATGATATATATGTCAATGATATCAATGGGCTTGGAATTGAGGAATATTTCGACCGGGTTAATCCGGCTGCCCTTCAGGAAATGACAGCTACGATGCTCGAGAGTGCGCGGAAAGGTTTTTGGAATGCAGATAAGAGTAAGATAGAGGCTACTGCCCGACTCCATGCAAAGATTACAGACCGGCACGGCGCTCCATGCACCGAATTTGTTTGTGCAAATACCAAGCTTCAGGAATTTACTGCTTCTAAACTTGATCGATCGACTGCTGACAAATATATTGATAATATTTCTAAAGCCACCGCTCAAAGTTCTGATTCAAAAATTTTGAAAGAGGAAAAGCTCAATGTGTTCTCTGGAATATCTCCTACTTCATCAACCCTCTATGTAATTGGAGCTATATTGATATTGAGTGTAGTGGCTGCCGTAATATTGATAATCAAGAGGAGGAAAAGCTCATGATGACACTATTGATAATTCTATGTCTCACCATTGTGCTTTCTGACACAATACGCCTCTCTTTAATGGGAAGGAAAGAGGGGTTGCTATGGTGTGGCATCTGGATGATTGCAGCCTATTTCTCTACCACTTGGCTGACCGGGCTGTCATATCAAGAAATATATAAATATTTAAATATTCCAACCATCTGCATATTAGGGTTTATAGAGATTCTTATCTTTATGTCGTATCTCCTTTATGCTGGTAAGGGAAAGACCCTTTTGGCTTTCTACCCTGGACTGATGATCTTCTTTCCTGTGATAGTATTGGCATATATGATGAGCCGAATTGTAAGCGGAGTAAGTTTTATGGCAATTGGATTGATGAGTGCCGTACTGACGGGAGTATTGCTGGTAGGTGCCATTTTATTTTTTCGTTGGATTAAATGCGACAGATCGTGGCTCTATATATCCTCTGTAGCAAGTGTAATTATATATATATTAATCTATGGTATATCATGAATACGATTTCCGACATACTATTTATTATTTCGAATGGACTTCTAATTCCGGTGATAATATTGTTGCTTTTTCTGCTCATTAAAGCCATAATATTGGTTGTTGGTTTTTATTCGGAATGGCAACGGCATAGAGAATTGTCTTCACAACTTCAACGCATTGTAAAGCATTTCGATTCCAATTCCGTTTGGGAGATAGATATAGAAAATGGAAATGCCCAAAATTCACCGGTTATCAAATGCCTTTGGGAATTGGTATGGCACAAAGATGATAGGGTTTACTGCGAGCATTCTTTAGCCGATTTTCAGGTCGACGTGCAGCAACAACTATCAAAAAACCGGATTCTGATTAAGTTCGGTCCGATGCTCGGCTTGATGGGTACACTTATCCCTATGGGACCAGCTCTTGTAGGTCTTGCTACAGGGGATATAGCATCGATGGCATATAATATGCAAGTAGCGTTTGCCACTACGGTAGTGGGTATGTTGGTGGCAGGTATTGGTCTGGCAACCCTCCAAGTAAGGCAACGATTCTATGCACGTGCATTCAATACTCTTGAATTTCTATTTCATAAATTGACCGACAAATGAAACAGAATCCAATACTGACAGAAAACGATGAGGATGACAATCCTCTCGGGATGCTTACTAATCTCTTTGATGTAGCAATGGTGTTTGCTGTAGCACTGATGGTGGCTTTGGTGACACATTTCAATATGAGTGAGATATTCTCAAAAGAAGATTATACGATTGTCAAGAATCCGGGCGCTGAGAATATGGAGATTATAACTAAAGAAGGAAATGAAATCAAGAAATATTCACCTTCTGATTCTGATTCGCCGACAAACGGCTCTAAAGGTCGACGCGTCGGGACAGCTTATCAACTCGAGAATGGAGAAATAATATATATACCCGAAAAATAAATATGATATGAATTTATTGAAATACCTTATTCCCTTTGCTGCTACTTTGGCATTGACATCTTGTGGAGGTCACAAGGCTTCCGACACTGCCACCGACAGCAGTGCGATTATCCCTGACTCTGTAAGCATCATTCAGCCTGAATATGCTCGGGGTTTCAATGTAAAATATCAAGATGACATGGTGCTTCTTGATATTAATGATCCTGAGAACAAGGAAGCCGAGCAATTCCATTTTGCGTTGACCGACAAAGATTTCTCCGGAGAAGTTCCGGAGGGTTACACTCGGCTTAACATTCCTGTAGAATCTGCGATATGTATGACATCGCTTCAGCTCTCCAACTTCCTGAAACTTGATATCCCTGAAAAGGTGGTCGGCATCACAAGCACTCGCCATCTCCACAATAAGAAGATGAATGAGCAACTGAAAGAAGGGAAGACCCACAAAATAGGTATCGAAGGAAATTTTGATAATGAGGTGATAATGGCAATCAATCCCGATGTAATATTCATTTCTCCTTTCAAGAGAGGTGGCTACGATGCTATCAGGAATGTAGACATCCCAATGATTCCTCATTTGGGTTATAAGGAACTGACTCCACTTGGGCAAGCCGAATGGATTAAAGTGATAGGATTGCTCACAGGAAAATCATCCGAAGCTAATAAGGAGTTTTCCGGAATTGAGAAACGCTATAATGATTTGAAAGCAATGGTGGACACTGTAAGTTATAGGCCAACGGTATTCAGTGGAGAGATGCGAGGTGGCAATTGGTATGCTGTAGGTGGCAAGAGCTTCCTTGCCCAATTGTTTCGCGATGCCGGTGGCGACTATTTCCTGAAGGACAATACCGAGTCGGGAGGAGTGACACTTGACTATGAGACTGTCTACACTAACGCCGCCCATGCTGACTATTGGCGCATCGTGAATAGCTTTGACGGCGATTATAATTACAATGTGCTTAAGGAGCAAGACAATCGGTATACTGATTTTGATGCTTGGAAAAATCATGGTGTGATTTACTGCAATATGAAAGAAGTGCCATTCTACGAGAGAATGCCGGTTGAACCGGAAATAGTGTTGTCAGACTTCATCCACGTATTCCATCCCGATATTCTTCCCGATCACAAGCCAGGCTATTATCATCTGTTGGAAAAATGAGCAGGAGCAAGACAGCGGTCCTTATGATGAGTTTAGGACTCTCTATAATTGTCTTTTTCATTCTTAACCTATTGCTGGGCTCGGTGAGTATTCCTATGGGAGACATCATTGAGATATTATTGGGGAATAAAAATGAAAATATCATCTGGACCAACATTATCATGAAATCCCGGCTGCCTCAGTCGTTGACGGCAGCCATGGCTGGAGCCGGATTGGCGGTAAGCGGTCTGTTGATGCAGACAGTTTTTCGGAATCCTCTTGCCGGGCCATCTGTTTTAGGCATAAGCTCCGGTGCAAGTCTTGGAGTGGCTTGCGTGGTGCTGTTGTCTGGAAGCATTGGTGGACACACATTGAGCAAATTAGGAGTAATAGGGGAAGTGACTATAACGCTATCAGCTATAGTGGGATCTTTACTGATAATGGCACTCATTGCTTATGTAGCCCAAAAAGTCAGAGGTAATGTCACCCTGCTGATCATGGGAGTGATGATCGGGTATATAGCAAATGCAATAATCGGAGTATTGAAATTTTTCAGTGCAGAGGAAGATATAAGAGCCTACGTAATTTGGGGATTAGGTAGTTTTTCACGAGTATCAGGAGGTCAGACATACGTGTTCATAATGCTTATGATCCTGATGTTGCCGACAGCCTTTTTTCTGATAAAGACACTGAATTTATTGCTATTGGGAGACTCCTACGCAAGGAATTTAGGTCTGAATATCAAAAAGGCTCGGCTTCTTGTCATTGGATGTTCTGGAGTATTGGTAGCTGTAGTGACTGCCTATTGCGGACCGGTGATGTTTCTTGGTCTTGCAGTCCCCCATATCTGTCGAGGACTATTTCAAACTTCCAATCATGCCACCATTCTTCCGGCTTCATTATTAGGAGGGGCTTCGTTGGCATTGCTGTGCAATCTGATAGCAAGAATGCCTGGATTTGAAGGGGCAATGCCCGTCAATTCCGTGACGGCTTTGGTGGGTGCGCCGGTAGTGATGTGGGTATTGTTCAAAAAACGTAAAAGTGAGGTATGATGGAAAAGAAAGAGACAATAAAGGTAGTGGATCTTTCCACAGGATACCATAACAAGAAGGGGACTTCGGTAATCACCCACGATATCAATGCATCCCTATATGCCGGTGAACTTACGTGTCTGTTAGGACCGAATGGAGCCGGCAAATCAACCTTATTGAAGACCTTGACAGCTTTTCTTCCCCCCGTAAAAGGAGAGATATTCATTGAGCAAAAACCATTGCAAACTTATTCCGACGCTGATCTGGCTAAAGTGATTGGAGTTGTCTTGACAGAAAAACTTTCCGTCAACAATATGTCTGTAGATGAATTGGTCGGAATGGGACGAAGCCCTTACACAGGATTCTGGGGACACATGAGTGATTATGACCGAAAGATCGTGACTGAATCGATAGATCTTGTCGGAATATCAAGCCTTCGAGGACGTATGGTGCAGACTCTTAGCGATGGAGAGCGACAGAAGGTGATGATTGCTAAAGCTCTTGCACAAGAGACTCCTGTAATCTTCCTTGATGAACCCTCGGCATTCCTCGATTATCCCAGCAAGGTGGAGATAATGCAGCTTCTTCAGCGACTTGCAAGAGAGAAATCAAAGACTGTTTTTCTCTCTACCCACGACCTGGAACTTGCTCTTCAGATAGCCGACAAAGCATGGCTTATTGATAAGACTCATGGAGTGACAATCGGAACTCCCAAAGAATTGGCACTGAATGGCGACATAAGCCGATATTTCCAAAGAGAAGGTTTGGCATTCGATATAGAAAGCCGACTATTCAAAATCATAGGATTAAAGTAGATAAATTATGAAAACGAAGATAACTGTAATCGGTATCGGACCAGGAAATGTTGGGGATATGACTTCCAATGCCATAGAAGCATTGCGGAAGGCTAAGATTGTAGTCGGTTACAAATACTATATACCTTTCATCGCTCCTCTTCTTCGTGATGATGCAGTAATTATTCAGAATGGAATGAAGCAGGAGCAAAAGCGTATTGAAAAGGCTTTTGAAATAGCTGAATCCGGACAAGATGTATGTGTCATCAGTTCCGGTGACTCCGGAATTTATGGTATGGCACCCCTTGTATATGAAATGCTTCGCGAGCGGGGTTCAGATATTGAAGTAGAGGTAATCCCGGGTATCAGTGCTTTCCAAAAAGCCGCCTCCCTTCTCGGCGCACCGATCGGACATGATTTCTGTGTCATATCTCTTAGCGATCTTATGACTCCATGGGCATTGATAGAGCGGAGAATAAAAGCTGCTGTGGAGGCTGATTTCATTACTGCTGTATATAATCCTAAAAGCACCGGCAGATATTGGGAACTTTATCGGCTGAAAGAATTGTTTTTAGCCGGTCGTGCCACAGAAACTCCGGTGGGATATGTTCGCCAAGCCGGGCGCGAGGAGCAAAAGGTCACTGTGACTACTCTTCAGGAATTTGATCCCGAGGATGTAGATATGTTTACCGTAGTCATTATTGGCAATTCCCAATCCTATTTGTGGGATGGGCATTTCACTACTCCGCGTGGTTATTATCGGATTTCTGATGAAAAAGGCTCAACTCCAGGTCAATCAATTATGATAGAAAGTTTCCGCACCATTGAGAGAGAAATGGCTAATCCTGACATACCTCTCGACTTGAAGTGGCCAATGCTGCATGCCATTCATACTACGGCAGATTTCGATATGGAGAATATAGTCAAGGCTGATAGCTGTGCTGTAGAAAAAATCTACCAATCATTGACCGAAGTAGATGTGCGGACCATTGTAACAGATGTCACTATGGCAGCCTCCGGCATACGTAAAGGTGCTTTGGAAAGACTTGGAGTGGAGGTGAAATGCTATCTGAATGATCATGCAACGATCGAGCTTGCAAAAGAAAAAGGGATAACTCGCACGCAGGCAGGGATAAGAAGAGCTGTAGCAGAGCATCCCGATGCTCTTTATGTTTTTGGCAATGCTCCTACCGCACTGATGGAACTATGCACACTTATTCGCCAAAAGAAAGCCAACCCTTGTGGAATCGTGGCTGCCCCTGTCGGATTTGTCCATGTATGTGAAAGCAAGCATATGGTGAAGCCATTTACCCATATTCCGAAGATCATAGTGGAGGGAAGAAAAGGGGGAAGCAACTTAGCTGCCACTTTGGTGAATTCTATTCTTTGCTGGCCTGATGCTAAATTATTAAAACCTGGAAGAGATGTCTAAAAAAATATTCCACATAATAGGTCTCTCCGACAACAGGAATCAATTTTTCCCTCCAGAGATACTTGATATCATTTCAAAGGGTAAAGTTTTTTCTGGAGGACGACGCCACCATGAGATTGTGGCTCCAATTCTTCCCCAGGGCATTGTCTGGATTGACATAACTGTTCCGTTGCAATCTGTTTTTGAAAGATATGCCGATTATGAGGATATTGTAGTCTTTGCTTCCGGCGACCCTCTTTTCTATGGCTTTGCCAATACTTTGGGGAGGGAGTTCCCGACTGCAAAGATAAACGTATATCCCTCATTCAACTCATTGCAGCTTTTAGCACATAGACTACTGTTGCCGTATGCTGAAATGGTCAATGTCTCCGTCACCGGGCGTCCTTGGAAAGCTCTTGATGTGGCACTATTGGAAAATCGTACACTAATTGGTGTGCTTACCGACCACAAGAAAGGACCTTCGGAAATCGCTGCCCGTATGCTCGACTATGGATATGATAATTATGTCATGTATAGCGGAGAATGCCTTGGAAATGATACAGAGAAAATAAGGGAATTCACTTTGCAGGATGCCACAGACCAATCGTTTGGGAATCCAAATTGTGTAATTCTTAAAATGAACACTGTAAGAAGAAGGTATTTTGGTATTCCTGAAAAACTGTTTGCCCACCTTCCCGGACGCGACAATATGATAACCAAGATGCCGGTTAGGCTGCTGTCATTGTCGATGCTTGATCTTTATGGACGAAAAGTGATGTGGGATATCGGTTTCTGCACCGGTTCGGTTTCTATTGAGGCTAAACTGCAATTCCCGTCACTTGATGTGATTGCTTTTGAGCGTCGTGAGGAATCAAGGAATCTTATCGAAGAGAATTGCTGCAGATTTGGTGTACCGGGAATCACAGGAGTAATTGCTGACTTCATGGATTGTGATCTCAGTCACTATCCCACTCCTGATGCAGTGTTCATAGGTGGTCATGGCGGACGGCTTGATGAGATGGTAAGCCGCTTATACAAAGTTTTAAATAAAAATGGAGTGATTGTCTTTAACTCAGTCAGTTCGGAAAGTTGCAAAGCATTCCGCAAGGCAGTGGAAGCCTGTGGCGGGAGAATAGAAGCAGAGCATCAGCTTGCTTTAGATGATCATAATCCAATTACAATACTGAAAGCTATATGAAATACATAGTTTATGTAAATGATGCCGGACATAAGTTGGGCGAAGTTATAAAAAAGGAACTTCCGGATTTTACTCTGATAGAGTATAAAGAAATGCCCGATATTGATTATTCAGTAATAGAGGCAATTATCTTTATAGGTGCTTTGGGAATATGTGTGCGCATGATATCTCCAATGGTAAATGATAAATATACTGATCCTGCTGTGGTTTGCGTGGATAGTGTCGGTCGCAATGCAATATCTGTTCTTTCCGGGCATGTCGGAGGTGCCAACCGATTGTGTGAGGAGATAGCTCACATTATTGGGGCGCGACCTGTGATCACTACGCAGAGTGACAACATCGGAATGTGGAAACTTGACATTTTGGATAAGTGTATGGGATGGGCTGTTGATGCATCGCGGGCAGAGATGAATCAAGCAATTGCTACTCTCATCAATGGTAAACCAGTCGGTCTGCTGCTTGATATCCGCGACCGTGGAACGGATTATTTGGAGTCAACACTTCCTCCCAATGTTTCTATCGTCACTGATCGAACTGATATGTCGCAATATCAACTGATCATTGCTGTGACTCCATATATTTATAGTTTTGATATTCCAATACTCTACTATCGTCCGTTAGTTCTTAATCTTGGAGTCGGTTGCAGGCGCGACTGCAATCCTGACGGGGTAGCTGAGTATATTGGAAAGACTTTGGTAAAGAACGGTATCAGTCCGCAAGCTATCAAGTCGGTTTCAACAATTGATTTGAAGAAAGATGAGGCTCTCATAGCAGAACTATCTAAGTGGCACAACATTCATTTGTGTAATATATATACTTCCGATCAACTCGCTGGAATCAATGTGCCAAATCCTTCGGAAAAGGTGATGGAAGTGGCAGGGGTGCCTGGTGTTGCGGAAAGCTGTGCCATAAAAGCATCTGATTATGGTAAGATTATTTTGGAGAAGCAAAAGGGGAAGGTTTCTGAAGGCTCCGATTTCACCTTTGCCGTAGCTCTTGATAAAGGAGCTTTGCGGGGAGGTCATATTGAGATTGTTGGTGCCGGTCCCGGTGATCCTGAACTCGTATCTGTGCGGGGAAAGCGTTTCCTTGAGCAAGCCGACCTTATCTTATATGCCGGAAGCCTCGTTCCTATAGAACTGACCTATTATGCTAAGCCTGGTTGCACAGTAAGAAGTTCTGCCTCAATGAATCTTGAGGAGCAATTTGCTTTGATGAAGGAGTTCTATGATCGTGACAAACTCGTGGTTCGTCTTCATACGGGCGACCCTTGCATATATGGCGCGATCCAAGAACAGATGGCATTTTTCGACCGATATGGTATGAGCTATCATATCACTCCGGGTATCTCATCATTTCAGGCTGCTGCTGCCGCTTTGAAATCTCAATTTACAATACCAGAGAAAGTGCAGACCATTATTCTGACAAGAGGGGAAGGACGCACTCCAATGCCGGAAAAAGAACAGCTTCATAAACTGGCAGCTTCTCAAAGCACAATGTGCATATATCTGAGTGCAGGAATCGTGGACGATGTGCAGCGAGAATTGCTTATGGCATATCCTCCGGAGACTCCTGTGGCTGCTTGCTATAAGCTGACTTGGAAAGAAGAGAAAATCTATCGTGGTGTGCTCAAGGATCTTGCACGGATAGTGCATGATAATCATCTGACACTCACCACCCTTTTGATTGTTGGAGATGCTATCGACAATAGGGAGGGTCTTTCGCGACTCTATAACGAGAACTTTAAGCATCTGTTCAGGAAATGATACTTGTGTTTGGAGGCACCACGGAAGGGCGCGTGGCAATAAAGACTCTCGACGAGGGAGAGGGTCGTTATATTTACTCGACATTTTCTACAAGCCAGAAAGTGGAATGTGCACATGGCACTCACATCAGCGGAGGAATGTCAGAGCAAGATATGCTTGATGTATGTCGTGAGAATTCCGTTAATCTGATTGTGGATGCTGCCCATCCATTTGCCATAAACCTCCATTACACTATCGCATCAGTAGCTCGAGTATTGAATATCCCTGTAATCCGATTGGAACGCATATATTCGGAGATACAAGATATGGGAGTAGTCTGGTGTGACAACTATGCAGATGCTGTTGCTAAATTAAAAATCGCCGGCGTTAAAAAATTATTGGCTCTTACGGGAGTTCAGACGATTCCTAAATTGAGAGATTTTTGGAAAAGCCACGAAACATGGTTTCGGGTACTCGACCGTCAAGAATCCATCGACAAAGCCAAAAGTTATGGTTTCCCTGAAATTTATCTTGTGTTTTATGAGGAAGATTCTACCGGATCTTTGATTGAGCAGATTTCTCCGGATGCCATAATAACAAAGGAAAGTGGCATAAGCGGAGGATTTGAAGAAAAACTGGAAGCAGCCAAGCAATACGATGTTCAGCTATTTGTGCTCCGTCGTCCAAAACTCCCTGAAGAATTTCTTGTGGTTGAAGGAAGACATGGATTGCGCATGGAAATAGAGCGACTTTTGCCTGAGTTTTATAAATTGCATACCGGATTTACCACCGGATCTTGTGCCACTGCAGCAGCGAAAGCGGCTTTATGGGGATTGCTGAAAAATGAAGTGCTTTCTGAGGTCAGTTTCAAGATTCCTGAGGGAGAAACTATGCACATGGGGATTGAGAGGGTGACTATATCTCAATCGTCGGCAACCGCAACCGTAATCAAGAATGCCGGGGATGATCCGGACGTAACAGATAAGAGTCGAATTTCCGTGACCGTAGCATTCGCCAACCATACTGGCATAAAATTTCTTGGAGGACCGGGAATAGGAACCGTCACATTGCCAGGCATAGGTTTGCCTATAGGTGAACCGGCTATCAATCCGGTTCCCCGTGCAATGATCGAACGCGAACTGACACCCTTGTATTCAGGAGGATTAGACGTGATTGTTTCTGTCGAAAGCGGTGAAGAATTGGCTGTAAAGACATTTAATCCCCGCATTGGAGTAATAGGTGGAATTTCGATAATCGGCACCTCTGGGATTGTACGCCCCTTTTCCCACGAAGCTTTTGTTGAGGCAATACGCAGGGAGATGGAAGTGGCTTTAGCTATAGGATGCAATAGAATCGTAGTGAATTCCGGTGGGAAAAGTGAGCGATATATGAAAGATTTATATCCATCATTGCCTCCACAGGCCTTTATCCATTATGGTAATGCCGTAGGAGACACTATGCTTTTGGCTCAGGAACTGCGTGTGCCCAAGCTCACTATAGGATTGATGATAGGGAAAGCTGTGAAATTGGCTGCAGGCAACCTTGATACGCATAGCCATAAGATAACTCTCAACCGTAACTTCTTATGCCAAGTAGCTTCAGAAAACGGATGCTCTCCAGATGCCCTGAAAGCCATCGAAAAAACGAACATGGCACGTGAACTCTGGACCACCTTATCACCCGCCGATTCCGACCTCTTTTTCCCCGCCCTTCTCCAACGATGCTACGCCGTTTGCTCCTCCCTATACAAAGGCGACTTAGAAGCAGTATTAATAGACGATAACGGCAATATAAGATATAAATTGCTTTATTTCTAAGTTCGCTAGGCATAAGATAAATCATTTAGTTCAACTCAATAACAGACAATATGTTTACAATTTTTCATGGTTTTCACTTGGTGGAAGAATATCATCAGTGGAAAAAACAACACCGAAGCAATCGGAATCCGATAGGTGTCAAGGCTATCAAACTTTTCTTTGCAATCGTTATTCCACTCTTTTTCTGGATAGCTCCATCTGCCTTATACGGATTGCCTGGTTTGACTCCCGTAGAGCATCGTGTGCTCGCAATTTTCGTTTTTGCTGCTTTAATGTGGCTGTTTGATGCGGTTCCGGCATGGACCACATCGCTTGTTGTGGTAGTCTTGCTGCTATTCTGCGCTTCAAATAGTGCTTTATGGTTTTTTCAAACTGATTCCAATGGAGAAAAGATAGCAAGTCTTGTCAATAATACTGATATTCTCCATTGCTTTGCAGACCCAACCATCATGCTTTTCATTGGAGGCTTCATAATCGCTATCGCTGCTACTAAATCAGGGCTTGACGTTAAGCTGGCAAAAGTGATGCTGCTGCCATTTGGTACAAAATCCGAAAATGTTCTCCTTGGATTTATCTTGGTCACCGCAGTATTCTCAATGTTTATCAGTAACACGGCTACTGCCGCCATGATGCTAACTTTTCTCGCTCCTGTTTTGAGCGCATTGCCTGCTGATGGCAAAGGGAAAATTGGTTTGGCTCTTGCCATTCCAGTAGGAGCTAACATTGGAGGGATGGGAACTCCAATAGGTACTCCTCCCAATGCAATTGCACTCAAATTCCTTAACGATCCCAACGGTATGGATATGGGCATCGGATTTGGAAAATGGATGATGGTCATGGTGCCAGTCACTTTGGTGCTTCTCTTTATTGCATGGATGCTTTTGAAAACTCTTTTCCCCTTTAAGCAGAAAGAAATTCATCTTCAAATAGAATCGGAACATCAACCCGGCTGGAAAGACAAAGTAGTATATATAACTTTTGCTATTACTATCCTGCTATGGCTCACAGACTCTATAACGGGAGTCAATGCAAATGTAGTGGCTATGTTGCCGGTTGGCGTGCTATGTATAGCTGGAATAATCACTAAGCGCGACCTTGAGCAACTATCGTGGAGTATCCTATGGATGATAGCAGGTGCATTTGCGCTTGGAGTGGCAATGCAACAATCAGGACTCGCGGCTCACCTGATTGAATCTGTACCGTTTGATTCATGGTCTCCTCTCGTCGTGATAATAGGATCGGGGCTGCTTTGCTACCTTATGGCAAACTTCATCAGCCATACAGCTACGGCAGCTCTATTTATTCCAATTCTTGCAATAGCAGGAAGTTCTATGGCAGAGCAATTGGCACCTTTCGGTGGTGTTTCTACCCTTCTCATTGGCGTGGCTATTTGCTCATCAGTTGCTATGGTGCTACCTATATCCACTCCTCCGAATGCTCTTGCTGATGCAACTGGATTTATACAGCAAAAATATATGGTGAAGACAGGTCTGATTATGGGCATGGTCGGGTTGCTTCTTGGCTATCTCGTGCTGATACTTTGCGGAGTTAATGGTATATTTTAAAAATGAAAATCCATACTATGAAAATAGAAATAGTTGGCAGTTTTCTGCCAGAAGAAACACTTATTGCGGCAAGACAGGATTTTGAGCGTGGAATAATTGACCGTCCACGACTCACGTCTATTGAAGATGATGCTGTCAAAGACATTGTAGAGCGACAGATAGCAAGCAGTCTGCCATTTGTCACATCCGGAGAAATACGTCGAAAACATTGGGCATACGATTTTTGGTTTGGACTCAATGGCATATCATGTGAACACATTTCATCCGGACGCATCTATCAACAAGTGGAAGCAGCCACTGATATTCTCCACTTATCGGGTCGTATAGCCTTTAATACTGAAAATCCATTCTTCGATGATTTCCGATATCTCCATACAGTAGTAGCTAATCGTGCAAAGTGTCGTCAGACATTGCCTTCTCCTGCGAATTTACTATTGGAGATATATGCTCTGACAGACGGACATCCGGAGTCGCTTTATTTGAGACCAATCGAAGATTTGATCAAAGAGATAGCGGAGGCTTATCGGCTGACATCTCTTAAATTGTATGAATTGGGGTGCTCTTCCATACAATATGATGATACGGCTCTCGGACTGATGTGTGATGATAACTATACCAAGCGACTGCTCCAAGGAGGAGTTGACCTGCTTAAGCTGCATGGTGAATTACTAAAAGTTGTCAATGATTCTTTGGAGGGGTTGCCGCCAGATATGGAAAAATCCATTTATATTTCAGGAGGAGATAAGATAGTGCCGGAATGGGAATATATCGAATACCCCGATAATATCATGCCTAAAGCACTTTCGACATTGAACGTTGATAAATTTTTCATCCCGTTAGAGTTAGGCAATGATTATTCGATAGAAGTTCTCCGACATGTGCCTAAGGGGAAAAAGATAGTGCTTGGTCTTGTTGATGCACATAGTCCTTTCCTTGATAATATAGCATTACTGGTGGAAACGGTAGAAAAGGCTTCAAAACTTGTCAATCCATCCTGTCTCGCCGTAAGTCCGCGTACTGGATTCAAGGTCTCAAGCTATGAATCAAGGGCATTGACATATGGAGACCAATGGCGAAAACTCTTTGAACTTGCCTCAATCTGATACTTGAAATACACAGCAGTTTTTCTTTCAATCCGCTGCCGCTCCACGTTTCTGCCTCATCTTACAATGACTTTCTTTGCAAGGAGCGGTAGCGGAAATCTTTTGTGTCTACTTTTTGTGGGGCAGTGCAAGGTATTTTACAATTCCTCTGACTTTTTTCAGAAACAGGCACATTTATTTAATAGGCTTGTCAGAATTTGCAATGTGCAAAAAATGCACATTGCAAATTCTTCAAGCTCCTTTTCTTTAAAAATATTATTTATATGGCGGGTAATGACAGTTCGGTCTCTCTCAAAGAGATCTGACATCTGCTTTTGAGTCAACCACACAGTCTCATTCTCCAGTCTAACTTCAAGCTTAATCGTTGAGTCAGGTTGGTAAAGTATTATCTCATTGTCTTGCGATTCTGGAGCAAGTGGTATAGGAGTATTCTCGTTCATAATGCAAAAATAGCAAAAATTTTTAATATAAAGGTGAGTTATATCCTTATCAAAAGAAAAACATACTGTTTTTTTGTGGTATGAGAAAAAATGAGTATTTTTGTACTCAGAAACGGTTGGCGTAAAGCCATTAATAGGGAACCGGGTGAAAATCCCGGACAGTCCCGCTGCGGTAAGTTCCACTAATGGAATTCGGTACCATAAAGCCACTGTCATCTGGCAAGGATGATGGGAAGGCAAACCGAAATTCCGGAATAAGTCCGAAGACCTGCCGATTCTTACAACTTAGGTTGTGAATTTATATTTAGAATAGCTCTTTCGAGGAAAAAGAGGCTTATGAAGATACTATCTAAACAGTCAGCTTTTATCATAGCTGCCACTTCTTCAGGTTGTGGCAAGACTACCTTGGCGCTTGGACTGATGCGGGCACTTGTACGAAAGCACCTTTCAGTCCAGCCGTTCAAATGTGGTCCCGATTATATTGATACTCAGTTCCAGACAATAGCAGCAAGACAAGAGTCTATAAATCTGGATCTATTTATGTCGTCGGAGAGTCATGTCCGTGCACTTTTCTCCCATTATTCAGAAGAATCTGATGTCTGTATTGTTGAAGGTGTGATGGGTATGTTCGATGGTTTCGACAAAATGAAAGGAAGCAGTGCCGACATTGCCCGTGTACTCGACATTCCTGTAGTATTATTGGTCAATGCTGCCTCTACGGCGTATTCTGTTGTGGCCACAATTTATGGTTTCACACATTTTTGTCCGGATGTAAAAGTTGCAGGCGTAATTTTCAATAGGGTGGCATCGGAAAATCATTTTTCATTTTTAAAGAAAGCATGTGAGGATGTCGGTGTGGAGTGTTTTGGTTATATTAAGAAGAATGAGTCTTTGCAGACACCTTCGCGTCATCTTGGACTTGCTTTATCTTCCCAAGCGGAGATGAATCAATTCATTGATAAGGCGGCTGATGAAGTGGAAAAGAATGTGGAGATCGAACGACTTCTGAACGCCACTTCACTGACTGACCGACCAAAAGAAGAATTGAAAGTTCCTGTTTTGAATGATATTACGGTTGCTGTGGCTCGTGATGAGGCTTTCAGTTTCATCTATCCCGCTAATCTCAAGACTTTTGGAAAAGTCATATATTTCTCACCATTGCGTGATTCCCATTTGCCGGAAGCAGACATAGTCTATCTTCCCGGAGGGTATCCGGAACTGTATGCTGATATGCTTTCCGCTAATTCCTCCATGAGAAATGAAATAAAAACCTTTGCCGAGAATGGAGGGAGGATTTTGGCTGAATGCGGTGGCTTTATATATCTATGTGAGAAGATCGACGGAGAGAAAATGTGTGGCATTTTCCCGCTTGAAGCTACAATGAAAGATAGCCGACTTACTTTAGGCTATCGCACCATTAAATTCCCCGAAATGACTTTGAAAGGGCACGAGTTTCATTATTCCCATATTATTGACCCTTTAGGGGAACACAATATAGCCCTTCAGGAAAATGCAAAGGGAATGAGAGTCGATACCCCGGTCTATAGATATAAGAATACAATAGCCGGTTATACCCATCTGTATTGGGCTGAAACCGACATCTTAAAACTTTGGAAATAATGGCACGAATATATACAAAATCAGGTGATAAAGGCTTTACCCGTATTCATGGAGGAATATGGGTACCCAAAACGGATATTAGGATTGAGACTAATGGCTGCCTTGACGAATTGAACGTAGTTGTGGGGACAATAAGAACTACACTTCCATCCTCACATCAATGGCAAGGTCTTTTACGCGACATCCAGATGAATCTCATGAACATCATGAGCAATGTGGCAACTATAAATGACCTTCGGGACTCAAATCCAAATAAAATTGATGATAACTTGGTGGAACAGATTGAAAATCTAATTGATTCCATCAATTCTGAATGTACTCCTCCTGATAGTTTCATCCTTCCGGGAGGTACTCAATTGGCATCTTTGCTGCATCAGGCACGTGTGACTGCCCGTAAGGCTGAAAGAAGGCTTTGGGGGCTCAATGAAACTGATGAGCTTCCTGAGTTGATTTTGAAATATATTAACCGTCTTTCTGACCTATTCTTCGTCATGGCAAGATGGGAACTTCAGCATTCAGGATGTCAGGAAGAGATTTGGAAAGCATTCATTTATAAACGCAATTTGAAATGAAAAATCTATCACCAATAATGTTGGCTGGCACTGGTAGCGACGTTGGCAAAAGCCTCATAGCAACCGGTCTTTGCCGTATTTTCAAGCAAGATGGGTTCAATCCGGCTCCATTTAAGGCACAGAATATGGCATTGAACTCATACGTCACTCCAGATGGGTTGGAAATCGGACGTGCTCAAGCCGTTCAGGCAGAAGCTGCCGGACTGCCATGTATGGTAGAGATGAATCCAATCCTTCTCAAACCTTCCGGTGAACATACTTCGCAAGTGGTTTTGAATGGCAAACCATCTGGTAACAGGGATGCCTACAGTTATTTCAGAAAGGATGGAAAAGAAGAACTTCGCACGATTGCACATCAGGCTTTCGATCGACTTGCGGAGCGTTTCAATCCGATTGTGATGGAAGGAGCCGGAAGCATATCAGAACTCAACCTGCGGGATGGAGATATCGTGAATATGTCGATGGCTCGCTATGCAGACGCAAAGGTGATATTAGTGGCAGATATCGACCGTGGTGGAGTATTCGCAAGCGTTTATGGCTCGATAATGCTTCAGACCTCAGAAGACAGAAAGCGCATCAAGGGTATAATCATAAATAAGTTTCGTGGAGATCTCCGTCTGTTTGATGATGGACGAAAGATAATGGAGGATATCTGTGGAGTGCCGGTGCTTGGAGTAGTGCCAATGGCTACTCATATCCACATAGACGAGGAAGATTCAGTGGCATTGACTAAAAAGAGTTTCCAAGCTTCGAATGATAGAATAAACATAGCAGTAGTTTTGCTCAAACATATTTCCAATTTCACTGATTTCAATGTTCTTGAGCGTAATCCTCGAGTGAATCTATTCTATGCAAATGCCCCCGAAGATTTATGTGATGCAGATATCGTAATACTCCCTGGAAGCAAAAACACACTTGATGATTTGCTTGAAATAAGAAAGAATGGGATGGCAAAGGCGATATGTCAATCCCGACAAAATGGCAAGACTGTAATTGGGATTTGTGGAGGATATCAGATGATGGGGGAGGCTGTAAGCGATCCGCATGGTGTTGAAGGCTCAATCAGATGCTTGCCCGGTCTTGGATTGCTTCCTACAAAGACAGAGTTGGAAGAAGAGAAAACAACTCGCCAAGTTGAATTCAGGTTTATCAACGACAGCAGGGGGTGTCATGGATATGAGATTCATATGGGTAAGACTTCTACCGATAAGCCATTTTTGACTTTTTCAGATGGTACGAAAGAGGGCTGTATGCTCGATGCCAAATGCTTTGGCAGTTATGTTCATGGTATTTTGGATAATCAGGCTGTAATCGACTTTATCCTCAGTCCATATTTAAAAGAGGCAGGCGATATAAATTTTGATGCTGATGCTTTCAAAAACAAACAATATGACCTCCTTGCGGAATGGCTTCGTGAGCATATTGATATTCCTCAACTATATAAAATCATGAAGAGCAATGATTGACGGACATGGCGACGATTTATTCCGTTTTGGTGGCAAAATAAAGATCAATTTCAGCACCAACATACCTCAGTCTGTAGATCATTCTGGATTACTAAGTCATCTTGCCAAAGCAGGTGCTGTATTTAAAAATTATCCCGAGCCTGCGCCTCGCAGTGTAGAGCAAAAACTCGCCATCCTTCATGATGTGGATGCTGAAAATGTCATCGTTACCAATGGTGCTACAGAGGCAATCTATCTGTTGGCTCATACATATCAAGATGGGAAATCTGCGATTATCGTCCCCACTTTTAGAGAATATCAAGATGCCTGTCGGGTCTACAATCATTCCCTGCAGTTCATCACATCGCTTGATGAGATTGATGATAGTCACTCTACGGTGTGGCTGTGCAATCCGAATAATCCTACCGGGCAAGTTCATGAGAGGGAGCGATTGTTGTCAGTAATTGACAATCACCCGACTACTTTATTTGTGATTGATCAGGCATACGCAGCTTTCTCTGTTAAGGATGTACTTTCCATTGCCGACATTATGATGCGTAAGAATGTGGTGATGCTTCATTCGCTGACCAAGCAGTTTGTCGTTCCTGGTCTTCGTATTGGTTATGCCATTGGGCCGGCTGAGATTCTTAATCGCTTACGAGTTTTGCGGATGCCATGGTCAGTCAACTCAATTGCCATCGAAGCGGCACATTATCTCTTGGATAATTCATCAAGTTATGTTTTCGACGCTATGTCGCTCCATAATCAAACTAAAATATTAAGCGAGGAAATGAGAAAACTTGGTATGGAAGTAAATGATACTGACTGCAATTTCCTGCTTGCCCGCCTCCCTTACGGCACAGCTTCTCAGCTTAAATCATGGCTTATCGAACGTCATGGCATACTGATAAGAGACGCTTCAAATTTTGAAGGACTCACTGCCCGCCATTTTAGGGTGGCGGCTCAGACTGCCCAAGAAAATATCACACTAATTAATGCACTGAAAGAATGGATTTCATCATTTCAATAATACCGTTGCTCATTGCGTGGATACTTGATTTGCTATTGGGCGATCCTATGTGGCTGTCTCATCCGGTAATATGGTTTGGCAAGGCAATTAGTTTTTGCGAACATCGGTTTAATAAAGGGAAATGGCGTCGTCTCAAAGGGGGATTGACAGCTATACTGCTGATTGCTATGACCTATTTTGTGACCTGGTGGCTACTGCGACTAATCTCTCCATTTCTTTGGCTTAATCTTGCGGTTCAGACTCTCTTGATATTTTATTGCCTTGCCGGCACCACTCTCATCCGGGAGGTGAGGATGGTATTCTGTGCGGTAGACCGTTCGTTGGAAGAAGGTCGGCGTCAGGTTGGACGCATTGTAGGCCGTGATACTGCAAATTTATCGGCTCAGGAAATACGCACTGCCGGTCTTGAAACGCTTGCTGAAAACCTCAGCGATGGAGTGGTAGCCCCATTATTTTGGCTGGCTCTCCTTGGAGTTCCCGGAATGATGGCATACAAAATGGTGAATACCCTTGACTCTATGATTGGATATAAGAACGAGCGTTACCGACAGTTTGGAATGGTAGCGGCTCGCATTGATGACGTTGCCAACTACATCCCCGCAAGATTGACGGCACTGCTGATGATTATAGTGTCAGGAAAGTGGAAACTCTTAGGGTTCGTGAAAAAGTATGGACCAAAACATGCGAGTCCCAATAGCGGCTACCCGGAGGCAGCCTTAGCCGCCATCCTCAACTGCCGCTTCGGAGGCACACACGACTATTTCGGCGAAAGCGTCTATAAGCCCTACATCGGAGAAACCAAACGCGATTTCAGTTATAGTGACGTAAAGCAAGCCGCATCCATAAACCGAAAGGTTGAATTCTTATCAATCATTCTGGTAATTGTAGTTAAACTGATATTAGTTTAAAGTCCAGTCGTTGTCATAAGAAATTTTTTTAAAGATAGATAATATAGATAATAAAGAAGAAAATCATAGGCAAAAATAAGTAATTTTTCCCCAAAATATATACCCATGTATATATTTTACTCCCACAAAGGCAATTTTAGGTAAATATATTTCCCAGATCCGTATCTTTTTTGTAAATTTGTAGACGGCACATCTTTTACGCCCATATATTGCAACTTTTTGCAAATCTATCACAAAAAAATCTTTCATTATGGCTAAAATATCAATTTTATTCACCCGATTGCTACACGTACTATTTTTCGCGACTTTACTTATTACGTTTTTTGCAAATTCATTAAGTGCAGAAGATGGCAAAACGACAATAGACCGCATCAACCATCAGATGAATATTTATCCGCAAGAAAAACTACACATGGTGACAGACCGCGATCTATATTACGGTGGTGATACTTTATGGTGTAGGGTATTCGTTGTGGATGCTGCAACTCATCATCAAACTTCGATAAGCAAATATGTTTACGTGGAGTTGCTCAATCCATTTGGAAAGGTTCAAAACAGGGTTAAGATAATAGAACGAGATGGTGTGTATGCAGGATACATACCTATAGATGAGGATATATTCGAAGGAAACTATACTTTGACGGCATATACCATGTATTCAGAAAATCAGGGGAAAGACTACTTCTTTCGCAAACCTCTCAGGATCCTCGACCAGCATAGTTCGAAATACATAATTGATTCAGAATTTAAGCCTGTTGGCTCAGGAGAGGTAAAAGGCTCATTTAAGGTGAGATCAGCAAATGGAGAGAAAATGAACTATAATAAAATGTCATGGACTATGCCAGATGGGAAATTCCTTGATATGCCGGATTCAAAGAATGGTTTTAGCAGAAAATTTCGTCGTGACAAGGGTGAGAATGTGGTTCTTGTAAAGTTTGGCGACTATGGCAAATACGTCAATGTCGAGTATCCTATTGAGAAGACTGAGATTGCTTTCTACCCGGAAGGAGGTTGGCTGATTGCCGATGAGCCATGTACTGTGGCATTTAAGGCAACTGACGAAAACGGCAATGGTGTTTCAGCAAGCGGGGTTATTCGCGTCGATACAGGTGAAGAGATAGCTAAATTCAGCACTATTCATAAAGGGATGGGTAGTGTTACATTTGTCCCTGAATTTGGTCGGACCTATACAGCTGAATATATAGGTCCGGAGGCAGAACTACGAATCGCTGAAATAGGATCGCCAAAACCCGGGGCAGCATGCTTGCGCTATCGCGTTACTAAATCTAAGGGTACTTTCAGCGTAGGAGGTGGAGAAAACAAAGACCTTGAATTGGTGATTGCATTGCGAGGAGCTGGGATTATAGCTACCCCTATCTCATCAACAAATCCTTTATCCTTTGACAAAAAGGACATGCCCGTTGGTCTATATCAAGCGATGCTGGTGTCTAAGACAGACAGTGCTGTGATCAGCGAACGTCTTTTCTTCATAGGAGCCGACAGGATAAATCCTAATTCTACGGATCTTAGCAACGACTCTACATCCATAAAGTTTAAAACTCAGAATGGTATAGGTGGAGACTGTAGTGTTCGTGTTATTAATACAGATATTTTGTCTGAAAAAACAGATGGTGACATACGCACTCAGCTTCTATTGCAAAGTGAACTTCGTGGAAGAATAGAGAATCCATCTGAATACTTTGCCTCTGCCGACCGTGAGACAGAACGAAACTTAGACTTACTGATGATGGTCAATGGTTGGAGCCGTTACAATCTTCCTGAGGCAATTCTTGAAAAATATTCTGAACCGAAGATACCTGTAGAAATCGGTCAAGAGATTTCCGGTCAGGTTCGCTCACGGTGGAAAGGAAATCCGATGGAGGGAATCAGAATATATGCAATAGCTCCAAAATACGACTTTGGCACATTCGCAGATACCGATAAGAACGGAAATTTCTATATTAATGGTTTTGATTTTCCAGAAGGAACAACTTTCATTTTCCGTGCTATGAATGAGAAGGGTGGAAACGAGAGCAATTACGAAATCTTCAATGATAATTTCCCGAATGTTGATCTTATTCATGACGTGCCATACAATACTTCTTCCATAAATGCAGTGGATTTCTTCAACGGAATGCGATGGACGATGCTGGAAGAAATAAAAGTGCAGGCTTTCAAAGAGGAAGATATAGACATATTTCAATCTCTTGCTACTTATTCTAAAAGTGCTGAAGAAATGGATAAACGTGGAGTTACTTCTTTAGAAGAGGCATTGAGATTGATTCCGGGTTTGTCAAAAAATCAGAACCGCTTTTTGTGGAGATCAAAATACATTGCTTATTATATTGACGGAACAATATATGAATCAGCCGGAGGCAAAATATCTACGCCTGTAGCATCTCCTCCTGGTTCTCTTCCTGGCACATATCACACTTCCAGATTTGCATCTCTTCAAAGTGAAAGAACGGGTAGACAGCATCAAATGAAAGTACAAAATCTTCAAAAAGCAATGGAACGGACCTCATCTTCACAAACATCTGCTCCTACTATTTCAGATATAGAAAATGTGATTCCTTTTCATGACATAGATAGGATAGACTTCATTAGACCGGAACTCTTCGTGATGGGAAGTCAATATGGAGGTGGAGTTATCATGATTACTTCAAAATCCGGAAGCGACATGCATTGGTCGAAGCAATTCGAGCTGAAAGACTATCTTCCATTAGGCTATCAGCAATATAAGGAATATGCCAGTCCGTTGCTATCGGTCGATGTAGATGAATATGACCTACAGACCCATCCCACGCTTCTGTGGCTTCCATCTGTAAAGTTTGATGAATCAGGAAAAACTATCGATCTGAAAATGCCTCTTAAATCCCAATATCGGGTTATTGTAGAAGGACTTACTGACAATGGCGAAATCATTTTTGAAACTTTATGATTATATAATTTTTGTCTCGACTGCGAATAGTCAACCAATTTAAATTTCTATTTCAATTATAGAGCTGTAAGGGGGGAGGGCATTATACATTTCGGAGTAGGATTTTCCGGCTAAAGCTACGAGGGCATTAATCAGAATGCCTCCATGCGTGAAGAGTCCAATGGTCTTGTCGGAATGCAAGTCTTTTATTTCTTCTATAAATTCCATAAACCGTCGTCGTTGAACCAAGACTGATTCTCCTCCTGTAGGAGCGACATTGATATAGTCATCAAACCATTCTTGCAGTCTCGGATCCGAGATTTCATCATAACGCTTCATTTCCCACTCCCCGAAATTCATTTCTATCAGTCTCGAATCGATGATTGGATTCTCATAGCCACAGAAACGGGCAAGTTTCACGCATCTTGAAAGGGGACTGCTATAAACTTGATCGAAAGTGAATTTTTTAAGACTCTCTTTCACCGCTGACGCTTCTTCCGGAAAACTCTCCGCAAGAGCAACATCAGTCTGACCATAGCATACACCACGGGGGACCGCTACTGAAGTATGACGTATCAATACAAGTTGCATATTCCTAATATTATTAAAATGCCCAATATCATCGAGTCTTCACAAATTAGATAGGTTGCGCCACAACAATCTCCCGTATACCCACCAATGCGACGTTTCATCATACACGTCAATGCTGCGACACCGATTGTTGGGAAAAGAATGCTTAAAAGCAACCACGGCTTGACAAGACCCAACGGGACAAGAGGAATAACTCCGAAAGCAAGATTCAGCATCAACTGCCATGGCGTCATACGTGAATAAGAAATCTTATTCTTTGCCCCTTCAGGTCTTGCATAAGGGAGAATGTTGGTGAGTTGTGATGCACAAAACTTACCGAAAGGATCAGCTGCGATAATTGCTGTGGCTGCTAAGAGAGGAGATAGTGATGATAAGAGCCCTATCAACAGAAGATAGTGGCAAACAAGTCCAATAACACCATATGTTCCTATATGAGAGTCTTTCATTATCCTCAGGACGCTCTCCTTATCTCGTCCCCCTCCGAAACCATCACAGAAATCAGCAAGCCCATCTTCATGCAATGCCCCGGTGAGAAGTAACTTGAAAATTAAGGCAGTCACTACAGCCGGCATCATCGGTAGTGCCATTGCAAGCATATAAAAAAGGATCGCAGTGAGTCCTCCCGTTAGCCAGCCTATCAACGGCCAAAAAACTACAGTGGTGGAGTATGCCTTTTCCGGGATGTCAACAAATTTCCATAGTGGAAGGCGGGTAAATAATATGAATGCTGCTGCTATTCGTTTCATCAGAAATATTTGGTGACATTTACAGATTGGAAACTATCCATCCGATTGATCATTCTTACAGCTGATTCAAGTATCGGATAAGCACATACTGCCCCCGACCCCTCTCCAAGCCGGAGATCAAGATGCAAGATAGCCTGTACCCCCATTGCTTCAAGCATAAGCTTGTGCCCAGACTCGTCACCCTGATGTCCGAATACGGCATAGTCCAATACTTCAGGATAAAGTTGCGATGCTGCAAGAATTACGCTCGTCATGATAAATCCATCTACGATTATCAACATCCCAAGTTCTGCTGCCTGTAGCATCCCACCCAATGCCATAGCCATTTCATAGCCTCCAAACCAAGCTATCTTTGATTTAGTATTGTCATCACCCTTGTAATTGGCTACAGCCCTTGATAAAATCTCATACTTGTGGCGTACTCCTTCGCTGTCAAGTCCGGCTCCCGCGCCGATACATCTCTTCAAGTCAATACCCGTAAACAAGTGCATCCACACTGCCGATGGAGATGTGTTTCCACTGCCCATCTCTCCAAAACTTATCACGTTGCATCCTTCCTCATGTATATCCTTTACAATCTTGGCTCCTCGCTCGATACAAAGGTCAAGTTCATCTGATGTCATGGCAGCTTCGTGAAGGAAATTACGAGTAGCCTTCCGCACCTTCATATCTATTATGCCATGTCCGGCAGGAATATCGTAGTCAACTCCTGCATCCACAAGCACAAGCTTAAAACCATGCTGTTCGCAAAGGAAGTTGATTCCTGCTCCACCCTTTGAGAAATGGCTTAATTGTTGCCAAGTCACTTCCTTCGGTGACACGCTCACGCCTTCATCAAGAATACCATGGTCACCAGCAAACAACACATTGTGCGGTTTGTGCAGTTCAGGACTCAGAGTGTGCTGTAGAAGACAAATTTGTAGCGCTAATTCCTCTAATCTTCCTAAAGCCCCTTTGGGCTTTGTTAGATTGTCAATTTTATTGATTATGTCTCCTTCAATCGAGCGGTCGATCCGCTTTATATGAAATTCTTTCATGGCTGATTACTTTATTTTTACAGGTATGCCAGAGATTGTCAGATAGACTTCCCTCGCTATAGATGCCACATACTGATTGATTTCCCCTTGCAGATCTGCAAACTTACGTTGCATGCTATTTGCACTTACACCTCCCAATCCAACTTCATTAGTGACAATTATGAATGTCGTATCTTTCAAAAGCAAAGATTCAATTTGCTTCTTTAGAGCCGACACAGCATCCTTGATATCCTCATTTTTCTCAAAAAACCAATTGGTTGCCCATAGAGTGAGGCAGTCGATTAGTACCACCTCTTTTTCTTCGAAAGATATTTCGTCAGCATATAAAGGGGCTTCAAGATTTCGCCATGCATCCTTTCGCCGCTCTTTGTGTATGGCAACTCGAGTCTCCATCTCCTTATCCATGACCCTTGCTGTCGCAAGATAAGTGGGATGCTCAGAGAGTTTCAATGCCAATTTCTCGGCAAAAACACTTTTTCCGCTTCGCTGTCCACCAGTCACCATAATAATCCGTGCCATTACTTTTTCTTCTTGCATAATCGTTTGATCCAAAGATAATAGCCGGTAATCGGCAGAATTGCCCCTATGATAACACATAATAAGTACAATACACGAGAAATCCATCCTAACCAGGATCCAACATGTAGAGTGTATATCCATCCTTTAATATGATTGGATCGTGCTTTGTCTGCATACTTCTCGTCATGGTTTATTTCACCTGTATTCGTATCGAATAAATACGTATTTAGAGCTTGCTGGTTCCCTATTCCGGAAATGACAATGTCTGCCTCCCCTTGATACATCCTAATTTCCTTATCGTTGTTTTCAGTCGCCAATGTTCGGTATGCCGTTTCCCATGCACTGTAATTTTCAGCGGGGGTCTTATGACTTGATGATTTGGCAACTTCACTTCCAAGGACAGAGTAGAATGATTTTTTATACCATCCAAACGACCAGGTCAATCCTGTCAGAATACATATTATAAGCACCACTGAACTTACCACACCTCCGACGCAATGAATGTCATACCATAATTTATATGAGCCATTTTTTGTGGAAATTCTAAATTTATCATGCCAATGTCCTTTTTTAGGCCACCACATTATAAAACCGGTGATTATTATAAGTAGCAATCCTATAGTGGAAATTCCAATTATCAGTTTACCGGTTTTTGCGCCATAAGCGCCTTCGGCTTTTGACTTGCTAAAAAGTCGGCGATGTGCCGTACTTGCAACCTTGAAAATCTCGGCTCTTTCATATTTCCCTATAACTTCCCCAGTATATTGGTCAACCCAAATCGCTGCCATAGCCGGCTTGGCAAGCAGCACTTTATATGCGTGGTTTGAGTCTGGATAGGTGGTCACTCCCACAATTTTGTTTTTCCCCTTCAAATAGGCGTCAGCAGATGACATTATGGAATCTAAAGGAAGAGGTTGGCGACCTTCACTTTCTACTTCTGCCTGCCCTATATGACCGAAATCCCGCTCGAATAGCAAAACCGCTCCCGACAGACACATTAATACGACTATCAGTCCTAAGGGCACTGACAGCCAAAGATGCAATTGCCTGAAAAACTTTTTATTCATAACTAATTATTTTGTTCCAGAAATAATCACGTCGATAAATTGCAATTAGGCAGGTTTCCTGACTTAATCCATATCTTGCCGGCCTTCCCTCCAACTAAATGGAAGTGACCATGTTAAATGGCAGATACAAAATGGATATCACAGTAGCTGGAACTGTTCCGGCATCACACCGGATTCCCTCACATCGGCAAGAAATAGCCGATTCACCAAATTGCGATGCAAAATTACAATTTTTTTTCGAAACATTCTTCTAATCAATGCTTAAAAGATGGTTTTGATTGGAATAATTTTGGGAAAAATTGTGTGGGTAAAGAAAAATCACTATATTTGCGGTATAAACTAAGAAAAAACCAATAAAAATCAGACAACTAAAAATAACATCATGAAGAGAGGATCGATTAAGTGTATCGGAATTGGGATAATGATGGGGATAGCTTCTTCGTCGGCAGCTCAGGATGCACTATTAGCATTTCCGGGAGCTGAGGGTTTTGGACGTTTTGCAACCGGTGGACGAGGAGGGGAGATTTATCATGTTACTAATTTGAACGACAATGGTGTAGGCTCGCTGCGTGATGCTGTATCAAAACCTAATAGGATTGTGGTGTTTGATGTGTCAGGCGTTATTAACTTGAAAAGTCGTCTGGTGTTTAAAAGCAATCTTACAGTGCTTGGACAGACGGCTCCGGGCGAAGGAATACAATTGTATGGCAATGGAGTTTCGTTTTCAGATGCCAATAATATCATAGTGCGCTATTTGCGTGTGCGCATGGGTGTCAATGGCGATAGTGGTAAAGATGCTGCAGGGGTTGCTTCGGGTCATGATATGATTTTTGATCACATGTCGGTGTTGTGGGGAAGGGATGAAAATTTTTCAGTAAGCAGTAATGACAAAGGTAATGGCCCAGCCAACGTAACTATCCAAAATTCGATCATTGGTCAAGGTCTGCAACCTCATTCATGTGGCGGTCTTATCCAGACTGATAATGGAGTTACCCTTTTCCGCAACTTGTATATAGAGAATGCTACCCGAAATCCGAAAGCAAAGGGACTTAACCAGTTTGTCAATAATGTATCCTATAACTGGGGTAAGGAAGCTGCCTATAATATGGGAGGTGACAGTGCCGGAGATTCCTGGGCTGAGATTTCAGGTAACTATTGGATAACCGGCCCTTGGAAACAAGCTGCGTATCCACTTGTAGGAGGTAACAGTAATTTCAAATATTTCGCAGAGGGAAATTGGTATGACTCCAATATTGATGGGGTGCTTGATGGGTATGAAATGTCAGATGAGGAATACGTAAAGTCGGGTGGAGCGCGTGTAAATACGACAGATGATCTGATAAGTAGGGGCGCACCGAAAGAAATGCCGGAAATTGCAACCCGGACGACGGCTCCTGAGGCTCTTGAGTATGTGTTGGCATATGGAGGTGCTTCGCTTCCTGTGCGTGATCAAGTGGACCAATACCTTATCGATGAACTTTCTTCATTTGGAAGTTTCGGTACTACCGGGGGCATAAATACAGAGAAAGTTCTTCCTCATAAGGGCACTGGCAAGCTGTTCGGTGGATATAAGCCCCTTGACTCTGATGGGGATGGCATACCCGATGAATGGGAGACAGCCAATGGCCTTGATCCTCTGGATGATAAGGATGCGTCAGCCATCGCTGAGAATGGATATGCGAATATTGAGAACTACGTATTCAGTATTGATACTGCTTATCCTTACATAAAGAATCCAACGGACTTGAAAGCCGTCAAGAATGAGAAGAGTGCTATTACTCTGCAATGGACCGACAATTCTGAAGATGAGATAGGTTTTGTGATTGAGATTTCTGACGATGGCGTTTCATATGTTGAATCAGGGCGTACGGGGTCAGATGAAACTGTATTAAGGATAGATGGTCTGCTCGAAAATAAGATGTATTATTTCCGTGTCTATGCCATCGGTGAGAACGGAATGCGGTCGGTTGAATCGCCGGCGCTTCAGAGTATGACTTCAGAACCATTTTGTCCGGAAGTGTCCTCGTTAGTGTCTCCAGATGAGGGTGCTGAGGAGAAGGTGCTTGACGTGGTTCTTAAGTGGATGAATCCTACCCAAGAATATTTTGGCACATTGACCTACAATGTCTACATGGGAACGTCTGTAGATGCGATGGAGGAAGTGGCATCTGATTTGACAGAGATGACATATAAGCCTGATAATCTTGAGGCAGACGCTACATATTATTGGCGTGTGGATGCTGTAAATAATACCGGAGTGACGGAAGGCGATGTATGGAGTTTCAAAACTGTTAAGGGCGGAAGGCTGTTCTATACCGATTTCCATTCTACACCGGCATCTTTTGGCAATTCAGAATGGGGTGTAATTATCTCAGGAAACCAGGCTGATATCATGAAAGGCGTGAAGGCTGAGGAAGAATTTGACAATATGGTGCTTGGAACAGATGGCGGTCGACTTGTGGCATTTGGTAATCTTTCTCCATATCCAGTATATTCTTCTGAGGATAGTGGAGCTTCAAAGAATGCAGTTGGTTTTATCGGCAAGCAGGGTAAGGTTGGGTCATGCTATATCCAGATAAATGAAATACAAGGACCTTGGAAGATAACTCTCTATTGCGGCAATTCAGACAAGAGTTCACAGTCGGTGAAGCTAAGTACCGGTACAGATATCAATGGAGATGGAATCATAAATTCAGAGGATGATCTTGCAACCCTTAAGTTCATGTCTGCTGAAAAGAAGACCTATAAGTTTACACATATATATGAAGGGAACGATCTTTGTAATGTTAGGATTGACAGGGCTTCAATAGAGAACAAGGGGATTAATTTTCATGATATATTAATAGAACAATATGTTGTGTCAAATCCTGATGCTGTTGAAGAAATAAGCATCAAAGATATTCCTGAGGTTGAAGTGGCAGGAGATACTGTGACTGTCAATGGACTTGATGGGAAAAGCGGAGTGTCTGTATACGACTTGTCTGGCAGGCTTGTACATATGGAGGGTCCGGTCAAGGGCAGTATTGGCTTTTCTTTGCCCAAAGGTATCTATATCCTTTCTGTCAATGGCATGATGCCAGTTAAAATTTTTATCTAAAAAGTGAAGGTTGAGCACAAATCGCTCCTATACTGACACTGTGATAATATTTGTTTTTGTTTATGGTAGTTTTTTTTACTACTTTTGTAAAAAAATAATATAAGACTAATTTATGCGAAAATTCCACCGCTCTCTACTCATTTCTGCGCTTACAATAGCCGGAGTATCGTCGGCATCTGCCCATCTTGTCATCAACGAGATAATGCAGTCAAATATTGACTGCATTATGGATGATCTCAACGAATTTCCCGATTCCTGGGTTGAATTATACAATCCTGGACCTGATGCTGAAAGCCTTGCCGACTATAAAATAGGCACAAAAGACAAGGTAAAGAAAGCCTATCAACTCCCTTCTGGATACATCCCAGCCGGGAAATACATGGTGATCTATTGCGACAAGGCAGAGCAAGGTCGACACACAGATTTTCGTCTCGAGTCAGGCAAAGATGGAGCCGTATATCTTTTCAAGGGAGATGATATAGTCGATCATCTTGAAGGTCTGAAGAAACAGCCCGCTCCAAATATTGCATACGGACGCGAGACCGACAATTCTGATTCTTGGGGCTATCAGGCTATACCAACCCCTGGAGCTACAAACTGTGGCTCTGTATATAAGAAAATACTTGGAGACCCTGTATTCAGTGTTCCGGGCAAAGTGTCATCTGAAGTTTTCGATCTTGAGCTGTCTCTTCCTGAGGATGCTCCTGAAGGAACCGTGATACGATACACACTCGATGGTAAAGAACCAACTGAATCGAGTACTCTTTATTCGACTCCCATACATATGTCGGTAACTCGTACGGTACGTGCAAAACTTTTTTGCGATGGATATCTTTCTCCACGCTCTCTTACTCACTCCTATATCCATCACCCACGTGAGGTAACACTCCCTGTCGTATCTATAGTCACCAACCGCGACTATTTCTACGACAATAAACTCGGTATTTACGTGCAAGGCAACTACTCAAACAATACCGCTAACTATAATTACGACTGGCGACGACCGATCAATTATGAGTATTTCGAAGGTGCTGACACTCCCAGCATCATCAACCAACTTTGCGAGACCAGAGTCAAAGGGGGTGCCACACGTGGAAGTGCCCTGAAATCGCTTGCCGTCTACGCCAATAAGAGATTCGGGGAAAAACGCTTTAACTATGAGTTCTTCCCTGATCAGACACCTGGTATTGAGGAATTTAAGTCATTTGAGATGCGCAATTCCGGAAATGATTTCGACTATATGTATATGCGCGACGCAATAATACAGCAAAGCATGGGTATGAACTGTGACCTTGACTGGCAGCCGTCGCGCCCGGTGATTCTTTACATCAATGGCGAATACAAGGGGCTGCTCAACATTCGTCCGCGTAGCAACGAAGACTACGTCTATTCATACTATGACGGACTTGAAGACATAGATATGCTTGAAAACTGGTGGGAATTGAAAGAAGGAGAGTGGGATAATTTCAATGCCTTTAAGGCATTTTATGAAGGGAAAGGCCATTCGTTTGAGGAATTCGACGAGTTGATGGACACCAGCGAATTCTGCAACCTTATGATCATGGGAACATTCTTCGATAATAAGGATTTTCCCGGGAATAATATTGTGATGTGGCGTCCACAGGCAGAGGGGGGCAAGTGGCGTTGGGTGGCCAAGGATACAGATTTCGGTATGGGACTCTACGGAGAGCGCTATAACTATCCAACCCTCAATTGGATAACTACACAAGGTTATGACAATAACCGTAACGAATGGGCTAATAAATGGGAACATACCCGCCTCTTCCGTCGCCTACTCGACACTCCGGAATTCAAAGATATGTTTATTGATCGCTGTGCGGTCTATATGGGTGATTTCCTACGCCCGGAGGTGATCATCAGTCGCATCAGTGACAGATATGATGCCATAAAGACTGAATACAAATTCCATCGCGACTTGATCAACCCTTGGTGGCCGACCTATAGTCAGGAGGTTGAAAGTGGTAAGAATTGGACTAAAAGTCGCTGGACATACTTCTATGATCACCTCTCATCATTCTTCAGTCTAAAGAAACCGGTTTCACTGACTATCGACAAAGGCTCCGAGAACAATCGAACACTTGTTGTAAATGGTATTCATTTGAGCAGCAATGAATTTGATGGAAAATTCTTCCCCGATCGTAATTTGACAGTTCAATCTGTTTCAGATTCCGATGGACTCTATGTCAATGGCTGGGAAGTGACCGTGACTGCAGGGGGCCAGACCTCCTCTTCCACTTATAAGACAGAGACTCTTTCAATTGTTATGCCTGAAGGCAACCATGTATCGGTGAGGGCAATACTCTCAACTGAACCTCTTGCTGTCGATGAGATTAAAGGAGATTTCTACCCCGACGCTCCATGTGAGATATATGACACGACAGGCCGTTACATAGGCACATTGGCTCAGTCTTCTTTGCCTTTGAATCTTTCAAAAGGAATATACATACTTCGACAAGGGAGCAGATCACAAAAGATAATCCTTAAATAACATTCACCAAAATCGGTTGCGGGGCTGTGTCGTAATTAAGGATGACGATACAGCCCCGCAATATGTGTTCCTTCTTGTCTAATCGCAGGTGAATTTTTAAGAATAATTTATGAGGTGTGATCTAACAAGGCTTTGACAATTTTACCGTTGAACACTTTTATTTTCAGTGGGGTGTCGGTCGGTAGGTTTTCCTGAATATTATAATAAGAGGGCGTAAACCAGTAATTGTTGCCTTGCACATCAGTCACTCTCCATGCTGTTCTTCCGGCTCGGCGATTGCCGTAATGGTCTGTTGTCTCAGTAGCCGGTTTATGGTAGGTTTTTTTGACCGGAATCTCAGGAAGGGACTCATATATGTAGTCATCGGCAAGAGACTCCACCTTTTTATAGATACCTATTGGGTCAGACACTTGCGTACCGGCAGGAATCTTCTTTTCAGTCTCACGATAGAGACGTGGAAGATTCCATCCTTTATCTTCATACAATTTCTTTACATATTTCAATTCCCATTTAGCCTGTGGAAAAGCACCTCCTTCGGCAAGTGCAGAAGCAAGATTCAAATGGATTTTACCTTTGAATTCCTCTTGCCCCGGACAGCGGAGTGCCTTATAGAGAAGACTGACCTTGAGCCGCAGTTCTTCCTTGTCTGTAATCAGGGCTGCTAACCGGCTCCAAAGGAAGAACTTCGACGACGAAGTGAGGATGGCATTGCGAAGCATACCGATTGCAGTCTCCTTATCCCCTGAAAGTTCATAGAGTTGCGCACATTGAGCATAAAGATTCGAAGAACCTGTATACTCGATAAGAGCCCGATCTATTATTGCCATGAATTCTGGTGAAGCCGGAATACGGGCAGCATAAAGTTCGTCGACGTAGCTTGTTATAAGTTTTTCAACAGTTGAAGACAATACCTTCCCTTCATGATCTTTTCGTTTCCAATCGCCGGGGCGGAGGTTATTGAGGTCCCACATATCAGTAAACTTCACAATGGAAAATCTCGTAGCATCTGTCACTGGATTGCCCACCTCCTTATTATTGGTAATAAAAGCAGCTTCTGCTGCATCCTTATAGAGGCGGAAAGCCTCTGTCAGAATCATGGAATGGAGTTTATGTGGACGTTCTACTTGAAGACTAAGATACCGCGCCAACATCTGCTTACGCTCTCGGATGGCGTGCTTCGGACTCTGATGAATGGCATAGTAGATGATCCATCCAAAAGCGTAATGACTCTTTAGGGGGATAGAGAGGCTGTCACAATTTGTGATGACTTCGGCATAGACTTCACCGGCAGATCCACCTTTGGCGCGATCAAAACCGTTGGAGATAAACTGTATGAGTTCATTAGTTTCCATGATATCAGGTATTAGTTATTTCTATGGTAACCGCAAAGCTAATCAATAATTGGGACATGACAAAGTATTTTTTTATCTTTTTTGCAACAAATAGGCATATTTTATGTTAGAGATATAGACACTAATTGAAATGATTTAACTATGAAGAGTTGTCTATATACAGGAACTGGCGACAATGGTACTACTTCTCTTGTCGGAGGCGAACGGATAAGTAAAGTTTGCACCCGGCTTGAGGCATATGGTACAGTCGATGAGTTTTCTTCTTTTCTCGGGGTTGTACTCTCAAATACTCAGTGCCCAGCTGACATAAAAGAGCAGCTTCTTGAAATTCAAAATAGGCTTTTCGATGCAGGATGCTATCTTGCAACCGCGGTCAAAAGCGATGACAAACCGTCCTGCAATGGTATTGGTATCGATGCAGTAGAAAGACTTGAGAGCTGGATTGATGTCCTCGACGAAGAGACTCCCAAGATTCGGGCATTTGTCCTTCCAGGCGGATGTGAACTTGCAGCGCATTGCCATGTTGCCAGAACGGTCTGCAGACGCGCAGAGAGAAGGATACTTGAGTTGGCAGTTGAAGAATATGTTGATCCCTTGATGATCAGATGGTTTAATAGACTGAGTGACTATCTTTTCATTGCAGCGCGCTACCTCAATTATCGTCAAGGAGTGGATGAAATCACATGGACTCCCGCCTCAAAATCTTAAACAATTGTCTCTAAGGTCTAAACTAAACGATTAAACAGTTAAATAATTAAACAAAAAATATACGACATATGTACTGGACACTTGAACTGGCGTCAAAACTTGAAGACGCACCTTGGCCCGCAACAAAAGACGAGCTCATTGACTACGCGATGCGCAGTGGCGCTCCTATGGAAGTGATAGAAAATCTTCAGGAGATCGAAGACGAAGGCGACACCTACGAATCAATCGAGGAAATCTGGCCTGACTACCCCTCCAAAGACGATTTCTTTTTCAACGAGGAGGAATATTAATCCGATTTTACCCTCGAATTATAGGGATAAGTAATTG
>CAZGGB010000018.1:0-44433 GCA_964525115.1 uncultured Sangeribacter sp. | reverse complement strand
AAAATATGAAGAAACTACAGGAAAAGCTATCGCAATACGATGCCCCGCAGAAAGCTAAGGCTGCGGGAGTGTATCCATATTTCCGTCCCATCTCAAGTGAGCAGAACACTGAGGTTCTCATGAATGGCAAAAAGGTTCTGATGTTTGGATCCAATTCCTATATGGGACTGACCAACCACCCGAAAGTCATCGAGGCTGCTGTCGAGGCAACTAAGAAATATGGAACCGGTATGGCAGGAAGTCCGTTTCTAAACGGTACTCTTGATATCCATAAAGAACTTGAGGCCCGAATTGCCGACTATGTTGGAAAAGAAGATGCTATCGTCTATTCCACTGGTTTCGGAACAAACCTCGGTGTTGTCAGCACTCTGACAGGCAGAGAAGACTATGTGATCTGCGACGAGCAAGACCATGCTTCTATCGTAGAAGGACGCAGACTCTCTTTCTCACAGCCGCTCAAATACAAACACAACGACATGGAGTCGCTTGAAAATGTGTTGAAAAAGTGCAAACCGGAGAGCATCAAGTTAATTGTCACCGACAGTGTATTCTCCATGGAAGGAGACGTAGCCAAGCTGCCTGAAATGGTAGACTTAGCTAAAAAATATGATGCAAGTCTCATGGTAGATGAAGCTCACGGTATCGGTGTCTTCGGAAAAGGGGGCCGCGGTGTAGTCAATCATTTCGGACTCACAAATGATGTAGACCTTATCATGGGTACTTTCTCCAAATCGTTTGCATCGCTTGGAGGATTCATCGCCACCGACAAGGAAATCACCAACTTCCTGCGTCATCATTCAAGGAGTTATATCTTCACAGCTTCAATCACACCGGCTTCTACAGCTGCAGCTCTGGCTGCAATGGACATTATGCTCAACGAGCCCGAGCGCCAGAAGCATCTTTGGGAAATCACCAACTATGCCCTTGATAATTTCCGCGCTATGGGTTGTGAGATCGGACACACATCCACTCCTATCATACCCCTATTCATTCGCGACGACTACAAGACTTTCGCCGTAACTCGCGATTTGCTTGAAGAGGGTGTATTCGTGAATCCCGTCGTTTCCCCGGCAGTGGCTCCTCAAGACACTCTTATTCGCTACTCACTCATGGCTACTCACACTAAAGAGCAAGTGGCTCGTTCGCTTGAGGCCATTCAAAAGGTATTCAAAAAGCACGATATCATAAAGTGAGATCACTTGAATTCCAGCTTCAACATACCTGCCCCGGCACAAACGCCAGGGCAGGACTTATTACGACCGCACATGGCGAGATAAAGACGCCGATCTTTATGCCGGTAGGGACTGTAGGAAGTGTCAAAGCGGTGCATCAGCATGAGCTTCGCGACGACATTAAAGCCCAAATAATTCTTGGAAACACCTATCATCTGTATTTAAGACCTGGACTTGAAATTCTCCGTCAAGCCGGAGGCCTGCATAAATTCAATGGATGGGAACTCCCAATTCTGACAGATTCAGGCGGCTTCCAAGTGTTCTCTCTTTCTGGCAACCGTAAACTGACTGAAGAAGGAGCTCATTTCAGAAGCCATATCGACGGAAGTAAACACCTTTTTACTCCCGAGGGAGTTGTTGATATTCAGCGTGTCATTGGAGCGGACATAATGATGGCTCTTGACGAATGTCCCCCGGGCGATTCTGACTATGATTACGCAAAAAAATCGCTTGGACTGACCACCAGATGGCTTGAAAGAGGATGGAAAAGATACAACGAAACTGAAGGCCTTTACGGTTATCGCCAGACATTCTTCCCTATTGTTCAGGGATGCGTCTATCCTGAACTAAGAAAAGAATCTGCAAAATTTGTTGCTGATTTGGGTGCTGATGGCAATGCCATTGGTGGTCTTGCTGTCGGCGAACCTACAGATAAGATGTATGAGATGATCGAGATAGTCAACGACATCCTTCCGGCTGATCGACCTCGATATCTGATGGGTGTCGGAACTCCTGCAAATATCCTTGAGGCCATTGACAGGGGGGTAGACATGATGGACTGCGTGATGCCCACTCGCAACGGTCGCAACGGTATGCTTTTCACTCGCAACGGCATCATGAACATGCGTAATAAAAAATGGGCAGACGACTTCTCCCCTCTCGATCCGGGAGGTCCCACCTACGTTGATGAAGTATATTCAAAGGCCTACGTGCGTCATCTATTCATTGCCAACGAACTCTTGGCAATGCAAATTGCCAGCATCCACAACCTTGGGTTCTACCTATGGCTCGTAGGAGAAGCCAGAAAGCATATCGAAACTGGCGACTTTCCTCAATGGAAACAGGAAATGATTTTACGCGTCACCAGTAGAATGTAACCATGATGTTGAAAAATAAAAAATGGAAAGGATTCAAATTTAGCAATCCTTTGACCATCATTGACAGATATATTCTTGGCAAATTCCTGGGCACATACTTCCTTGCTACTTTGTTGCTGCTTCTGGTGATTGCAATGTTTGACATCACTGAGAAGCTTGATGCCTTTCTGACTGCACCTCTCAAGGAGACCCTTTTTGACTATTTCGCTTCGTTTCTCCCTTATTTTGCCAACCAACTCTCCCCCCTATTCGTATTCATATCTGTCATTTTCTTCACTACAAAGCTTGCCGACAACTCTGAAATCATAGCAATGCTTTCAAGTGGAATAACATTTCACAGATTATTACGTCCATACATGATTGGAGCTGCCATAATTGCAGCTATGACTTTTGCTTTATCAAACTATATAATCCCTCCTACCAATGTCAACAGAATTGCGTACACCAATAAATATGTCAAAAATAAAGCTGTGGAATATGGCTCAAATATTCAGCTTATGGTTCGCCCAGGTGAAGTCGCTTATTTTGGGCGATTTGACAATACTTCCAAGCAAGGCTACAGATTCTCTCTCGACAAATTCAATGACAAACACATCGTTTCGCGTTTGACCGCAAGCTCGGTTGAATATGACACCACCCGTCAATATCATTGGAAATTAAGAGATTACATGATTCGTGATTTTGATGGCATGAATGAGACAATTCGTAAAGGAGTCTCTCTTGACAGTATCATTCCAATTGAGCCTAAAGACTTCTTGATTTCTTCTAACGACCAAGAAATGCTGACCACTCCCCAACTGTCTGAATACATCAGAAAGCAAAAGATGCGTGGAGTTGCCAATATCAAGAACTTCGAAATAGAAAAAGAAAAGAGGCTTGCCGAAACGGCTGCCGCATTCATTCTGACATTGATAGGAATGTCACTTTCTTCTAAGAAAGTAAAGGGTGGAATGGGACTTAACATCGGTATCGGACTGGGACTAAGTTTCAGCTATATCCTTTTCAGCACCATCACATCTTCATTAGCTATCAATGGATATACATCCCCTGCTGTAGCTATGCAAATTCCCAATATCGTATATCTGATAATTGGAATAGTGCTTTATTGGAGAGCATCTAAGTTCTAAGACCCCAGGGGCCAAAGCAATAATCTTCGAAAAATCTGCGAAATCAAAAAAATAACCCTTACAATACAAAATCTATATGTTTTCATTTTGAATATACGGATTATTTTTGTAATTTTGCAGACAAGGTTTGAAAGGAACCTTAAGAATTTGACAAAGTAAGCGACAAAAGTCGCCGACCCAAAATACAAGAAGTGTAGAGATGACAAATAAGGATTTCGATTTCAGCGACATAGCTCCACACGATGACTCGGTCTTCCGCACGATCCTGGATAAGCTAATACAAGATCCGGGGTTTCTTCATGCTATCTCATATGTGATGCCCAAAGAAGATATCCCGGCCCTAATAGATGAATTAAAGACAACCGACAACCGACGTGATTTCCAGCACCGAATAATGTTCCCATTTTTGGAAATGCTCGGAAAGACCACCACATCGGGTATCACCCTCGGAGGAGCAAAATATTTTAATCCGGCTCTAAACTATACATTCATCACCAATCATAGAGACATTGTGCTTGATGCATCTTTTCTCAACCTTACTTTTCTTCGAAGAGGCTGGCCTACTTCTGAAGTGGCCATTGGCAACAATCTATTGGTATTTGATTGGATTTCTGATCTTGTTAGGCTCAACAATAGCTTTATTGTGAAAAGGAATACAGGTCTTAGAGAAGGACTGGAGGCTGCCAAGAAACTTTCAGCATACATTCATTATGCTATAATTGAAAAGCATGAATCTGTATGGATCGCCCAGCGCGAAGGAAGGGCAAAAGATTCCAGCGATCATACTCAGGAGTCTCTTGTCAAGATGCTTTCTATGGCAGGAGAAGGCTCATTTATGAGTAAGATTAAGGAAATCAACCTTATGCCTGTATCTATCAGCTATGAATATGATCCCAACGACTTTCTTAAAGTCAAGGAATTCCTTCTGAGAAGAAGGAATCCTGACTTCAAGAAATCTCAGAAGGATGATCTTTTTTCAATGGAAATCGGACTTCTTAAATTCAAAGGAAAAGTTCATTTCCAACTGACACCCCGTATCAATGTCAGGATTGATGAAATTGGTGAATTTAAAGACACCAACAAAGCTGCAAAATATGTGTGTGCGCTAATTGACTCAGCTATACACAGAGGTTATCAGATCTTCCCCATCAACTACGTGGCTTATGATACACTTCATTCCACTGAAAGATTCGCACACAAATACACTGAAGAAGAAAAGAAAGAATGCCTTTCTTATTTCGACAGTCAACTGACTAAAATTGATGTGGAAGATATTACAGAAGAAGAGCATTCATTCATGCGTGAGATGATTCTCATCATGTATGCCAATCCGCTCAAAAACAAACTAAAATCAATATTGGGAGGATTTGAGTGATGAGACTGCCTTTAGCTGTTATTATAACACTTTTTGCGATCAGCATACTTGCTGATTTCTATATCTGGACTGATATTCGTCAAGGTAAATCAAGAAACAGATGGGCATGGAGCAATGCCTATGCCATTTTATCGTTCCTACTCTGGATTTTCCTCGGTGTGACGGTAGCGCTGCCGCGAAGAGGATTAGATGGAGGTGTATATGCCATAATGTGGATGCTGACTGTCTATCTAAGTATCTACATTCCAAAGATAATCTATTGCGTTTTCTCCATTCTTGGAAGAATACCTCTTATTTTTAGAAGCAACCGTTGGATATGGCTTAATTATGTTGGTGCAACTCTTGGCGTCATTGGATTCGCTTTGGTTTGGCACGGTATTCTTTATACTCGAACTCATACCCAACATGTCAACCTTACATTGAATTCAGATCGCCTGCCCGAAAGCTTTGATGGTTACAGAATCGTTCAGATATCCGACCTTCATCTCGGCACATGGGGCAATGACACAAGATTCCTTTCTGAACTTATCACTACTATCAACAATCTCAAGCCTGACTTGATTGTCTTCACCGGAGATATCGTCAACCAAAAAGCAGATGAATTAAAACCTTTCGCTAATCTTTTATCTAAACTTGAGGCTGAAGACGGTATTTATTCGATACTTGGCAACCATGACTATGGCGATTATGTAGACTGGCCTTCTAAAGAAGCCAAAGAAAAAAATCTTGAAACTCTTAAGAAGTATCAAAAAGATGCCGGATGGAAAATGCTCAATAATGAGCATGACTTCATCGTTAGAAACAAAGGTGGACGTCGCGATTCAATTGCCATCATTGGAGTTGAAAACTGGGGTGAACCTCCTTTTGGAAAATATGGTGATATTAAAGCAGCATACCCTGCTGAGAAAGGCAAGAGCATAAAAGACAAGAATTTTAAAATTCTCCTTACCCACAATCCCGAACATTGGGTGCGTGAAATTAGAAAAATCACTAATATTGATCTGAGTCTTTCCGGCCATACCCATGCTATGCAAGTAAGTTTTGATGCTTTTGGAAAGAGATACTCTCCCGCTGCTTGGAGATATCAGACTTGGGGTGGATTCTACACAGAAAATGGAATCGGAGAAATTGAAGACTTTGGAAATCCCGACACGTATGGAGGGCTTGAACGCAATCTCGACCGCCCGTCGCTTTATGTCAACATCGGTGCGGGTGAAGTCGGCATGCCATTCAGAATAGGAGCAAGTAATCCTGAAATAACTCTTATTACTCTCAAGAAGAATAATAAATGACATGAAAGCCATGGTCGACACAATCGAACATGTAAACGAGGTCGTTGCCATCTTATCTATAGGATCAAATTGTGGAGACCGATATTCTAATGTAAGTGAGGGAATTGGTTGGTTGTCTGAGATATTGTCAGATCTCAGGAGCTCTACTATCTATGCTACTCCTGATTGCCATGGTGGCAATCGGGAATACTTGAATGCGGTTGTTGCCGGCACTACTGATAAAACCCCAGAAGAGATCGACAATCTGTGTAAGGAATTTGAAAAATCCTGCGGAAGAGACGAATCAATGAGGAAAATAGGATATGTTCCGGTAGATATCGACCTCGTCATCTATGACAATAAGGTTCTGAGACCGAATGACTTCAAAAGAGAGTTTTTCGAGATTGGCTATGGAATGATATGAAGCATTCCCATTGTGCGCCTAACATTTACTTCTACGAAAGGACGCAACTTTCCGCTCCTCTCAATAATCATATCTACTCCTACAGGTCCCTCATAGTCCGAGAATACAATCTGAAGAATGTATTTCTGCAATTCCACGACGTCTTGTATGCTTAAGAAAGATTCTGCATTGAATGTCTGTGTCATCAAAGATTGCGAAATCGTTTGATTTGAGATATATTTGCCTCTATTTGATGTAGAAAAAGAGGAAAGACCTAAATATATGGCTTTGCCGCCATGAATGCTCCATTCAGTAGCATAATCCGACATTCTATCGGCACCAGTCTCTCCCAATACGCTTCCTTGTCGCCTTAATATCCCACGACACCATTGTTCCACAAGCTCTGCGGTCATGTCACATGCTGTGTTGATCACACCACGTCCACTTGAGCTCCAAGGAGCTTTCAACCAGCAACCGGGATTTTTCAGATAAAAATCCATACATTCTCCTATAGAAGTAAGTTCTATTGGTACATCTACTTTATTTCCCTCTTCAGATAATTCATTCCATATGTCTGTCAGAGATATAGTGGTGCGTCTATGGGCAAGTCTCCTTATTCTCAATATAGTTTCTTCATCCGGAAGCTTTGATGATGGAACTCCATGATCAAGAAATTTTCTAACAAGGGCTGCATTCCATCCCCATGGCTCTATTATCAAATCAGGATACTCAGAAAAAACTTTACTAAGGGAATTCCAATCTACGAGCTGATGTTTCGATTTCAGACCATTCATGTCATCTACCAGAATCAGGTCTTCTTCTGCAGCCCATACCTCAGGAAGCAACTGACGCTCTTTTCGGAGCTTCTCTACAGAAGCCGGCGGAGTATAAAAAGACGCCCCCGTAGCGAGGGCGTATTCTGTCTCTGGATTAAAGAGAAGGAGCTTCATCAGTCATTGAGTTTCTCGCGCTCCTTTAGAGGATTTGAGAAGTAGAGCTTATGTTCGATATACTCCTGTGTGGCAATGAGTGTAGGCTTGGGAAGCTTCTCATAGAAACGTGAGATCTCTATCTGCTCACGGTTTTCAGACACTTCCTCAAGATTGTCGGTGGAAGCGAAATCTGCAAGTTTCTTTTCCAGTTCCTTTTTCAGCTCGACTGCGATTTGGTTAGCACGTTTTCCAATGATGCAGACGGTCTCATACACATTTCCAGTCTGTTCGGCCATAGCGATCATATCGCGTGTCACCGTTGTGAGAGGTGCATTTGTCTTCTTGTAGTCCATAATGTACAATTATGATTTACGTATCGATTGTGATGAAATTTCTATAAATACGATGAAACAGAAATGGGGTTATTCTCCTACGTGTTTCGATGCAATATTAAAAATTGATTTTGCTTCCGAGAGATTCTTAGATTCCGGATAGGTATTGATGAATGAATAATATTCATCTATCACATCTCTATATCTATCTTCACTCTTTTCAGCCACAGAATTTTTAGCCTGCTGATACTTTGCTTTCAATATCAACATCTCAAAATCTTCCCGGTATTTCGAATATGGGAATTCCTTCAAGGCATTTTTGGCAGTTATGATACAAGATTCATAATTATTGCCAAGAAAATTTCCAAGATTATAATATAATTGAGCATTCTGCAGTTGCTTAAGAGTGAGCTTATCCTGCATCTCAAAAATTGAGTTCTTAGCCAGACCTGCCTTGTCGCTATTGGGGAAATAATCGAGAAAACCTTGAAGCTCTTCTATCGCCTTAAGGGTCAGCGTCTGGTCAAGCTGAGGCTCCGGAGAATCAAGATAATAGCCATATCCACAATAGAATCGAGCCAATTCAGCATATTTGCCGCGTGGATATCTCTGATAGTAGTTCTTAAAGTAAACTCCCGAGTTCAGATAGTCCTTATTCTCGAAATACGACATTGCAAGAAGAAATGTTGCATCCTCTCCATTTTCAGTGCCACGCATAGGCATCTGCAAATCTTGCAGAAGAGTGATGGCCTGCATATATTTCCGATTCTCATATGCGCGCTTGGCATAATCAAAACGGTATTGCATATCCGTGCTTTTCAGCACCTTATTATACTCCCCGCATGATGACAACATTACGGCTGACACCGAGAAGAGCATACATATCTTTATTAATCTTTTCATTTATACGTATAGATGAAGTGCGCTTTTCGCGCATTTAGCATGCAAAGTTAATAAAAATTTCTCAAACAACGATGATTTTTACAATAAAAATTATTAACTTTGAAGTCGATTTATTAATTGATGATGATTTATGAAAGAAAATGGTTTTATAGCCAAACATCCTATTCTTGCTAATTTGATAATTATCATTCTTGTAGGAACGGCAGGTCTTGGTATTATCTACTTTTCATTCGCTATCTTCACTCGTCATGGTGAGAGCAGCGTAGTGCCCGGCGTAGAAAAGATGTCGTATACAAATGCCATTGAGATTTTGCATTCTAAAGGATTCAAAGTCGATATTCGCGATTCTCTTTATAAAGAAGATGAAAAGCCGGGCTACGTCATTGAGCAGTTCCCAAAAGCTAATTCCGTAGTCAAGCCGGGAAGGAAGATTTTCCTTTACATCAATGCTGTGCATCCAAAAGAAGTCATAATCGATGAAGACAATAATCCTCGTGAAGATGCCTTGAAGTCAACTTCTTTCCGCCAAGGCAAAGCTCGCCTCGAAGAACTTGGGTTCAAAAATATTAAGGTTATCAAGATACTTGGAGAAAACGATTGCATTTCAAAAATCTATGCAAATGGTAAAGTCGTGAAAAAACTTCAGAAAGTCCCCGTCAACGCAAAAATTGTAATGGAAGTTTTCGATGGAAATCTGGAAGCTGTAAGAGACTCTTTGCAAAATGATCTTGATCCATCTTATTTGATCGATCAGCAAATCTCCTCTGAAGAAGACCTGTCTTCCGAGACTTACCCCACTGAAGAAACAGAGACCACAGAGTCAGAGTCGTATGAATACTATTAATGATAAGATAACAATGAGTGACGAACCATTTTCTTCAGAAATTCATTCATCAGTCCCCAATGACTCTTTAGCGCAAGAAGAAGACACTCTTGAAGCCGATTCTGTCGAAGAACCTTCTTTTATCACCGAAGATGGCAGAGAACTCTACGAACACTTCCGCTTTGAAGCGGATAAAGGTCAGCAGCTCCTGAGAGTAGACAAGTTTCTCGTGGATAGGATGACAAAGACTTCCCGCAACCGAATCCAACAAGCTGCAGATGCAGGTTGCATCATTGTAAATGGCAAACCTGTCAAGTCGAGCTATAAAGTTAAGCCGGGTGATGTTGTCAGTATAGTGATGGATCGTCCTCGCTATGAATTTGAAATCATAGCCGAAGATATTCCCCTCGACATTGTGTATGAAGATGCTGATGTACTTGTGGTCAACAAACCTGCCGGACTCGTAGTGCATCCCGGTCATGGCAACTATCATGGCACTCTCGTCAATGCCCTTGCATATTATTTCCGCGACAATCCTGAATATGATGTAAGTGATCCGCGTTTAGGTCTTGTCCATCGAATTGATAAGGATACGAGTGGACTGCTCGTAATAGCCAAGACTCCTGAAGCAAAGACAGACTTAGGTCTACAATTCTTCAATAAGACTACCCGCAGGGAATATGTTGCAATTGTCTGGGGTGATTTCGATGAAGACAACGGGACAATTATAGGCAATATAGCTCGAAATCCGCGCAATAAACTCCAAATGGCAGTCTTCAGCGATCCGGATATTGGAAAGCATGCAGTGACTCATTACACTGTGCTCGAACGATTCGGCTATGTCACTTGTGTCAAATGCGTTCTCGAGACAGGACGTACGCATCAGATAAGGGTTCATATGCTCTCCAAAGGTCATCCCCTATTCAACGATGCCAGATATGGTGGAGACAAAATTCTTAAAGGGACCACGTTTGCAAAATACAAACAGTTTATCGAAAATTGTTTTCAGACTTGTCCCAGACAAGCTCTGCATGCCCGCACTTTGGGATTCCGCCACCCTCGCACAGGACAGCAAATGGACTTCGAATGTCCTATCCCATCCGACATGACAGAACTCATTGAAAAATGGCGCGCTTATCGAAGCAACAATTAACGATAAATGATGATCTATAAAAAAGATGCTTGATAATATAAAAAAATATGATGTAATATTGGCAAGCAAATCGCCAAGGAGAAAAGAACTTCTTGCAATGCTTGACATTCCTTTTGTGATCAAGGTGAAAGATGGAATCGACGAGTCTTATCCTGAAGAATTGCCGGCTCTCGAAGTAGCTGAATATCTCTCACGTCTTAAAGGGAACGCTTATGCTGCCGACATCAAAGAGAATGAATTAGTGATCACCGCCGATACAATCGTAATCCTCGATGGAAAAATCTTCGGCAAACCCAAAAACGAGCTGGATGCAATTGATATGCTGATGCAGTTGCAAGGTCGCACCCATACCGTCGCATCTGGCGTATGCATAGCCACGAAGGAAAAGATGGTCAGCTTCACAGTCTGCACTTCCGTCACTTTTGCCCCACTTACAAAGGAAGAAGTCACTTGGTATGTGGAAAAGTATCGTCCTCTCGACAAAGCCGGAGCTTACGGCATACAAGAATGGATCGGGTGCGCAGCTGTAGCCGGAATCGATGGAAGTTTCTACAATGTAATGGGACTTCCTGTACATCAACTATACAACGTTCTGAAAAACGAATTTTAATCACATGAAAATCGCAGTAATAGGCACCGGCAATGTCGGCACTCAATTTGCTCGTATTTTTGGAGTAGAACCCATCTCTCCTCGCACCCTAAAAGGAATCCCAGACGATGCCGACCTCTATATTATTGCCGTCAGTGATGCTGCTGTAAAGGAAGTTGCGGAGAAATTACCGGAATCAAAAGGAATAGTAGTGCACACTACCGGTAGTGTGCCAATGGACGCTCTTAAGTCTGTCAAATGCCAAGGATATGGTGTCATGTATCCCTTCCAGACTATTAGCAAAAAGCGTCCTCTTCCACCGGAAAAAATTCCTCTGTTATTGGAAGCTTCTGATGCAAAGACTCTTGAAATAATCAGATCTTCTGCAACTGAAGCTGGATTTTCCAATATTGAGGTTGCTGACAGTGAAAAAAGACGCCGTGTTCATTTGACAGGAACCTTTGCTTGCAATTTCACAAATGCTATGATCGCAGTGAGTCAAAAAATACTCTCAGAATCTGGCATCTCGAATTCTATTATTCAGCCACTCGTAGAAGAGACTGTTGAAAAACTTAAGAATCTGCCTGCTAAAGATGCACAGACGGGACCCGCTGCAAGAAAAGACATTCCCACTTTAAACTCTCACCTTGACTTACTTTATGAGCTTAACATGACCAAAGAAGCTGATATTTATAAAGTTATTAGTGATTATATAATGAATCAGTGAAATCAATTTCTACTTTTTAGCTACTTTTCACAATCTTTATTTCTTCATTAATAAAATTTTCGCTACCTTTGTATGTTGTAACACCAGAAATAATCTATTGTTAAACCTTAAAATAACTTCGGAATGACTAAACCATATGTTTTAGGAGTAGATATCGGTGGCACTAATACAGTGTTTGGTATCGTTGACGCTCGCGGTCAGGTTATTGCCAGCGACTCCATCAAGACAAAGAAGCATGCTGAGTTTGACGACTATGTAGAGGAACTTCATGCAAGCGTAGAACGTCTGCTCCGTCTTCATGACGCAGAAGACAAAATTCAAGGTATCGGTATCGGCGCTCCTAATGCCAACTATTATACCGGGGAAATCGTAAACCCGCCAAACCTACCTTGGGGTCCGGTGATTCCTCTTGCTGAGAAGGTAAGCGAAGCATTTGGAGGAATTCCTGTTGCTGTCACCAACGATGCCAATGCGGCGGCTCTCGGCGAAATGACATATGGCGCAGCTCGCGGTATGAAAGACTTCATCATGATCACTCTTGGCACAGGCGTTGGTTCCGGTATTGTAATCAACGGTCAGATGGTCTATGGCCATGATGGAAATGCAGGTGAGCTCGGTCACCTCGTGATGAAACGTAATAATGGACGTATGTGCGGATGCGGACGTACTGGCTGTCTGGAAGCTTATTGCTCAGCTACAGGCGTTGCACGCACAGCACGCGAATTCCTTGAAGTACGTCAGGAACCATCAGTTCTCCGCAACATCGAAATCGAAGATATCACTTCAAAAGATGTGTATGACGCTGCAATGGCAGGCGACAAGATTGCCAAAGAGATTTTCGAGTATACCGGTAAGATTCTTGGAGAAGCTTTTGCTGACATGGTAGCATTCTCTTCTCCTCAGGCTATTATCCTCTTTGGTGGCTTGGCAAAGAGTGGCGACCTTCTTTTGAAGCCACTTAAGGAAGCTTTTGAAAAGAATGTGATGCCTATCTTCAGAGGGAAGACTCAGATAATCCTTTCAGAGCTTAAGGAAAGCGACGCTGCAGTGCTCGGAGCATCAGCTCTCGGCTGGGAAGCGAAACGCCGCTCCGAAACTTCCGTAGCTCCTGAGACCGCAATCCAATAACAAAATCGAAATAGCCTCCCGCAGAGGCGCAGAGGTTGAAATAATATAAAATAGGATGCTGTCCGCATTGACAGCATCCTATTTTTCATTTGACTATAAACTTCTGTATTTTATCTCCTGTTCTTATTATATAAAGTCCGGAAGGCATGTTATTAAGAATATCCTTGCCTACTCCGCTTCTCAAGAGTCTACCGTGGGTGTCAAAAATATCCAAACTCTTTTGTGTCGCAGACTCTATTGGATCTACACCGTCTGGTTCTATAACGCTAACTATACATTCTGCAGTCACATTTCCACACATGGCAGTGATAACTGCAATTCCAATATTCATTGCTGTCACAACTCCATTTTCATCAACCCTTGCCACGGAATAGTTGTCTGATGTCCAGGTCACTTCCTTGTTGACAGCATCTTCCGGAAGCACTTCGGCTGTCAAAGTAACACTCTCATTAAGTGGCAATTCGATTTCTGAGAAATTTAGCAGAATCTCCTCGGCAATCTTCACTTCATTCGGATCTATAACTTTAACAACACATTCTGCAGTCACATTTCCACATGAGGCAGTGATCACTGCAATACCACTATCTTTTGCTGTCACCACTCCGTTTTCATCAACCTTTGCCACATAATAGTCGTCTGATGACCAAGTCACATTCTTATTAACAGCACTTTCAGGAAGAACTTTAGCTGTCAGTGTCACACTCTCCTTGATATTCAACTCAATTTCGGAATAATTGAGCAAAATCTCTTCTGTCTTTTGCACTTCTCCCTCAACCATAGGATCCCAATTCGGATCAGAATTGTAGGCATCCTCACTTCCTGCCGGAACAGTAACAGTGGCATTTTCCATTACCTCCAAAGGAAAACCTCCCGGGAACGATGGGGGATTGACAGAAAGACAAGTGATATCGCGAAGGTTGACATCTCCATCAAAAGCCTCTGCACCGATAGATTCGAGCGAGCTTCCAAGAGTAAGTTTCTCCATTGCCTTGCAGTCGTAGAATGCCCACTGCCCAATATTCTTCACGCCATTTCCCACCGTGACTTCTTTCAGAGAGGAGCAGTCCTCAAAAGCATTTGTGCCTATTTCCATTACGTTATCAGGAATCTTCAATATGGTCAGTGATTCACATGCTTTGAAAGCGCGTTCTCCAAGCTCTTTCAATACCGTCGGAAGTTCAAAGCTTCTCAATGTCTTACAACCCTGAAATGCACCGGAGTGGATAGTATCAAGACTTAACGGGAGGGTTATGGATTCCAGAGCCTCACAATCGCGGAAAGTATTGGTTCTGATTTCTGTCACATTTTTAGGAAGATGGATACTTTCTATATTTTTGCAATTGATAAACGCACTTTCACCTAACACCATGAGTTCATCGGGAAGTTTCACACCCTTGAGCGACGAGCAATCTTGAAACGATGATTTACCAATATAGATATAGTTATCCGGAATCTTTACATCCTCTAAGGCCGTACAACCCATGAAAGTGCCAGAGGGAATATGATTGAGACCTTCAGGCAATTCTACTCTTTTCAAAGACTTGCAACCGCGAAATACCATCACGCCTAACTCTGTCACGTTTTTTAGCAGTGATACGTCCTGAAGATTAGACGCTCCTTCGAAAGCACCATTGCCTATCCGCTGTATATTTTCTCCTCCATAAATGTGATAGAGATTGTCTGCATTTCGAAATAGTCCTTCACCAATATAAGTCATTTTGCTTGATAAAGTAAGATCTTGAAGATATAGCGCACCTTCAAATGCCAAACCATAAATATCAACAACTTCTTCGGGCATAATATAGCTCTGATCTTTTTTCCCAGCTGGATATGCAATTAGATATAAGTATTCATCCCATTCACTTTTTTGCATCAAGACTCCATCTTTTACTATAAGATTTCCAACGCCTATGACTTGGAAAGCTTCCATTCCGGTACAACCAGCAAAAACGCCTTGTCCTATATCCCTGCAATCAGATGGAAAAGTAAAAGTTTCTAAGGAAGTGCAATCTTTAAAAGCGTTCTCTCCAATTGATTGTAATTGCGAAACTTCATACTGAATATCATTAAGTTTCGTGCAGTTATCGAAAGCATGCGATCCAATGTTTATCTCGTTATCTTTATCCTTGCTCAGAATCACTGAGGACAGACTGGTGCAGTTAAGAAATGCTTCGTTTTCGATTGTAGTGGCTTTAGGTAGCGATATAGATGTAAGCGACTCGCAGTTGCGGAAAGCAGCATTGCCCACATAGGAGCATTGACTATTTTCCGTACCCTTAAACTCTATTTTCTCCAATGAAGAGCATTCTGCAAAAGATTCTCGTTGAATTGTTGTCAAACTGGATGGCAGTGTTACATTTCTGAGTGAATGACATTTCTGAAAACTGATCTCATCAATCTCCTTAACTGATTCAGGGATATCAATTTCAACAAGACTCTCACAAGAATAAAAATTTCCGATTGATTTTGCCTTGAAAGCATTCCCGAATGAAATGAGTTTTAAATTATAATACAAGCCGAATCCACCCATTTCCTCGATGGGAGAGTCATTAAAAACTATTTCTTCTACAGCCCGATTAGTCTCTCCTTTAGTAGATACTCGTCGAATGGTGGAAGGGAAAATAATCTTCTTTGGGCCATTAAATATACTAGGTGAAGAATAAGCACCCCAATACGTGTTTACTCTTGTCACAGTATATTCCTTTTCATCAATTATAATAGATTTCGGAATTTCTACCAAATCAACAATTGATTTAAAATACGTTCTAATTATCTCGACTGTAAAAGGAGTATCTTCAATAGTCTTGTATGTGATGCTGTATTCTTGATCCGTGTACTCATTGTATACTATTTCTAATTCTTTACAAAGAGCATTGAAACAACCTATAATCGCGATTACGATTAGAATTAATAGTCTATTCATTGTTATTTCATTTTTATCGAACTACGTGTTTTATGATTATTGATAATTTTAGGAAGATGGCGGTCTATGATAATGGCCTTTCCGTCTTCTCGCGGAATGAGTGCTTTCATATCAGGCTCAATCATCCTACTTCGCTTAGCAATATTGTTGAGCTCATCCTCGTCTTTCCACTGAGTACTTTGATAATCACTAAGGTCCCAGATATTTTCAGGCCCATATATTCCCTTCAATTCAAGGTCATAGACAGACTTGAACTTTTCGCCATAAAGAATCTCTTCTAATGCTGAATGTATCATATAGCCGGATGATGTTTTAGTGATTTCAAAAGTGGGATGGATCGCGCCAATATTTTTATAATCCTTAAGAAAGATATCTACAAAATCTATAATTCTGTTGTCGATTACAAGATATTGTAAATAACAACCAACACTCAGATTATATTGTCTTCCGTGTTGAAAATAAATCGGATTTTCAGACAGAGATAACTCATATTTTGAATATAGCCAAAATTGATTAAGATATACATCATTAAATTCACCATAATACCATCCCGGACTCAATGATTTAGTGTCTTTTGAATATGGTGAGGGTGAAACATCAGGAACGTCGCGGCAAAGGTTGACATAATATGCATATTCTTCATCAGAAACAGAATACAATAGACTTGGCCGATACATATTGTAAAAATCACGAACCTTGGAGGTTGACTCTCTGAGATCACCCCAGTCATCCCTGTTCTTTACGTATGTGTGGAAAAAATCATCTCCTGAATATATTGCCCCGTCTTCTTCAATGAGAGTAGTGTTAAGATTGTATTCTATAAGGCCTTTATCATAATAATAAAATACGCCATCCTTGTAATAGATTGAAAGTGGATTAACATTCCCACCAAAAAATGATGGAATTAACGTCCAGTTTTCACTAATGTGATAAGGTACAAAACGAGTAGCCTCAATTTGATGATGATCAAGTTGAAACGCCATAGTCAGGAAATGCCCATAATCATAGAATTCGTCAGGTCCTATGCGTGATCCATCTGAATAATTACGATAGCGTTCAACCTTGGGCCAAAAACTATGGTAAAAATTATCATGAGCAGGGACCACCTCAACGGAAGGATAGTATTCCACAGATATTAACTCCGGACCTACTTCAGCGATGAAGCATATTGTTTTTGCAGGTTGGGTTGTAGATGTCAGTGTAGCTTTTACATCGAGGCGAAGTGCCCGAAGTTCGATAGTGTCGGTACATTCATAGGTCAGTTCTGTCAGCTCATAACCTGAATTTTCACCGGGAATATCGGAGATAGAAATACCTTCCAATTCCTCAATTGTAAGGAAACGTAGGATAGAATCTCCTTTTTCCACTTGGGCTTTTGTTTCTTCGGCATCAAGCTTGACTGAAGATTCTTCAAAATCGCTGGAGCAAGCTGTGATTAAAGTTACGGCACTTAGGATCATACCGAGCTTCTTCATGCTCCAGAATATTCCTGCTTGAAAGTAATAATGTTTCATTGTGTCAGATAGATTCCGCAAGGCTCCTTTTGCAGAATATTACATAAAAAAAGCGTGAGAGCCATACCTGTTGCCCGTTCCACACCTTGAGGCCTTCGCAATGCCCATCGCAATAGAACGGACAACGCAGAAGCCTCACGCAGTAGCATTATACAACACACCAATTCAGCCAACGCTCGCGCGTCGACCGGGCATTATAATACTAACCACTAAGGCGTCTACCGTTGTCTCATTCTTGATTGCGATTGAAAGTTGCGAAGTTTCAAGGTGTCAAGAAAGAGCGTCGAGTAAACGCTATTAACAAAAATCTGCAGACCCTCCCGCTTGGCCCCAAACCGGGCTTCTGCCTGTCGGTCTGCTGATGCAAAATTAATGTAAAATTTTTAATTTGCCAATAGTTTGTCCAGAAAAATAGTTTAACACAAAAAATTAGAGGAACTTCTGCCTGGAAGTCCCTCTAATTATTCACATTTTTTTAACGTCAGAGTCAGTTGCGGAAAACGAGCTCGTCGTCCTTAACATCAATGACAATCGGATGATCTCGATTTACCTTCTGTGCCAATATATCCTTGGCAAGCTGGTTAAGCACAAGACGCTGGATAGTACGCTTCACAGGACGGGCTCCAAATTCAGGATCATATCCATCTTCTGCAAGGAGCTCCATAGCAGGCTTAGTGACCTCAAGCTTGACACCATTTGATTCAAGCATCTTCTGAACGCCACGAACCTGAATACCTACGATTTCCTCAATCTCCTTCTTGTTAAGAGGAGTAAACATTACTATCTCGTCAATACGGTTGAGGAATTCAGGACGAATCTTCATCTTGAGAAGATCCATAACATCCTGTTTCGTTTTGTAGATGATATCCTGACGTTCATCTTCTTTCTTATCATCAAAATCCTTGAAGTTTTCACGAATAATCGGAGAGCCTTCATTTGAGGTCATGATGATAATGGTATTCTTAAAGTTGATGAAACGCCCCTTGTTGTCAGTCAGACGACCATCATCAAGAACCTGAAGAAGAATGTTGAAGACATCAGGGTTTGCCTTTTCAATCTCATCGAAGAGAACGACGCTATATGGTTTACGACGCACTGCCTCAGTGAGCTGACCACCCTCTTCATAACCAACGTATCCCGGAGGCGCTCCCACGAGTCGGCTGACGGAGTGCTTCTCCATATATTCCGACATATCGATACGGGTCATCATATCCTCATCGTCAAATAGATATTCAGCCAATGCCTTGGCAAGCTCTGTCTTACCTACACCGGTAGTGCCAAGGAAGATAAACGAACCAAGAGGACGACGAGGGTCGTTAAGGCCTGCACGCGAACGGCGAACAGCTTCACTCACTGCACGGATAGCATCTTCTTGACCTACTACCCTCTTGTGGAGTTCCTCTTCAAGGTGGAGAAGTTTCTCCTGCTCACTCTGAGCCATCTTCTTGACAGGAATTCCGGTCCAACGGCTGACAACCTCTGCGATGTCTTCAGCATCAACCTCTTCCTTAATCATAGCACTCTCACCCTGAAGCTGACGTAGCTTAGCCTGAGTTGCCTCGATCTCATCTTGCTTCTGCTTGATCTTAGAATAGCGAATCTCTGCCACCTTGCCATAGTCACCTTCACGCTCAGCGCGTTCTGCTTCTATATTAAGCTGCTCGATATCGATCTTATTCTGCTGAATCTTATCAATCTCATTCTTTTCAGCTTGCCATTTTGCCTTCAGCGACTTCTGAGTATCGCGTATATTTGCGAGCTCCTCGTCAATCTCTTTCAGACGATATTGATTATCCTCACGCTTCAGAGCCTCACGCTCGATCTCAAGCTGCTGAATTTTACGGGTTGCGTCATCAAGTGCCTGAGGCATTGAGTCCATCTCAAGGCGAAGCTTAGAAGCTGCCTCATCGATTAGGTCGATAGCCTTATCTGGAAGGAAACGGTCTGTGATATATCTCACACTGAGCTGAACGGCTGCGATGATCGCCTCATCCATGATACGCACCTTATGATGGTTTTCGTATCTCTCCTTAAGGCCACGGAGAATTGAGATGGCTGCAAGTTCATCAGGTTCATCTACCATCACTTTCTGGAATCGACGTTCAAGTGCCTTATCCTTCTCGAAATATTTCTGGAATTCGTCAAGAGTAGTTGCGCCAATACTACGGAGCTCGCCTCTGGCAAGTGCAGGCTTTAGGATATTTGCAGCATCCATTGCTCCTTCTCCTTTGCCGGCTCCTACAAGAGTATGAATCTCATCAATAAAGAGGATGATCTCGCCATCGCTCTGCGTCACCTCATTGACGATAGCCTTAAGACGCTCCTCAAATTCACCTTTATATTTGGCACCTGCCACAAGAGCACCCATATCAAGTGAGAAGATTTGTTTCGACTTAAGGTTTTCAGGCACATCTCCACGAACGATTCGCTGTGCCAGACCTTCTGCAATGGCTGTCTTACCGGTACCCGGTTCACCCACAAGCATAGGGTTATTTTTTGTTCTTCTTGAAAGAATCTGAAGTACTCGACGTATTTCCTCATCGCGGCCGATTACCGGGTCAAGTTTGCCATTACGGGCACGATCGTTAAGGTTGATGGCATACTTACTGAGTGCCTGATAAGATTCCTCTGCACTCTGACCTGTCACTTTATTTCCTTTACGGAGTTCCTTGATTGCTGCATCAAGACCATTTTCCGTGACTCCGGCATCTTTAAGAATACGCGAAGCATTGCACTTGGTCTGAAGAATACCCATAAGCATTGCCTCGACTGAGACATACTCATCGCCATTCTTCTTTGAGAAATCCTGAGCCTTACGCATTGCCTCATTCGATTCGCGACTAAGCACCACGTCGGCTCCACTCACTTTCGGAAGAGACTTTATGTCGGCTTCAATCGCCATATTCACTGCATTGAGGTTGGCTCCAAGTTTCTGGAAGATGAAGTTGACAATAGTCTCACTTTCAGATATTATCGCCTTCAGGATATGCACAGGCTCAATCTGCTGCTGGCCTGCCTGCTGAGTGTAGTCAATCGCTTTCTGAATGACTTCCTGCGATTTAATTGTGAAATTATTGAAGTTCATAAGTATTGTTTTTTGTGTTTTTCGTTAATTTTAACAAATTGCGTGCCACTTCGGTTCAAAAAGATGCAAAAAAAGCATCCCTCGCGGGATGCTTTTTTCAATCAATAGCGGCTACAATGCCGTAAGGGTCAATTTTTACAGTCCGAGTGCCCTTCGAGAGCTGATATTCATCAGTCACTTGGCGGTCGGCGAAATAAAGATGGTCGGCAGAGACATTGTCAGCATTCATCACTTCTTGTGCCAGCTGACGGTCGGAGTCAATGCACATCCCGATGTATTTCGCACCTGTGCGCTCGGCTTCTCTTGCAAGGCGGATATTGCTGATGCGGCTCTCCGCATCCTTCACACTCCAGAAATTAACGATCACGTTCTCTCCTTTCAATTCAGAAAGCATCATTGAGGTGCCATCCGCTTTAGAGATTGAAATTTCAGGGGCCTGATTACCCACCTCAAGCGGAACATTCTTTGTAGATACTGCCGATGTCAATAATGTCAGTCCGACAGCTGCCACGAGAAATCCCGCAGATTTCAGTTTAAAATTCATAAATAAAATTTTTAGTTAAACATACCCGATAAGGCATCGCGTCAACGCGGGCCAAGGAGATTATCGGGGAGTTTCGGACTTTTCGGCATTAAAACTGCAAATTGCCGTCCACAACGACTGATATCTATCGCTTTATCAGTCAATTATGAACCGAAACATATTACTATTTTCAATGAGGAAACTCTTTTCCTCCAATATTCTTACATTATATATAACGCTAAAAACCTTAATTTGTTTTAAAAAATATGTTGTACAACATATTTTTCAATGAACCGACCTTTGAAAAGAACCATATCTGTCTGACTCGTATACTACGGCTGACAAGTCAGTCACTCCCATGCTATCTGGCCAACGACATATTGATCGACACTCCAAAATTGCTGTTAGAAGTCGGGAATGCTGTCGACGATACAAGAGGGGTGTTCACCTGATGATCGAAGAAAGCTGCCAAGGTGATTCGACGGCTAAGCACATAACTTGCCATGAAATTAAGTGAGAACGATTGTGTGCCTTGTGTAGCCTGAGTGTAGGCTGTCTCAATTCTACGAATTAGACTCGAGTTATTTGCAAAATTGAGGTCTAAATCAAGAGAAAGATCATTGCTAACTCCTCCCTGTCGGCTGCCAATCTTTATTATTTTATTAAAATTGGCTATCTTGTAGCCTGCTCCAATAGTTATCTGACGCGATGAAGTCTCCACTACCTGTCCGGCTTGTGAATTAAGATTAAGTGTGCGGCTGTCTGTATACTGAAGATTGACCTTAAGATCATTATTTAGGGTAGCGTTGAAGCCTATCAGAGGATTAAATTTCTCTGTAATCGCCACTGATGAAACGTTGAATGGCGATGATGGAATAGGACTCTGGGTACCCTCATCGAGTGTGAAGCCGTAGTTGCCATCTACACCTATCCAATTGAGATAAGACGTATAGCTACCTGTAGAATAAGTGCAATTGTAGGCATGCTGCAAGGTGAACGATTTGAACCATTTCTTCATGTTGCCAAGATTTATGAATCCATCGTAAGTCACCTTCCAGTTTGGAAGAATCGAAGAGAGTCCCGGGAACAAATTAAGTGTGACTTTATTGACATCAGTACCGCTATAAGCTGCAAGGAATGCCGGAATAAGAACATCGCTTGATGTGCGGCTCACACTCCCCACTTCAGGATTATATACGGTGCCTCCTAACGGATTCCCTTCCATAAATCCCACCTCAGGATAACGCATATTGGAATATAGGGCTTCATATCTGCTTGCTACTATAGGAATATTTTGAAGGAATTTGTTGAATGCCTCAGAATTATACCCATCTTCTGCTTTATATGTCTTCAAGGCTGTCTTCAACGCCACATGCGTACGCGTATAGCTACCGGTTCGCGATGTTGGCATCCCGGAATACATGAATTGCACTTGATTAGTCCTATTGTCAGTAAGATTTTCCGTAAGGGTTATCTTCAGTCCTCTGATAGGCTCTAACGTCAATTCAAAGTTAAACTCCTCACCCTTATTCCATACAGCCGGAGAAGTGTTCTGTCCATCTGTCAGAAGCCATCCCCTTTCGAGTGCCTTCTCAACATAACTTTCGTCATAGAATCCAAAGGCAAAATCCAATCCCGGACTCATGGGACCATAACCATTGGATTGCCCGAAAACGTCTCCAACAGATGGTCTGAAAAGAGGAAGATTTAGTGAGTGATTCTGTCTCCATCGCATAGAGATGCTACGGGGTGCCATAAGAAGTCGCACTCCGTGTTCGAGAATCTCCATTCCCAATTTTTTCTTTTCCTCTTTTTCTTTTTCCTTTGCTATGATCTTGACGACTTCGGTGCCTTTATTTAAAATCTCTATTTTATTTTCATCTATTGGCTTTGTCTTGAGATCAAATCTCTTTCCTTTGACTGTGGCAGTCAATATCAAGTCTTTTGTCTTGAGATTATGGGTGAATATTGTGGTCGAATCCTCTGAAAGCTGTATCGACTTTTCAAGACGTTTTGCTTTGGAAGCAGCTTTCTTATCAGCATTAGGTTTCCGACTATCGTTCTTGTTTCCATTGACATTGCGTTTGCCACCGCCAGCTTTTCCCGCAAATCTCTGGTTTATATCTTTCAGGAACTTGCTGTGATTGTAAAGAGTCTCAAAATTAAGACGTGCATCAGCATTCCATGTCGACTGATTGACAATAGTGTTGCCCATATCCACACCCTGGATTTTTGTGCCTCGATCCCATTGATATGTGGATGTATAACTTAAATTGCCTGTCAGGTAATCAAGGAATGGTATCTTATTGAATGGAGCCTTATAGCTTCCGGTGAAAGTCTGATTGTAATTCCAAGGAGTTCCAAGCCCCTTTATGGAATTTATGACAGTATCTTTCCAATCCCTATACTTATCAGGGAAGAGTTTCTTGTTGACAGCACCTATTGTTTCCTCTATTCTTGCAGTTGTGTTGCTCTGAAATGAAAAAGTAAGAGATTGGAGCAGATTCCAATTGAGAGAAAGCTGTCGGTCCCATAAGAAATTCTTGCTGACCTGAACAGGAAGCTGCATATCTATATCCATCTCAGATCTAACCTGCTGCTCATAGTAATGTCTCGACATACTTGTGAAGAAAGTCAGATTATTGAAAAGCCAATTGATCTGCCAATCCTTAAGAAACTTCTGGAATTTTGATTTGCCATTAAGTTTTGAAAATGGTTTGAGGGGTTTGAAATAAGGTGAATATGAATATTGGAATGATCCGCGATAGTCTGACGTATTCTCATACTCAGTCGTAGGATCCATATTTCGCTGTTTGTTGAAATTAAATGCTATAGTGAAGTTGGCAGGATCCCAGGGCATGGAATTCTGCGACGTAACGTTGAATTTTAGATTCGATAGTGAAAAAGACTCGGTTGTCTTCTTAGTGACGGCATATCCTTTGATCGAATCTTTTTCCGCTTTAGTCGTAGCAGCTGAGAGTGCATCTTTTAGAAGGATATCCTGATCAAGTGGATTATATTTGGGAGTAGATGTCTCGCTGCTTCGTGAATAGTAGACAGGTGCCATAAGCTTCACTTTCTCCGGCACGAGTTTTCCAATATTTCCTTGAACAGACAGATTATATTGGTCGTAATTGTCAAGTCGGCGTGCCGCCAAACCTTGGTCTACACTTCCGAATCCGGCTGTCTCCTTATGCATGGCAAAATTCACCGTAGCTACGTCTGAAATAGCAAGATTGGCATTGACTTTGGCTGCCCACCCTCCGTCTTGATTGAAATCTGTGACTTTAAGCTCGTTGACCCAAATTGTCCCATCTTTCACCGTGTTTGACTTGTTGCGGACTCCAATGAGCATGGTTCTGACATCACTCAGTGACGGATTTCCAAGCACCGACACTGTATTACGCTGATTGTTGGGATCGCGTAGGGTAAATAGACGGATATAGCCAACCCCTTCTTGTCCTTCCGACATGGCACGATTGCGTGCTGTTTTTGTAGAAGTAAAGAGTTCAAATGGTAGATCCAGGAAATTATTCTTTGGCCAGACGAGCCATCTGTCAGCAGATGACATATTGTTATAATTATTACTGGGGGGGGTTACATCCAATGGAATCTCATACTCATAATAATTGTTTTTGACATCTGATCCTACACGAATAAAGATTGCAAGGTCGCCATCTTTCAGATTTGTGCGATCATCCACCTCTGCTTCAGCGTGAACCCACATCTGCAAGCGCTTATAAATTCGGAGGTCAAGCTGTGTATTCTTATATATTCCTCTTGCATCGCCCGGTTGAATGCCGGCAAGCTTTAGCTGAAGAGATTGTTCGTTGAGCTGGGTAGCTGAAGCGCTACTTGAATCCTGAATTCGGGTGACACCCGGCGGGAGAATATAGTTGACAGGTGTTCTCTTAGAGTTTTCCTCTATGTTTACCACACTCATGTCAAGTTCTCCTTCTGCAGGAGAATCATTTCGAGAATTCAGGTTAAATTTATAGTCACGCCACTCTCCTCTCACAAGTTCAAGTGAGCCAAAACGCAAGTGTGTCGTCTCGCTAAATCCGGTCATAAAGATACGGGCGAAACGTATGGTAGAGAAATCACTGATCCCTCCAACTATCTTTTCCGGGCTCGTCAATGGTATCTTAAATTGATACCAGACTGCTTCCTGCTGCCCTTCAAGCGTGGGCACCATTTTCACCTGTCGGTCTGTCACGAAATTCTTGCCCACCACAAGATCTTCCGGGCGAATCGACACCTTATACTGAAAATACCGCTCATACTCGTTAAGGGTATTGTCTTGATTGATATCCTCTACATCGGGCACCGCACGACTGGACTGATACTGTGGATTGGTGCTTTGATCAGGAGATAGAGAGTTTCCTTCCACTCCGTTATAGTGCTTATAGCGGTCAAGGATTGAGGTATGATGCTCATCATAGTAGTCAGAGCGGAAGAAATGATAGTTATCTCCGGCGGGGTCATTGAATACCGACATTGGATCTTCCTGCATCTCCGATATTGTTTCTTGTGGCAATCTCTGACGCAAAGTCTCTACAAAATCAGAATATGTGGGAAATGAAAATTCTTCTTCAGTGGAGATGCCATCAAGTCCTACGTCCTGAAGCCGGCGTGCGTCAGGTGCATTTTCGAAAGCATATGTCAATGAATTCTGTTTTGACACTTTTCCCCATACAGTCTCCTCTATGAAATCATTGTTGCCGTCAATAGGCAGACCGTTTTCATAACTCTTCATTCCATCTTTCAGAATATCTTCTGAAATCTCACCAAAGTTGAAATATAGATCACCTCCGGGATTTGGTGGAGCATCCTTATCAAGGAAGGGGTCAAGAAGCCAAAACTGGATGTATTCTACATTGGAAGTCTCAAAATTTGAATTTTCAATCTTTCTCATTATGCCACCCCAGCGCTTTTCGGGATTTAGCAAACTGCCATCAGAATCTATATTCTCAGCATCGACGTTGTAAGGGCCACGCTCTTTCGGATAGAAAGAGAGATTGAGTGTCTGAATATAGTTTGCATCCCCATAATTGGTGTCGCGCCCAGGGTAGATCTCATACACCTTGATTTCACGCACGTATGGATTCGAAAGCTGCTTCTTGTCATTTTTCAGATATCCGGGAAGCATTGAACTGTTTTTTTGAGTAAAGATGCGGTCTATATAGTTCCACGCAAGAAGAGCCCTATTTTTCCCATATGCCGGATTATTGCTGAGTGATGCCTCAGGAAACAACGCATCGGCTGAATTATCTTGAGGTGTTGAAGCAAGAAACCAACTATAAGGATTCCTGAGATCAACACCTGTCTGTGAGGTCTCAAAATCATCTATATATGAACTTCCTTGATTGGTACCTGTCTTCTGCTTTGCCGGAATCAATTGGGCATATTCAGCTGTGAGATTGAACGAAGAAGGTGACTTCGCATTGATAGTAGGCACCTTATTAATAAGATCGGTAAGCCACATAAACTGCTTATTATAGCTTATATTGGCACCAAACATAGTATTATTTATAAGCTCTTCACCTATTCCGACCTTTTCTGTGAGCGATTTCTCTCCAAAATGAAGCAGCGTTCCGCCTACTGTAAGATCCTTATTAAATCTATATTGCGCATCCAATCCCATAAGGGTCTTTCGCTGCATAGAGAACATTGACTGGTTTTCGAGAGAAACGCTGACATTTGTTCCGGAGTCTATGATACTCTGGTTGGTAATCGTGACAATACCCATCGAATAATCTACGGTGTAGTCACTGTTTTCTGTCAACACCGCGCCTCCTGCAGTCACAACGACTGAACCTCGGGGCACATTCATTGCTCCAAGATTAATCTGGCTTCCACGTCCCGACGAATACTGACCATACATCGTGAACTTATTCTTATCTGCAAATTGCTTTGCCACGACAAGTGTCGAATCATATAATTCCTGATAGACATAGCGATCTGCAAGAGCATCATTGCCGATTTTTTTTCTAAGATTAGAGCCAAATGGCTCTGCTACAGGAAATATGATTTTTCCATTTGATGTCTGGATAGTATACCCCTCTATAAAGTCGAAAATTCCGTCGCTTACAGACTCCCCATTGGAATCTATCTGGTCAAGCCCCATCACTTGCAACAATGGCTTATTGGAAATCGAGCCAACCGGCAAATAAGGAATTTCTATACCAGTAGAGTCACTCAGGAACTTCACATTAAACTTAAAGTTGTTTTTCTGTATCTGATATGCTCCAAGACTATAAATGTTTTTCATCATAAGCTGCCACATTGGAAGCTTTGGTGAGACAGTCGTGCCACGAAGCATTTTCAGGAAAAGTGCTGATTCAGTTGATGTGACATCGCCGGAAAATTCTCCCACCTGATACACCTTTCCATTATAAGTATATTCAAATGCTACCGCCAACACCTCATCTGTATTAAGAGCTTGTTTAAGCGATATATATCCAAGCGCGGAATTAAGTGTGTATTCACTTGAATTTAGAAGTCGCGCACTTTCCACCTTCTCAAAGTCTTTTCCTCCTTCAATGCCATAAGCATTCAAGGGCTTGAGAACTTCAGTGACTTGATTGATGTTTCTTGCACCGGGATATTCTGATTTTATGATCTGAAGCAGATTATTGCTTGAATTGGAAGGAACGGCAATTGTATAGTCCGGGGTCCAATAGTCAGTTGCCAAACGTGTGTTTTCTCCAAGATCCATAAAAGCCACAAAGTTACGGCTTTCGTCAAATTTCTGAGTCTTGTTGGTGATCCATACTTCTATTCGTGTGATATTGATACCCGAAGACACATAAGGAAGTTTGGAGCAAAAATCATCATAGTGAGTATAAAAATACTGGCTTAAGAAAAAATGACGGTTGGCGTCATAGTCAGCTGCACCAATGGCAAATTCTGTGCTCTGCACTCCACCCTGAGTGGAAATGGTCTTGGATTCTGAATTTTGTTGTGATAAAAGTCCGGTAAGTGTAAGCTTTCCAAACTGCAACTTTGCTTTAGCTCCGAAAAGAGCTGTACCTCCACGGATAAGGCTGCTACCGGTCGTCATACTGACATTGCCGGCTTCTATATTCTTGATGATCTCATCTTCCTTGCCTTCATATTGGAGCTTAAGTTTTTGAGAGTCAAAACTGAAGGTAGCATCGGTATTATAGTTCATATTAAACTTCATCTTATCTCCGACCGAAGCATTGACAGTAGCTTGGATCTTTTGATTGAAGTCAAAATATGTCTTTCTTCTTGATTTTAGAGAAAGAGCCGGATTATCAGTCTTATTGCTCTTGATTCCCGCAGATATCTGTATAGAACCCTGTGTAGTCAGACGCACACCTCCAGGACCAAAAACCTTTTCTAATGGTCCCAGCGCAAAGTTCATATCAAGTATATTGAATGCTTCTTTTCCTTTCTGCTCGAAATTTGCTAAATTTTGAGCTCGGAAATAATCATAGAGCTCCTCTCGATTCACCAAATCATGATATTGATCCGCCTTCATCATAAAAGGGGTTATGAGGTCCCTCTCTCCAATCCTTGTGTGGAGTACATACATCCCAAGCTCAGGATCGTAGACAGCCTGAGTGGTGATATTTTGAGGGTCTTTTAAATCTGCAGGATACTCTTTCCCTTTGAAATCTTCTGCATGCATCTGTACAGTTGGTTTCACTGGAAAAATTGTTTCTACAGAATCTCCCCCTTGTATTTTTGTGTCAGGTACGGGTGGCGGTGGTGGAGGCTCTAACGTAGACTTAGTGTATTGAGAATATGATGCAACAACAACTGTCAGTACTGCTATCAGTGCTGACACAAAACGGAGACGTGATATTTTAAAATTGCGCTTACTCAAATTATTGTCGTTCAATTCTGTCATCGACCTTCCTCATCTAAGCGCAGAATGGTGATTAAAGCATTGTCAATGCAAGCTTTATTGCCTTTTCTGTCGTAAGATTCGGATCTTCGGAAAAGAGCTTCTTGAGTGCCGTGCGGCTTGCCATGGGACTAAATCCAAGCATTGTCAATGCTGCAACTGCATCATCAAACGCTTCTCCGACTGCAGGCGTACTTGAAATTAACGAAATATCTGTTGCTTTTATTTTATCTTTGAGATCTACAATTATCCTTTGTGCCGTCTTCCCTCCTATTCCTTTCACACTTTTCAAGGCTGCAGGCTTATCATTGGCTATGCTATCAATAAGTTGATCTTCCGTCATTGAAGAGAGAATCAAACGCGCTGTATTCGGACCGACGCCACTTACCCCTATAAGCTGTCTGAATAATTCACGACTCTGTTTGGTCAAAAATCCATAAAGATCGTGAGCGTCTTCTCTGATAATCTCATATACATATAGTTTCACTTGTTTCAGTTGCTGAAGCTTTGCATAATCTATTAATGTTATATTGAGACCATAACCAACACCGGAACATTCAAGCACTACTATTGTAGGCTCCAACTCTCCAATCTCTCCTTTTATATACTCTATCATACTCAATATTTTTTGCAAAATTACAAAATCATTTGTAATTTTGCAATATGAACCAAAATTACAATTCGCAACTTCTCGACAATGCAGTCGCGGAATTAGGCAAACTTCCGGGCATCGGACGCAAGACGGCCCTTCGCCTCGCACTTCATCTTCTACGCCAAGATGAAGCTGAATCTGTCGCTCTCGGCGAAGCCATAATAAATATGAGAAAAAATATCCGATACTGTAAAGTCTGCCACAATATTTCTGAAAGCGAAATCTGTGAGATATGCTCTGACAGAACTCGAGACTCTTCTATTATTTGTGTCGTTGAAAATATAAAGGATCTTCTGACAATTGAGTCTACTCGAGAGCATCGTGGACTATACCATGTGCTTGGAGGAGTAATTTCACCTCTCGAAGGTGTCTCTCCATCAGACCTTCAGATTCAATCTCTGATCGAACGTATAGCCGCCGGTGGAATTAATGAAGTAATTCTTGCTTTAAGTCCGACTATGGAAGGAGACACCACAAATTTCTATATTTCCCGTAAACTCGCACCATACAACGTGGAAATCAGTATGCTTGCTCGTGGAGTCAGCATAGGCAACGACCTCGAATATACTGACGAACTGACCCTCGGTCGCTCCATTGTAAACCGCGTGCCCTACAAATAGCAGTTTTTAACATACAATATTAAACATTCCTTATGCTCACACTAAGAGCCCTTGAGCCTGAAGATGTCGACATGATGTTCGCAGCTGAATCTGATGAAGCTGCTTGGAAATACTCTGACTATCTCGCTCCCTTAAGCCGCGAACTTCTTCGCCAATATGCATTGACCTATGATGCAGATCCTCTGCGAAGCTGCCAGCTCAGATTGATCATAGACCTCGACGGATCTCCAGCCGGCATCCTCGACCTCTTTGATATCTCCTCTCGCCACCTCAGGGCAGACATCGGCATTTATATCATCCCTGAGTTCCGAGGAAAAGGCATAGCGACTGCAGCCCTTGAAGAAGTCAAAAACTATAGCAGAGTCCGCCTTGGGCTACATCAACTGACTGCAACTGTAGCCGAGTCCAACACCAATGCCTTGAACTGCTTCAAAAAAGCAAACTTCTCTCCTACTGGCTCTCGTATTGATTGGCTACGAACCCCGGAAGGCTACGAATCAGCAACCCTCCTTTCCTTCATACTATAAAATTCTTCTCTAAAATTTTATCCCTCCAAACTAATAAATTAACAATAAATCTTTTAGAAGCATATGAAAAAATCTTTACTATCATTAACATCAATACTTATCTCCGTATTTTCTATTTACTCCCAAAGATATGTAGGTGGCGATATCTCACTTCTCCCAGAATACGAAAATGCAGGAGCTCAATATAATACAGAAGATGGCACAAAGATTGCCGATCTACTTCCTTGGCTCCATAATGAGGGAATGAACGCCATGCGTGTCCGCTTATTCGTAAATCCAGATGATCATAAGTCTAAATATCCCACAAAATATGATCCCAATGCCTGTCAAGATCTTGACTACATCACCACTCTTTGTAAGAGAATTGTTGACAACGGATTTAATCTGATGCTTGACTTCCATTATTCCGACACATGGGCTGATCCTGCAAAGCAATGGACTCCAGAAGCATGGAAAGGACTGACCGACGAGCAATTATACAATAAAATTTATGACTACACAAAAGAAACCCTGCAGACTCTTAAGGATGCAGGCGTAACTCCAACTTTTATTCAACCTGGCAATGAGATAAGCTACGGAATGCTGTGGGGACCGGAAGATGCTTCTTCTGCTTCTCTAAAGAAAGTCTACATGGGTAATAGTGCTAATTGGGAGCGTTTCGGCAAGCTTTTAAGTCAGGCTATCAAAGCTTGCCATGAGATTTGTCCGGAAGCAAAAATAGTGCTTCATACTGAAAGAGTTGCTCAAGTGGATGTTCTCACTAATTTCTATGATCAAATGAAAAAACTTAACGTTGAGTACGATATTATTGGTCTTAGTTATTATCCATATTTTCATGGTGATATGAGTGTCCTCGACAAAGCCCTGTCATCTCTTCAGGCAAAATATCCAGAAAAGAACATCATGATAGTAGAGACAGGATATTCATATAAATGGGAAGTTCCGGGCACAACCCATGACTTTTCAAGCAAATGGTCTTATAGTGAACAAGGACAAAATGCTTTTGCCAAAGACCTTGTTGCAACTCTTGAAAAATATGATAGAGTCAATGGCCTATTCTGGTGGTGGATGGAATATAATGCTTATAAAACTAACCTTGGAGGATGGTATAATGCACCCCTTTTCAATAGCCTTGACGGACGGGCTACACCGGCATTAAAAACAATCTGTTCATTTGCTGAAGACTCGGCAGTCTCTACGATTGAAGATCAATCCCCTTCCAATGAAATATGGTACGACATACAAGGACATATCACCGACACCTCTACTCCTGGCTTAAAAATATCACACTCAAAAAAAATCCTTATAAAATAATAATGGCTGATGAGCTTCCCATATTGTGCAAAATATCTCAATCTAAGCCTTAAACTTTTTTAACAAAAAACACAATATTTTCAAAAAAAATTACTAATTTTGTCAAATGTTTCAAGGTAGGATGCCAATAATAGGCATCTATGTTTAGGTCTTTAAATTCAAAGTTATGATTACGACACTGTTAGTAATCTTTATTCTCGGCTATCTCCTGATAGCCTGCGAACATGTATTGCATATCAATAAGGCAACGTTCGCTCTCATTATGTGTGCCCTACTTTGGGCTGTCTATGCTTTAGGAAGTCACGATTCCGCTGTTTCGTCAGAGTTGATCGAAGCTCTTGGCGATACATGTGAGATTGTAGTTTTCCTTATTGGGGCCATGACTATCGTCGAACTCATCGACCGTTATGGTGGTTTTCGCATTATCGTAGACCGAATCCATGCTAACGACAAACGTAAACTTATGTGGATTCTTTCCGTCTTTGCATTCTTCCTCTCTTGCGTGCTCGACAATATGACCACTACTATCATTATGGTCATGATGCTTCGTAGAATGCTTAGGAATTATAAGGAAAGATGGCTTTTTTCATGCGTTATTGTACTGGCAGCAAATGCCGGTGGTGCGTGGTCGCCGATTGGTGACATCACAACCATTATGCTTTGGATGAAAAACTATGTCTCTTCTGTCGACCTTATCACAAATCTTCTCATCCCTTCTCTTGTCTCCGTAGTGGTCCCGGTTGCTATTGCTTCAAGATTAGTTCCTCCTACAGCAGTAGAACCATTAAATAGTCAAGACCAACGTGTGGGTTACGAATTATACGAAGAACACAGGAATCTTTCAATACTCATACTCTGCTGCGGTGTTGGAGGTCTTATCTTTGTTCCTATATTCAAGACCATAACTCATCTTCCTCCATATATGGGAATCCTCCTTTCACTCGGAGTTTTATGGCTTCTAACTGAGCTAATTGTTCGCTACTACAAGCTTGATGGTAAGATTGAAGGGCGTGTTTCTCAAGTGATCAGATACATCGATATGTCTACTATTCTCTTCTTCTTGGGAATACTGATGGCTGTAGCTGCCTTAAGTCAAGCCGGAATATTGGGAGCATTAGCAGCTTGGCTCAATGATTCTTTCCACGATGTTTATGTCATCAACGGCATTATCGGCATTCTCTCTTCTATTGTTGACAATGTTCCATTAGTTGCAGCTTGCATGGAGATGTATCCAGTTGCCAACGACGCCATGATTGCCGCTTCTTCAGATCCTACATATTTATCACTCTTCGTTGAAGATGGTCTTTTCTGGCATCTCCTTACATTCTGTGCAGGAGTAGGAGGAAGTCTACTGATAATAGGTTCAGCAGCCGGCGTCGTGGCTATGGGCATAGAGAAAATACCTTTCATGTGGTATTTCAAGCGTATTACCGGACTTGCTTTCCTCGGTTACCTCGCCGGCATCGCTGTAATTTGGATTGAATCCCTCCTCCTCTCAATCTAATCATACATAATATTATAAAAGCTCCATAAGGCCCTCGCCTATGGAGCTTTTTTTCTCTAATATTTATGAAATTAGGTCCTAATATTAAAAAAATAGTAATAACGATTAAACCTCTACCTTTATCCTCAGTCATATCTAAAGAATAAAATGTTTCTACTGTAAAAAATATATCAATAAAATATGAACTTAAGGTTTATATTGCCTTGCATCCTATGCATGGCATCTTTTCATGCACTCGCCAACGGTGATATTACAGGTAAAGTCTTGAATAAAGAGACTGGAGAGCCAATGGACTTCGTAAATGTCCAGCTTTTTAATGCCAAGACAGGCAAACCGCTTCCCATCGGGACAAGCACTGATGAAAATGGAAGATTTATACTAAAAGGTGTCTCAGATGGTAAATATCTTGTTAAAATATCCAATATTGGAAGTGTGCCCCAAGAGCGTGAGGCAAATATATCCGGAGGTAACATTAATCTTGGTGATATCCGTCTTGCAGATGACGCAAAACTTCTTCAAGAAGTGGTAGTAGAAGGTATCAGAAGCCAGATGCGATTCGAGCTTGACAAGAAAGTATTTTCTGTCGATGCTAATATCGCGGCAGCCGGACAGTCAGCATCAGAACTCCTTGAATCCATCCCCTCTGTTGAAGTGGATCAAGATGGCGAAGTCTCACTTCGTGGAAATTCTTCTGTAACTGTTTGGATCAATGGAAAAGAATCAGGCTTGACAGCCGACAATCGTGCACAGATTCTTGAACAAATACCGGCTGAAACTATCGATAGAATTGAAGTAATCACTAATCCTTCTGCAAAATATAGTCCGGAAGGCACTGCAGGTATCATCAATATTATTCTCAAGAAAGACCGAAAAGCCGGCTACTACGGAAGTGCCGAACTTAGTGCAAATTCACGTGGAGGAGGAAATGCAAGTGCAAATATCAATTTCAGCTCTTCGAAAGTGGATGCTTTCGCTGGTCTTGGATTCCGTATGCGCCGCAATACAGGAGGCTCTAAGATGGATCGAGAATTTCTTGATGATGATGGTAATCCTAATGGAATTTTCACACATTCAGATGGTAAAAGCCCCAACAGAGGTAGAAATATATTCGCTCGCCTCGGTTTTACATATCATCTGACCGATAAAGATGATATAGGGCTGAATGGTTTCGGCATGTTAGGCCATAATAACAGCCGATCAACTACTCTCTACACTTCAAATGTACCCGGCAACTGGATTTCTAATGATGATTATTCAAAAAATAAGGGTAAGCATAAAGGAATGCATGCCGAATTTAACTATACTCATAAGTGGAACGATAACCATACTCTCGATGTCATAGCAGGATTCAATCATTGGGGAGGACCATCTTGGCGCTCGTATTTTGAAGAAATAGAATACCCAGAATATTCTTCTACCAAGTATCAGGAACAGAATATGGAAATGTCAAACAATTCATGGGAGACAAAAGTTGATTATACCAATAAAATCACCGAATGGCTTAAGCTTGAAGCAGGCTTCAACGGCAGATATAGCCACGAGAACACTCCTACTGACACATACTCCGGCACTTCACTATCTGACATGAAGCAAAATGAAGAACTCTACAATCGCTTCATATATAATAATAATGTCTCTGCTCTATATGCTACGCTTGGAGGCAATGTAGAGAAATTCAGCTTTTCAGCCGGACTGCGAGCTGAAGCATGGCAAATTAAGACACGCTCCCTCTCTTTCGCTCAAACAGAAAATGATGTAGTTCCTTTTAAGAAAAACAATTTTGCACTTTTTCCCAGTCTATTCCTCTCCTATAGTCTACCACACGATAATGAGCTTCAAATCAACTATACCCGACGAATACGTCGCCCTTGGGGAGGACAGCTTAATTCTTTCCATGATATTTCTGATCCGACCAACGTCAGTTATGGTAACCCGGAACTCCAACCTCAATATTCAAACTCTTTCGAACTGAACTATCTGAAAAGCTGGACCTGGCATATGCTTTCTTTGTCTGCTTATGTCCGCACCACTTCCGATATGATGAATCGTATTAGCTATCTTGATGGAGACGTTATGTATTCCACATGGGCCAACATAGCAGATGAAGTCAATTCAGGATGTGAGATTGTTTCGAAGAACTCTCTTTTCAATCATCTCGACTTGACCACAACAGTCAACCTCTACAACAATCACATTTCCGGATGGAACTATGACTTTCTGGCAGAAAGCGGCAATCTTATTCCCCTCAGTGGCAAGAAACAAAACAGCTTCGCATGGAGTGCCAGGATGATGGCAAATGTAAAACTACCATGGTCTATTTCCCTACAAGCAACCGGCAACTATAATTCTAAAATGCTTTCCGCTCAAGGCTCACGACAAGGAGGCTGGAGTGTTGATCTTGGACTGCGCCGTGTATTTGGAGCCTGGTCATTCTCACTCAACTGCCGCGATCTCTTCGATTCCCGTCGCTTCAAAAGCACTACAAATGGTCCGGATTACACACAATTTAACGAACGCTGGCGTGGCGGACGCACTTTCCGCCTAACTATTAAATTCTCCTTTGGTAATATGAACGCCAAGCCTAATAAAGACCGTGAGAGCGAACCTATGGACAGCTCTGGCTACGAAGGCGGAATGGACAGCTAAAATATTCTATAGGAATAGAAAAAGCGAACTCTAAAAATATTAGGGTCCGCTTTTTTCTTTAGTTGTCAGTACAGTGATGCTTGCTTTCAACTTTAATCTTAAGTAGCTCACAAAAATTAAACGATATATGAAAACCAAGCAGCTTGAAAGATCTTGACATGATAACTGCGGCTAATCTTGGCCATCTTGGCATTGTCGTTCAGTCGCTTAGCTCGCTAAGCTCCTTCACTCCGCAGCCAACCTGCCTCAAGATTATCTCGCATTTATCATATCATTAATTTTTGCGAGCTACTTAGGTGAATACGAAATGCCATAAATAATTTTTATTAAAAAAAAACTAATAAATTAGTTGCATATTTAAAATTTTAGTTTTATCTTTGTATCCGAAATCAAAATTGAATTTCTTTATTAACTCACTAAGACCCCATCTCATAAAAAATTAACACTTTAACTATTATGAAAGCTGGAAGAAAGAAACAACTGCTCACCGAAAAAGAAGCTGAACTTATGAACATCCTTTGGGAGAATGGACCTCTCTTTGTAAGAGAAATATTGGAACGATACCCAGAACCCAAACCGCATTTTAATACAATAGCCACCAACGTCAGAATCTTGGAAGGAAAAGGTTATGTCGGTCATGAAGTGTTTGGAAGCTCTCATCGTTTCTATGCCATTGCAGACAGGAGCGAATTTCGCTCTAAATCACTCACTGACGTTATTCGCAATTATTTTGGGAACTCCTATAAAGTGGCTGTTTCTTCTCTTTTAGAAGAAGAAAAAATATCTGTAGAAGAAGTGAAAGAAATTCTTGAACTCATTGAGAAGAAAAATCCAACAAAAACTGACGAATCATGATACTCTCCTACTCTCTTATATCTTCTGTAATATTTGCATTTTGCTATTTTGCATATAGATACCTCTTAGCAGGAACACGACAACATGCCGTAAATCGCAGGCTGCTACTTGCTATTTATGCAGCTTCTCTGACAATTCCTTTGATTGTGCTTGCTGTTGTTCTCCACTCGAATAATAGCGTCTCTGGGGTAGGCAATATTGAGATCGGTGAAATAACTTCTGAAATCACAACTAATGGAGACCATACTGGCAACTTTATTTCCCCAACCATAACTAATCTCGTATTCAAAATATATGTTGGAGGTTTGGTAATTACCTCAATCTATTTTCTGTTTGGTTTGTGTATGCTTTGGAGAATAAAAAAAGATGGTGAACGCTCTGAATTTGGCAATTTCATACTTATTTTAGTGGATGATAATAACAAAATATCGCCATTCAGCTGGCATGACTCAATAGTGATGAATAGAGCTGACTATGAAGAAGATGGAGATATTATACTGGTTCATGAATATGCTCATTTGAAATTGTTTCATTGGACTGACCTCGTATTAGCTTATCTCACCATTTGCATTCAATGGTATAATCCTGCAGCATGGGCTATGAGAGAGGAACTCAAGGCCGTTCATGAGTATCAAGCCGATGAGAAGGTAATTGAATCGGGGGTGAATATTAGGGAATATCAACTTTTATTATTAAAACGGGCTGTCGGCTCCGGGTACCAATCGTTTGCCAACAGCCTTAATCACAGTAAACTTCAAAAACGTGTAACTATGATGTACAAAGAAAAAACATCGTTGCAGCGCAGATTGTTCGCGCTTGCTTTGATTCCAGCCATCGGTGCAGGAATCGCAGTGACTACTATCCCATCTGTAGCAGGAGTTCTTGAATCATTGGCTACTACACCAGTCGCAACCACAACTTCCACCTTCGAAGAAGCTTCGGCTCCAGCAAAAGACAGAACGGTCTTCGTTGCTGTGCAAGATAATGCTGAATTTCCGGGTGGGATGGATGCCCTATTAAATTATCTTAGAACTAATATCCGTTACCCTGAATCTGCACATAAAAATAATATTCAGGGTCGCGTCATTGTAAAGTTTGTGATTGAATCTGACGGAACAGTAGCAGACGCAGAAATTGTAAGAGGAGTTGATACTGACCTCGATAATGAAGCTTTAAGAGTTGTGAATGGTATGCCTAAATGGACTCCTGCTAAAGTTGACGGTAAGGACGTAGCAAGCTACTTCCATCTCCCCGTTAATTTCAAACTTCAAGATGAGACTCCAAAAGAAGAAAATCAACAAACAAACGTTCAATAATAACCTATTCTCTATTAAAAAGAATAGCGGATCAATATTAGATCTATGACAACATGATTATACCGATACCTGGGCTAAAGCCCAGGTATCGCTTGAATATCACTGTAGTTTCGGATAGGAAATTAGTTGTCATTCTCACTTCTTTCCAATTTCTTTTGTAAGTGTGATGCATTCTGGCAATTCTGTCATATAGTGTGACACATAAATCAAAGTAGACCCATTCTTTACGACCATCTCTGAAATTATCTTATTGATCCTATGTTTATGCTCCTTATCCAGCCCATGCAAAGGCTCATCAAGCACCATTAGTGCCGGTTGCTTCGCAATTGCTCTGGCGAGCATCACTATACGTTGCTCTCCGGATGACAATTCTGAAAACTTTTTATCGGCTAACTGACCAATCTCCAATAACTTCATCCACGCAGTTGCCATTTCTTGCTCCTCCTGAGTAGATTTCCTATACCGATTGAGGGAATTCCGCATTCCCTGTATGATTATATCTTTCACCGAATCATTCGACTTAAAATACAATTGCATCTCAGGGCACACATACCCAATCGCATCCTTTATCTCCCAAATACTCTCACCAGTTCCACGATGCCGATCAAACAAAGTAATGTCATTTGCATATCCTTGTGGATTATCAGCACAAACCATACTCAAAAGCAATGACTTCCCTGAGCCGTTAGGTCCATTAAGCGCCCAACACTCTCCTCGTCGAACTGTCCAATTGAAATTTTCAAATATCGTTTTGTCCCCATATCGGGCATGACCATCTTTGATTGAAAAGACAGTATCACAATTCTCATACAACGCCGGAGTTATTCTCTCCGGTATCCATTTCGCTTTATTCTCCGCTTCACGACTTCTTCCGCAAGAAGTATTTGAATCTTGCAAATAGTGCGAAATTTCATCTTTTGTAGTGATCGGATAACCAATTCTACAACTGTCGATTTCAATTATAGAATCCACATAATGTGGCACATCAACAGCATCACACAAAAGAAAAATCACGGACACTCCGTTGTCTCGCAGTAACTTCATTGACTCGTCAAAATCTACACGAGAAGAAGCATCCAAACCTATATAAGGATTATCCAATATCAAAAGATCAGGCTTGTCGCAAAGCGCATTGATGATCAAAAGCTTCCTCAACTCTCCACTTGAAAGATAATTGATTTTCTTTCCCTCTATATCAAACAATCGAAATGCCTCAGAATACTTTTTCCACTCTGACGACTCAAGTTTCCTCTTAAAAATATCTTTTACCGAAGGCACATAATCATTGGCAGTCGCTTCCATCCTTTGTTGAAATGATTGCACATCAATCCCCGTAAAAGAGTGTATATCGGTAAAAGTAAGCATCTTGACCCGAGAAATACCTTCACTGAATTTCAATCGGTTTCCATATGCATACCGTCCCTTGGCAATCACATTTCCCAAAGTAGTCTTTCCACTACCATTACGACCAACAATAGCAGTTACACCACGACAGACTCCGCCTTTCGAAATATTATCGAGCACCACGCGTCCATATCCTAACCTGTCACTCTCAAACTCCACAATAAAATCCATACTCTCACTCAAATGTATAATATTTTTTCATCGGCAAAATTAATAAAAATAGCCCGAATTCCCAAACCTTCTGAATGGAGTGTTCAAGTATATGTTACATTTATTCTTAATTTGCAAAATCAAAAATTATTCCCTAATTTTGTCTCCTAAAATAGAATTAAATGAAACAAGAAGATACTTTAGCAATCGCAGTTGCTTCTAAAACCAACCTCTCTGCCAACAGAGTGGCTGCAGTCATAAAACTACTGGATGAAGGTGCTACTGTCCCTTTCATTAGCCGATATCGTAAGGAACTCACCGGCAGCATGGACGAAGTGGTAATACGTGCCATTGAAACTGCACTTAAATCTGAAAGAGAACTGATAGCCAGACGGGACTTTATACGTTCTGCTATTGCTGATGCCGATGCTCTCGACTCAAATATTGAGGAGGCTCTTGCCAAAGCTTCTTCGATGACAGAACTCGAGGACATATACGCTCCTTACAAACCAAAGAAACGAACCCGTGCCACAATCGCCCGAGAAAAGGGACTCGAACCTCTCGCACGTATTCTGATGAGTGGCAAACCAGTAGACTGCCATCAGGCAGCCCAAAGATTTGTAGGCAAAAATGATGTCAAGGACACTGCTGAAGCTATCGCCGGGGCTTCAGACATTATTGCTGAATGGGCTGCCGAGTCATCAAGACTGCGTAATATAACTCGAAATTATTATCAACGTGTAGGGACATTGGAATCCTCTCCTGCAAAAGACAAAGAGACCTCACTCAAACAATCTCCATACGCACAATATGCCAAATTCTCACAAAGCATTCGCCGTATGCCATCTCATCAGTATCTTGCTTTGCGTAGGGCCGAGACTGAGGGATTAATAAAAGTGAAATATACGCTTCCTGAAAAAGGAATGGAACTACGAGATAAACTCATTGATAATTTCGGGCCCAGATACGCATCAAACGAATGTACTAAAATCATTGATAACGCTGTTGCAGATGCCGGTAAGCGTCTTCTGTGCCCATCCATAGAAAACGAAGTCTCTTCTTCTCTTAAGGAGGAAGCTGACAAAGTAGCTATAGATATTTTCGCTGGAAATCTACGCCAGCTTCTTCTTAATCCTCCTCTTAAAGGACATCGAATTCTTGCCATTGATCCAGGTTATCGCACTGGTTGCAAAGTCGTTGCGCTCGATCAACAAGGAAACTTATTGGATGAATCTGTGATTTATCCGGTTCCTCCTCGCAATGATTTTGCAGGTGCATTTCAAATAGTAGATGCATTTATTAAGAAACATAATCTTGACACAGTAGCCATCGGAAATGGTACGGCTTCTCGCGAAACAGAAAAATTCATTAAAGGAAGTGGCCTTATTCCTGAAAAAGCAGTGTATGTGGTCAATGAAAACGGTGCTTCTGTGTATTCTGCCTCTGATGTAGCAAGAAAAGAATTTCCAGACAAAGATGTCACTGTAAGAGGAGCTGTTTCCATTGGTCGACGCCTTATAGACCCACTTGCAGAACTCGTAAAAATCGACCCTAAGGCAATTGGAGTTGGACAATATCAGCATGATGTAGATCAGAGCAAGCTGAAGGATATGCTCGATTATACTGTCATGAGTTGCGTGAATGCTGTTGGAGTCGACGTAAATACAGCCAGCGAGCAACTACTCTCTTACGTATCAGGAATCGGTCCGGCATTAGCTAAAAACATTGTTGCTTACCGTGCTAAAAATGGTGATTTCAGGACCCGCCAACAATTAAAGAAAGTACCTCGACTCGGTGACAAAGCTTTTGAACTCAGCGCAGGATTCCTCCGCATTCCGGGTGGAGATGAACCTCTTGACAACACAGGTATTCACCCGGAAAGCTATGCACTCGTTAAGGAAATGGCTCGAAGCATAGGTGTAAACCCAGCTGATCTCCCTGCCAACGATCCTCTCCTCAACCGAATTGATGTCAAGACTCTTGCAGAAAAAGGCATAGGCGGTCTCGAAACCATGACTGATATCATCACAGAACTCCGCAAACCTGGTCGCGACCCGAGAACCGATGATGACAACGAAGCCTTCGTTCCGGGTGTAGAAAGCTTCGACCAACTTTCTGTTGGTATGGAACTCCCGGGAATTGTCAATAATATAACTGCTTTCGGTGCATTCGTAAATCTCGGGATAAAAGAAAACGGTCTACTTCACATCTCACAAATATCCGACCGTCGCATTAACTCCGTCTCAGATATTCTAAAACTCGGTCAACGAATACAAGTCAAAATCATCGACATCGATCCTATAAGACATCGTATTTCACTCCGCCTCCTACTTTAGGAGACGGAGTTTCGAACGTCGCAACATTGACCCAATTACGTACTGAAAAGTGTAACGACATTTATAATCCTAAAAGATATAATGAACATATCCTTACTTCAATCCCTTTATTATTATTGAATTTGCACGGTCTACTATGGAAGTGTCGAGACTTGCTAAATATATCTGTGTTGTAGTCTCCGAATCGTGACCCATTCCTTGGCTGATGACACTAAGTGGAATTCCTTTAGTTTTTGCTATTGAGGCCCAACTATGGCGCGCAACATACATCGTCAAAGGTATAGATATTCCTAAATGTCGCGCTATTGTCTTGAGATTGTGATTAATATTATATCCAACGTTTCTATATACAATTCTCTCATTTACTCCTTTATTTCTAATAATAGGAAGAAGATAGTCGCTCTCATTATCAGGATATTTATCAAGAATCTGCTGCATTTCCGATGTCCATGCTATTGTCAATTGTTGACCCGTCTTGCATCTTCTATATGTTATGCTTCCATTGATTCTGTCACTCTTTTTAAGATAAGCCATGTCGATGAAACTCATACCCCTCAGCATGAAACTAAGCATGAACATGTCTCTTGCAAAGTCAAGATATGGGATAAGTGACAGATCCAAATTCATAATCTTTTTTATCATCTCAAGGGGAAGCGCTCGCTTTACCGTCTTGTCTATTCCTGTATATACCCTTCGAAATAGACTTCGATTTTCCACGATATCTTCCTCCACTGCCCTATTGTAGACAGCTCTAAGTATACGCATATAAAATGAACTTGTATTCGGGGCTATCCCTCTTAATCGTTGCCATGCCTCATAAGATTCCACAACCTCTCGATTAAGGGTATCCAACATCATGTCTTCATCATCGCGAAATTTCTTAAAACTGCTGAGAGTAGCCTTATATGCTTCTGCTGTTCGAATCTTCCCATTCTGCTTCAATTGGATGATTACATTCTCCATATATTTAAAAACAGAATACTCATTAGCATATCTCTGGAATTCTCCTATTATATCGTCAGATGTATAACCGAATCCTCTAGAATCAAGATTTCGAATTATCTTAGAGAATCGCTCCATATCCCAATGAATTCTCTCCCTGATGGAGTGTATGAAAGTTTTCCGGTCCCTACATTTGTCTTCTTTAACGGAATTTCGATCCTCATCCCACTCTGATGAAAATATATGATAATCCGTTGCGTATTGTCTCTGCCTACGTTCATGCAGAATTTGATAATAGACTGTTCCCTCCTGTTCAGTATTAACAGATGGTCTGAATTTTACTTTTATTGTAGCCATAATTATTATGAATTATATCCTTTTATCCTGTATTATGAATCAATATCCTAAAAATAAGATTAAGTTATTCTCTTATCCCCATATCCAGATTATGAAGTTGTTTAGACTCCTTTTTTATTAAGAGCCCAAAATCGCTCCAACCCAGCGACCCCAAGGGCACTCAAATTTATTAGATGGGCTCTAATATTTCATCAGGTATTCGAAAAGATTTTTCCAATTTTAGTCGTCAGGCATGCAGTATGGACTTTTGAGCTGTATGTCTTTTCTTTTTACGAAAAATGCCTAAATAATCCATCTTTTTCATAATTTTTCCACCTCTTTGTAGAACAAATCTAAAATTTCTAAATTCTAAATTCCAAATTTTCAATTATTTTTTGTAACTTTGCAAATTGTTTGTCCCACTCAACCAGAAAAAGGGTCTTGGCGTACGGAGAGCCATGGCTTGCGCGACGGGCAAACACAGTATTTAAACAATTTTTCGGTAACATCAACAAAATGCAAATCAACGGTATCACAGTTAAGTTTGCTGAACCAGAAGATGCAAAACATGCTGAACTGATAGTAAAACTGATCTATGAATCAGCCCTTCAGCGCGGCACCGGCATCGCTAAAAGGACACCCGAATATATCGCTCAGAAGATTACGAGCGGTAAGAGCGTGGTGGCTCTTCACGGAGACAGACTCGTCGGGTTCAGCTACATTGAAAGCTGGGGTCATGGAGATTTCGTTGCCACGTCCGGACTGATTGTCGATCCAGAATACCGTCATCTTGGCCTTGCCGGCGCCATCAAGACGAA